>JBBQVN010000023.1:0-34320 GCA_038211475.1 Terriglobales bacterium | reverse complement strand
TCGAGCCAATCGTCGGGCGCGCGGTGCTCATAGAAGGCGCGTTCTTCTTCTTCGGCAGCAGCGCGGATTTTGGATTTGATGGCGGGATCGGAAACGACCACGAACTTCCAGGGCTGGCGGTTAGCTCCCGAGGGCGCGGTGGCGGCGGTGCGGATGGCGGTCTCGAGAAGTTCGAAGGGAACCGGCGCGGAAGAGAAGTCGCGCACGGTGCGACGGCGCAGCATGGTTTCGTAGAACTGGCGGACTTGCACGGATTGTTGTTCGGGCGAAAGGCGTTGGAAGTTGAGCGGAATGAGATTGGGCGGAGGAAATTTCATAGGGATTCCTGAGTGCAGTGTAATGCTTGTTTCGGCGGACCGTTAAGCCTCTACAATCCCAGCATGCGATTGCATTGGCTCATTGCCATTTTTCTGGCGAGCTGCGGGTGGGCGCAGGAATATATCGTCCTGCAGAGCCACACCACGGAGACGCTGCGCGGGGTCAGCGCGGTGTCAGCGCAAGTGGCGTGGGCAAGCGGGACTCATGGAACGTATTTGCGAACTCGCGATGGAGGGCGCACTTGGACAGGGGCGCAAGTGCCGGGCGCCGAAGGTCTGGACTTTCGAGATGTCGAGGCGTTTAGCGCAGACACGGCTTACTTGCTGAGCGCGGGGCCGGGCGAGCAATCGCGCATTTACAAAACGACAGACGGCGGAGGGCACTGGACATTGCAACTCGCCAATCACGATCCTGCAGGATTCTGGGACTGCATGGGGTTCTGGGATAGCGAGCACGGCATTGCGATGGGAGATCCGGTGAAGGGGAAGTTCAGCGTGCTGGCAACTTCGGACGGCGGGAAGCAGTGGAACGTATTGGCTGGGCCGGCTGCGTTGGATGGGGAAGGGGCGTTTGCCGCGGGCGGCAGTTGCCTCACGACGCAGGGCAGGAAGCGCGCCTGGTTCGTGACTGGGGGAAAGGCGGCGCGGGTGTTCCGGTCGGGCGATCGCGGCAAGAGTTGGCAAATGGCGGATGCGCCCATCACGCATGGAGCGGAGTCGGCGGGAGTATTCTCGATTGCGTTTCGCGATGCCAAGCATGGAGTGATCGTGGGCGGAGACTATAAACAGCCGGCGGCAGCCGCGGCGAACGTTGGGTTCAGCCGAGATGGCGGGGCGACCTGGACGCTGTCTGCATTGCAGCCTCAGAGCTACTTTTCGGCAGTCGCATTTGGCGGCAAGGACTTGCTGGCAGTGGGAACGGCGCGGTCGGTTTGGTTCGACGAGCACGAAGCGCGAAAGGTTTGGGAGTTGAACTTGAATGCGCTAAGCGCCGCCCGGGATGGCGTGATATTCGGCGTGGGCGCAAATGGCGCAGTGGTGAAATTTGTGGCGCGATAGCGGCGACCCAACGCGCAAAAATATCCTGCGTCAGCAAAAGCGATTTAGCATGAGTGGCCTACCGGTGGTTCGCTGGGTTCGGCAAAGGTTCGGCTTACAAAAAACCGGTGGCTATGCCCAACAGCTTGTCCAAATTGCCCACCAAGGCGGCCACGTCAGCCATGACCTGGGAGGCATGGGCGAGGACGGCGCTGGAGTCGGTGAGTTCGGTGTTTATGCGATCCAGTTGGGTGTTGGCGTCGAGGACGGCCTGAGTGCCGTCACTGAATTGGGCAGACAGCAGGTTCATGAGCAGGCCGCGCAGCCGTTTTCCTTCGGTGAGAAAGCGCTGTTGCTGCGCTAGAGTGAATCGTCCATCGGTGGCGCAGCCGAAACACTGATTCACAATATCGGCGAGGGTCGTGGTATCGACTTTGATCATAGAGTGCCCTCCTGGAAGCAGAAACTTTTAGTGCAAAAGGACCTTGACCTGAGCGGCAACACTTTGAATCTGATTGGTCCATTGCGCCAGGGCGGAATTCAGCTGCGCCAGGCTGGCGATTCGCGTTTTGGGCGGTGAGTTGGCGAGCTGAACCAATGCGTGGTGCGCCGCCAGCATGGAAGTGACCATGCCGGAGGGTGCCGAACCCACGCTCGCTGCGGCTTCGGTACTGGCGGCTTTGATTTGCATGAGGCGAGTCAGGCGCTGTTCATAAGACAGCTTGGCGCGTTCGGTGTTGTAGGCCACGGCCATGACCGCAAGCTTTTCGCTGGCTCCGGTGGTGACTTGCAGCGAAAAGATGGTGTCCATGTCATCCCGGACCAGAGACAGAATGGTATCCACCTGGGGAGCGCCGTCCTTGATGGCCTTGGCGACGAGTTCTTCGCGCTTGCGCTCGAGATACATCTGCCCGATGGTGCCAATCAAACTGGTAATGGGGCCGGCGTATTTTTGCGCGGTGGGATCCTCGGTGTGCGTCAGCATCTGAAAAGTCGAATCCAAAGACGAGAAGTTTTGTCCCAGCAAGGTGGAAGCGCTCTGGAATTGGGCGGGAGCGTCGCTGTTGACCAAGTCACTGAGGCGACTGGCGTAAATACCGACCAGGTTGAGAGCATCGAGCCGGGCCTTGATGGCGAGTGGTGAGAACACGGGTTTGCCCAAGGGAGTGGGCGAGCCCTGGGCATCGGTGGTCTGCACCGGAAGCGTGGGATCGGCGGCCAGCGTTTGCAGGTAGGCATCAATCTCGTAGGAGTTGCGCGAAGCATAGAAGTCGCTCAGCACGTTCACGGTTTGCTGGGCAGTGGCTTGAAAGCTGGTGACGGGAGCCTGGTAGCGGTTGGTGGCACAGCCGGGGAGGATGAGGAGGGCTGCGGCGGCGATGATGATTCGAGGAACGACTGGGAACCGCACGACCTTCAGACTGGAGCTCGACACTGTTTCCCTCCGCAGTGGGGAGGAGACACCCGCTGACTTGAATCGTTTGGCAAGAAATAGAGTTCCACCAGAAGTTACTGCGGGAGGAGATAAAAGGCAAGGCTTAATTCAGCGACGACGGCGTCTAGCTTCTGCGTTTGTAGTACACGGCGAAATCAAACCCGGGATTGGGGGGAAAGAGCTCGGCGATTTTACGCAGGCGGTCGGCCAAGGCGGGGGGCGCCAGCAGCGGATAGTCTCGTTCCCGCAGGTCGTAGTAATCGACGTCGATAAACAGGGAGAGAAGATAGATGGAAATCGAATCGGCGAAGGAAGAGGCGAGGTAGTCGGTCTTGTGTTTTTCGGTGTCGCCGGTTGAGGCGGTGGCGAGCTTGCGAGAGTCCCAGGCGTCGAGCGAAGTCTCGCCGCGCACCGACGACTCGGCCTGTTTCCAGACCAGGTCGGAGAATTCCTGGGAGACGCCGACGGACTCCACCAAGGCGTGTCCAATGTTGATGAAAAATTCGAAGGCGACGGAGAACTTATCGTCCATCAAGCGAGTGGAAATGAACACGCATTGCGAGTCGCCGAGAGTGAGGTTGCGGTGGCAGACGGCGTTGTCGCTGAGGGCCACGTCGTAACGGTCGGCGATAACGACTTCATCATCCTGGCTGATGGTAAGGGGTACGAAATAATAGGCCTTGCGAGACAGGCCGGCGGCGGCGACATGGGGCACGGCGGCGACCATGCGGTCGATGTCAGACTCGGGGATGGTGGTTTCTCCGGCAGAAGCGTAACAAATGCCATTGGGAGCTTGCGAAACCGGGGTCTGGCGGACGATTTCCGCAGGGGCCCGAGTAATCGCCGAGACGACGGAGGACATAGTATTCATTGTAACGCAGGGACGCGGAGGATGGCCGGAGCCAGTGTAGGATGGATTTATGCAAGGTTCGCCGAAAAAACCGGGCTGGATCGGCGTAGGGTTTCGCGTGCTGGTGGTGACCTTCCTGTTGACGCTGCTGTCGTTCGCGGTATCGTTGCTGTTGGGGATTGCGGGCGTGGTGGTCGGCGCCAAGTTGCACGGGGTGGCGCCGGATGCGGCGTATGCGTATCGGCATGTTGCGTTGCCGGTGGCAATGATTGTGGCGCCGATGGTGCTGATGGTGGCGACGGTATTTGAAGTGAAGCGCCACCGGCAGATGAACGTGCTGGCGGGAATTGCGCGGTCGAGCCAGTCGTAACCAAAATCATAAGCCCGGCCGTATGATGAGCCAGCGCTCGGATAAGCCAGTCCTAACTCGAATGAGCCAGTCGTAATATGAGCCAATTGTAAGATGACAAGCGCGTTGAAGCCAAGAATCGCGATCCCGGTGCCGCACTCGGGCGATCCCGCTTATGCGGAGCGAGCGCTGCCGCAATACGAACAAGCGGTTGCGATGGCCGGAGGGGAGCCGGTGCGGATCCCGCTGAATGAATCGCCGGAACAAGTGATGAAGCTCATCGAGCGATGTGATGGCGTGCTGCTGCCGGGCAGCCGGGCGGACGTCGATCCGGCGAAATATTCGGCGGCGCGCGATCCTCAGACCGCAGACGCTGATATGCGGCGCGACACCGTGGATGAGCTGCTGCTGCAGGATGCTTACAACATGAGGAAGCCGATCCTGGGGATTTGCTACGGGGCGCAAATCCTGAATGTTTATCGTAGCGGGACGCTGGTGCAGGATATTCATTCGCCGGTGAACCATGAGGCAGGTCGCAAGGTGGAGGTGGCGCACCGGGCAAAAGTCGAGCCGGGGACGCTGCTGGCGGGCATGGTGGGAGCTGCAGAAATTCCGGTGAATTCCAGCCATCATCAGGCGGCGGAGCGGGTGGGAGATGGATTGCGGGTTGCGGCGGTGTCTCCAGTGGACGGCGTGATTGAAGCAGTGGAAGGGACTACGCCGGGACATTGGGTGCTGGGAGTGCAGTGGCATCCAGAGCGGTCGGTGGAGTTCGATGAGCCGTCGCGGGCGATTTTTCGTGGGTTGGTGGAAGCGGCGCGAGCCCGGGGCCGTGAGTTGGTGCAGGAGTTTGAGAGCGTCCGCTCATCGTTGGATGAAAAATCGCCGGGGAATGCTGACAGCGCCCGCAGCGGCTAAAGCCGTTGCTCAAAATAGGCACTTATCGCAGCGGTAAACCGCTGCGCCACCCAAAAGCGAAGGCCAGATCGGGCGGTCGGCAGTATCGAGCCGCTCTGCAGCATCGAGTCCTCAGCGGCTGAAGCCGGTGCTCTAAGTGGGCACTTATCGCAGCGGTAAACCGCTGCGCCACCCAAAAGCAAAGGCCAGATCCAGCGGTATTGAGCCGCTCGGGAATATCCGGCGGTGCAGCAGAGATCCCAGCAGTATTAAAGACCCACGAAAATCTGGCGACTAGCGCCGGTCGGTGAGCAGCACGACGACGTGGGCGATGGCGGCGTTGTCGGTGCCCATGCCTTCTGGGGTTTTCGCTTTGATTCCTACACAATCTGGAGCTACGCCGGTGACTGCGGCGATGCGAGCGCGGATGGCGGCGGTGTGAGGGCCGATTTTGGGTGCCGCCAAAATCAGGCTTGAGTCGAGATTGACGATTTCGTATCCGGCGAGGCGAACGCGGCGCAATGCCTCCTGAAGAAACACCACCGAGTCGGCACCCTCCCAGTGCGGATCAGAGGGCGGAAACAACGCGCCAATGTCGGGGGCGGCGATGGCGCCGAGTAGAGCGTCGGTGATGGCGTGGAGCAGGACATCGCCATCGGAATGGCCGGCCAGTCCCTGGTCGTGGGGGAGGGTGACCCCGCCAATCTTCAAGGGGACGCCGAGCTTGAATTCGTGGGAGTCCCATCCGTAGCCGATTCTCATGGACATATTTGTGTGCTCACCACTTGTGTGTTCATGTCCGGGAACAGCCCGCTGGAACGGTTCTCGTCACGACACACGTCTATGTTCATCTCGGAGGCGCGGGGATTTCAGCCTCTTTGCAGATAAAATTCTGCGAGTTCCAAGTCTCCAGGGTTGGTGATCTTGAGGTTGCGCGCGGCGCCCATGACCACGGTGACGGGCTGTCCGGAGCGCTCGACCAGGGATGCCTCGTCGGTTCCCAGAAATCCGTCCGCGGTGGCTTCTGCAAACGCCAAGCGGATGACTTCATAGCGGAAACCCTGAGGGGTCTGGGCCATCACCACGCGCTCGCGGGCGATGGTGGCAGTGACCAGAGCGCCATCGGCGGTGCGCTCGACCTGCTTGATCGTGTCCACCGCGGGAATTCCAGCGACGGCAGCGCCATGAGTATTAGCAGCCGCGATAACCGCGTCGATGATCTCAGAAGTGACGAAGGGGCGGACCGCATCGTGGATCAGGATGACGTCGTCCTGATTGGCATGAATGGCGGCCAAGGCGTTGGCGACGGAATGCTGGCGGTGCTCGCCGCCTTCGACCAAATGAATCGGCTTGGCCAGGATTTCGGGATGCTGTTTTTCGAGGCGGGCGCGGAAGCCGGCGATTTCGCCTTGGCGAAGCGCGACGAAGATCTCATCGATTGCAGGGTGGGCGGCAAACTTGCGCAAGGTGTGAATCAAAATGGGGATGCCGCCAATGTCAGTGAACTGCTTGGAAGGGGCGGGTTTGCGGCTGCGGGTGGCGGAGGCCATCCGGGTGCCGAGGCCAGCCGCGGGAATGATGGCAAAGACCTTCATCGCGGGAGGTCAGTATATGGCGGGAAGGAAAGGAAAACAATAAGTGGACGGAGAGGAGCGGTTCATTCGAGTTGTCGGGCCAGCATTCGCGCCGCGAGGATAGTCAGCACGGCCAGGGCGGCGAGCCCGAACAACCACGCTGGATGCTGCCCGGGATGGAGCAACCCAACGACGAAACGACGGCCATAGTGGGCGGCAATCGCGGCAATGGCGGCATAGCGCGCTGCCCGGCTTAGCGCTACGACAAAGACGAAAGTACGTGCGGGATAATTCAGCACGCCGGCAGCAGCAAAAAACGTGCTGGTGGGGAAGGGAAAGGGAACCAGCGAAGAAAAAACCAGAGCGCCAGTGCCCCAACGCTGGAAATACACTAGCAGCCGGGCGAATTTACGGTCCCCAAACTTACCATTGAGATACTCCAAGCCGAGCTTACGGGCCATGCGGAAGGTGAGATAAGCCCCGATGACCGAGCCGAGGGCGGCGACTGCGGCGTAGTAGTACCAAGGTTCGCGCTGCCGTGCGGCGAGGATGGCGATGAGAATGTCTGGGCCGGCGAAGGTAGGGAGGGGAGTGCCGTCAGCGATGGCGAGAAAGAAGAGCCCGGCTACGCCGAGGTGACGCAAATAGGAGGTGGGTCCACGGGGGGTTCGCGCAGCAGGTTTTACCAAGGCCGTGAATGTTTCGAGAAGTCTCACCATGGTCGACAACTGTTCGTCGGGGATGGATTACTTAGCGGTGCCATTAAGTAGATTGCGCAGGACAGCAACCTCAGTCGCGATGCCGGTTCGCAATGCGGGTTCTACATCCGGAGCGAAGAAGGGGGAGTGATTTGACGGCAACAAGGTGCCCGCATTTTTGGCGTCCGCGTACTTCTGCGGATCGGCGCCTCCCAAGCTGAGGTAGAGCGACGGGATGCCTGCCGCAATGAAGGCGGAATAGTCCTCGGAAGGAGCGATTGGCTCGGTGGCGATCACATTCTGCTTGCCCAAGGCTGCTTCAAGAGGCACTCGAAGGCGCTGCGCCAGTGCGGGATCATTGTAGACCGCGTCGGCCGATCCTAGTTCCTCGACGAGAGGTTCTTTGGGAGCTCCAGCCGCCGCTGCTTCACCTTTGGCAATGCGGGTGATCGCCGCCAGGACTTGTTTGCGTATGTCTGCCTTATAGGTTCGGACGGTCAAGCCAAGCTCTGCCTGGTCGGGAATAATATTGTTTCTGGCGCCTGCGCGGATGTAGCCGACGGTCACCACGGCCATTTCGCCTGGTTTCACTTCGCGGGAAGCGATGGTCTGCAGAGTGAGGATGGTTCTGGCGGCAATCACAATGGGATCAATCGTGGTATTCGGTTGCGATCCGTGCCCACCCTTACCGTAAATGGTCATCCGAAGAGGGTCTGAATTTGTGTTGTAGATGCCAGGAGTGATGCCTACCTGGCCCGCTGGCAGATAGTTGCCGACATGAACAGCGATGCCAAAAGCCGGTTTTGGAAAGCGGGTGAACAGGCCGTCCTCGATCATCTTCTTCGCGCCCGAAATGGCCTCTTCTGCGGGCTGCCCGATGAGCATGAGAGTTCCGTGCCAAGTTTCCGGGCTGTGGGCCATGATGGCTGCCGTGGCTACCAGCGCCGCCATGTGCAGGTCGTGGCCGCAGGCATGCATCACGGGGACGTCGCCTCCGGAATCGTCTTTAACGTGCACCTTGCTAGCGTAGGCGAGGCCGGTTTTTTCCTCGACCGGGAGGGCATCGAGTTCGGTACGCAGCATAATAATGGGGCCGGCGCCGTTCTTCAGAATGGCTACAACTCCGGTTCCGCCGACACCTTCGGTGACTTCATACCCCAAGCTTCGCAAACGGGCGGCGAGTTTGGCCGCGGTCTGGGTTTCGTGCGAGGAGAGTTCTGGATGCTGATGGAGATCGAGGTAGAGCTCGTGGGCCGCGGGATAGACGGTCTCGATTTCTTTGGAGCTTGCGGATTGCGCAGAGGCAGAGGCGGCGAGAGCGATCAAGAGCAGCGATGATGCCAGTCTCATGGTGGAGAAATGATACATCAAGTATTTCAGACCAGATCATGGAGCCGAGCGGAACCACTGAGCGGTCGCGGCCTTATTCGCTCGGGTGGCTCGCTTCTACATCACTGCCGACTCCCCTCCAGTATGCTAGCTACTAGAAGACGTACTCGGTCTGCCGATCGCGGCGAATTGTAGCAGTGCGATCCACGTTACCCGGAGCAGGAAGGGATTCATGTTGAGGAAGAACCGGTTATTTACGCCGGGACCGACACCGCTGTTGCCGGCGGCGCAGACAGCGATGGCGTCGTTCGCCATGCACCACAGGACCGCTGAATTTCGAACGCTGTTCAGCAGCGTGTTGGCGGGAGTAAAGGAATTCATCGGCACACAGAATGACGTGCTGGTCCTGGCCTGTTCCGGAACGGGAGTGATGGAAGCGTCGGTGTCGAACCTGACTTCGCCCGGCGACAAAGTGCTGGTGCTGACCGCGGGCAAGTTCGGCGAACGCTGGCTGGGGCTGGCGAAAGCTTTTGGATGCGCGGTGGAGTCAGTGAGCGTCCCCTATGGACAGACGTTTTTGCTCGACGAGATTGCGGCGAAGCTTACTGACGACATATCTGCGGTCTATGTGCAGGCGACGGAAAGTTCAACGGGCGTCCGGCACGACATTGAAAGCATCGCCAAATTAGTGCACGGGAAGTCCAGCGCGTTGCTGGTGGTGGACGCGATTACCGGCCTGGGCACGACGAATTTCGACGTGGATGGATGGGGAGTGGACTTCATCATTGGGGGATCTCAGAAAGCGTTGATGATACCGCCGGGGCTGGCGTATTGCGCCATCAGCGAAAAGGCGTGGGCGCGGATGGAGAAGGCGAAATCGCCCCGCTACTACTTTGATTTGAGGAAAGAACGGAAGGCAGCGGCGAGGGGGGAGTCGGCTTATACTCCGGCGACTTCGTTGTTCGCGGCCCTGGGCGCATCGTTGGAGTATGTGGCGGAGATGGGCGGCGGCAGCGTCAACGCGGGACGCGATGCGCTGGTGCACAACGCGGAAGTGTGTGCGGCGATGACGCGAGCCGCAGCGACGGCCGCGGGATTGAAACTATTTGCGAGCGCCGCGCCATCCGCCGCGCTGACTGCAGTGGAACCGCCCGCAGGTGTTGATTCGGGAGCGATGGTCAAGGAATTCCGGGAGCGATTTGGGGCGGTAGTGGCCAACGGACAAGGCGAAATGAAGGGTAAGATGTTCCGCATCGCGCACCTCGGGTACTACGACTATCTGGATACGGTCGGAGTATTGGCGGCGCTGGAGCAGGTGCTAGCTACCGTGACCGGGAAAGCGGTTGAGTTCGGAGTAGCGGTAAGGGCCGCGCAGGAAGTGTATGCGGAAGCAAGCCGCGAGGATGGCCGCGGAGGAAAGTGAAACTGTGACCCACAGGGGGCACAGGGGAACACAGGGTAAGGCAAGAGCTTCTACCAAGAGTGAGGAAACCGAATCTGATGGAGGACTTATGAGACAACGTTCCTGTTTTGCTGTGATGTTGGCTGTAGTTCTGTTCCACAGCTTGGCATTCTGCGATTTCAAGTACACGCAAAAGACGCAGGTCACGGGTGGAACCATCGTCGCCATGACGAAATCCCTCGGAGCGTTCAGCAAGAACGTTAGGAGCATGACCGACCCGCAAATCTCAACCACGATGCTGAAGGGAAACCGGATGCGGCAAAACCATTCGGATGGCAAGGTGGAGATTATTGACCTGGAGGGAAAGCGGTTCATCCGCATCGATCCGGAGAAAAAGACATATTCGACAATGACCTTCGACGAATTCAAGGCATCGTTGCAACGCGCCCAGGAGCGGATGAAGGAAGAGCAGGCCAAGGCGATGGCGAAGCATCCCGAAGGCGCCAACCTGAAAATGGTGCCGAAGTTTAGCGCCGAGAAGACGGGCCAAACCAGGACGGTGATGAACCTGCCAACCAATGAAGTGAAGATGCGTATGGAGATGGCGATGCAGAGCGACGATCCGAAGCTGAAAGAGCACATGGGGGAAGCATCGTTCGTGGTGACGACGGACTCGTGGATCGCGCCGGACGTGCCGGGATATGGCGAGATGCGCGAGTTTTATCTCCGCATGGCGAAGGAACTGGATTGGCTGCCGGGCATGATGAGCGGCATGATGAACATGAATCCGCAGATGGGGCCAGCCATGGAGGAATTTCGAAAGAACGCGGTGAAGATGGAAGGGATGCCGCTGCTGCAGTATGTGACGCTGACCATGGCGGGGGCGGGAATGGGGATGACGCAGGCCCCGACGGCTGGACAACCGAGTCAGGCAGAGGCTCCGCAGGCGCAGGCCCCAACCTCAGCAGCGGACGCAGCCAAGCAGCAGATTGCCAAGAGCCTGGGCGGAATGATGGGCGGTTTTGGGCGCAAGAAGAAGCAAGACCCACCGGCTGCACCCGCGAGCGATTCGGCCAGTACGCCGCCAGCTAGCTCAACCTTGCCACCCTCAAGCAGCAGCAACGCGATGATGGAATCCACCATCGAGGTGCAGTCGTTTTCCCGCGACGGGTTGGACAAAAGCCTGTTTGAAGTTCCGGCAGGGTATGCGCTGGTGCAGCAGGATCCCGACGAAATGTTGGGAGGAGCGAAGCGCCACTAGCGGCAATCGGGCAGGACAAAAGATGATCATCGTAGTGGCGGAGAAAATATCGGCGGCGGCCGTGGATTTGCTGCGGGAGCCGCGTTGGAATATTGTGACGCCCGAACAAATCGATGGGAAGCTGGCGGCACATCTGGCCAATGCGGACGCGCTGATTGTGCGTTCCGCGGTGCAGGTGGATGCGGCGCTGCTGGAACATGCAACCAAGCTGCGCGCCATTGGGCGGGCGGGCGTTGGCGTGGACAACATCGATCTGGATGCGGCGACGCGCAAAGGCATCGCGGTGATGAACACTCCGGGGGCGAATGCAGTGGCGGTGGCGGAGCACACCCTTGGGATGATGCTGGGGATGGCGCGTCATTTGAGCCGGGCAGACGCGCTCATGCACGCGGGCAAGTGGGAAAAGAAGTCTCTGCAAGGATCAGAATTGCGAGGCAAGACGCTGGGCGTGGTCGGGCTGGGACGCATCGGCATGGAGGTAGCAAAACGGGCGCAGGCGTTCGGCATGGAGGTAGTGGGGCACGATCCGTTCGTTTCAAGCGTGGTGGCGAAGGAGCGAGGCATCCGGTTGGCGGCGCTCGACGAGTTGTATGGCGTGGCCGACTACGTCACCTTGCACGTCGGCGTTACGCCGCATACGGCAGGGATGATCAACGCGGAATCGCTGAAGAAAATGAAGAAGGGTTCGCGGCTGGTGAATTGCGCGCGCGGCGAGTTGGTGGAGGAAGCCGCATTGATCACCGCGTTGAAGCAAGGCCACTTGGCTGGCGCGGCGTTGGATGTGTTCGGCGAGGAACCGTTGAAGAACTCTGCTCTGGCCGCGATGACGAATGTGCTGCTGACTCCGCACATCGGAGGCTCGACCCATGAAGCGCAAGAGGCGGTTGGGGTCCAGATCGCGCAGCAAGTCAAAGAGTATTTGAAGCACGGCGTGATCCAGAATGCGGTGAACGTGCCATCGGTATCCCACGACGAGTACCTGGAAATGCAGCCCTACATTGTGCTGGCGGAGAAGCTGGGAGCGTTTCTGGCACAGGTCAGCCAGGGCAGGTTAGAGGAGATTTCCCTGCGCTATTCGGGCCACATCGCGGAGTTGAAAACCGAGCTGGTACGAAATGCGGCGATCAAAGGCATTTTGAACCAGGGCCTGGAGGAGAAAGCCAACCTGGTGAACGCGACTACGATTGCGGCGGGGCTTGGGCTGCAGGTGCACGAATCACACAAGCCGAAAGCGTCGAGCGGAGGGTCGGGAAGCGTGCTGTCGCTGATGCTGAAAACTTCGGAACAGGAGCACATGGTGAAGGGCGCGGTGCTGCATCAGCAAACGCCGCGTTTGCTGCAGGTGGATGGCATTGACGTAGAGGCGCCGCTCGGGCGCAACCTGATTCTGCTGCGCAACAAGGACGTTCCCGGGGTGATCGGACGGGTGGGGACGATTCTGGGAAGACACGAAATCAACATTGCGGACTTTTCGCTGGGTCGAGGAGTGTTTGCGGGGGGCAAGGGGGCGCGTCGGGCCATTGCGGTGGTGCACGTGGACGGACGAGTTCCGGAGGGTGTGCTAAAGGCGCTGCGCAGAATTCCTGCGGTGGAAGAGGCGAAGACGATTCGGCTGGGGTGAAAGCAAGGGCTCAATCACGGGGACCTACAGGTAAAGCAGAATCTTAACCACGGGAGGGCGCAGTCTTAGGATTCCATGGCTTGTTTGCGAAGCTTGCGGCCTTCGGCGAGCAAGGCCATGGAATGCATCAGATTCTGCAGGGTGACGATGCCGACCAGGTGTTGTTCCTCGACCACCGGAATGATGCTGGCGCGGCGGGCCGTAAGCTTGCGGAAGGCAGAGGCCAGCGATTCTTGTCGCGACGACACATCGAAGATGCGATTCATGGCCGACTGCACGTAGCCGTTCCCCTCGGAGCGCAAGGCGTCGAGAATTCTCTGTTTAGAAATTACGCCGACCATGTCACTACCGCGGACCACGGGAAAGTCGTCCTGCAGGGAGTGGACGGCTTTGTCGAGCGCATCTTCGAGGGTGTCCGCAGGAGACAGTGTGGCGAAGCCGGTGAGCATGATGTCTTCCAGGTGAACGGTCTGCAGGACGCCGTGAAATACGGCCGAGCGTTCTTCCAGTTGAGCGCCGGCGAACAGAAAGAATCCAATGAGCGTGAACCAGACGTTGGTGAGCAGGCCCACCAGCATGAAGATGGCAGCGAAGGTCTGTCCAATGGTGACGGCGCGGCGGGTAGCAAGTACAGGGTCCATCCGGCGCACGAATATTGCGCGCAGAATGCGGCCGCCATCCATGGGATAGGCAGGAAGAAGATTGAACAGGCCGAGGTAAAGATTCGACCAGACCAAGCTGCGCAGCAAATTCCCGGAATAAACGAATGGGCGGTCGAAAAGGCGAATCTCGGGAGCGATTGCCAGCAGGATGCTGCCCGCGACGAAAGCGATGAACAAGTTCACCGCGGGGCCGGCCAGGGCAATGCGAACGTCGCGCTGCCAGGAGGCCGACTGCGGGCCATAAGCCTGGGATTCATCAAGCAGGGTAATGCCGCCGATGGGAAGCAGGATAATCCCTTTGGCAGGGACACCTGCGTGCAGGGCGGTGACGGCGTGGCCGAGTTCGTGCAGCACCACGCAACCGAAGATGATGCCCACCAGGGCGAGGCCTCGAACAGCACCTGCGGGACCGTGCGCGCTGTATTCCGTCACCCAGACAAATAGCAGAAGGAAGAAGAACGTGAGATGAATGCGAATCTCAATACCGAACAGGCGACCTGCGGGGATGGACCAGCTACGCATAGGAACTCGATACCATTCTATAGTTAGACGCTGTACCAAGGCATTGAGTTTCAGGGCACGGAGTTTCAGGGAGCGGGCGATGCGGGTGATTGCGGGGCAATATCGAAGTCGCGTATTACGTTCGTTGCCGGGGATGGACATTCGGCCGACCTCGGATCGCCTGCGCGAAACTCTGTTCAACGTTTTGACCGCGGGGAACGGGGCAGCGCTCGAGGGCACGACTTGGCTGGACTTGTATGCGGGAACCGGCGCGGTGGGGATCGAGGCGCTCAGTCGTGGCGCGGGGAAAGTGTATTTCGTGGAGAAGGCGAAGGCGGCGGCGGAAGTGATCCGACAGAATCTGCAATCACTGCTGGTGACTACGGGATTCGAAGTGCTCCATGGGGACGTGGGGAAGGCGCTGACGCGGTTGGAGGCGCTGGGGATTTCGGCCGGATTTGTGTTTCTCGATCCGCCTTATGCGATGCAAGCCGAGTATGCGCGGACCCTGCAAATGCTGGGAGAACTCCGCCTGCTGGACTCCAGCGCGCTAGTGATTGCAGAGCATGAGAAGCGATTCGATGTGGGCGAAAGATTTGGCCGGCTAGTCCGGACACGCCAACTTGCCCAGGGCGATGCGGCGCTTAGCTTCTACCGAGCGAATGATTAAGCGCTTTACATAATCAAGCTGTGCGTCTTGACTGCGATGGGATGTTGCATTTCTCGCAGGTCATTCTTCACCATGTTGAGGCCGTAGACGCACTGTTCAAAATTTGCTGCCAGCTGCGCGAACAGGGGAGCGACTTTGGCGTACTCAAAATATTCGAACTTGGAAACGACGTAGTAACTGTGCTTCCCGGCTTTCACCCAATCCAACAGGTTTTCGACTCGGTTGCGGCGCAGGCGGAAATGATTAATGCTCTCGGGGAACATGCCGGCGAAAAACAGAGTGTAATCGCCGATGTGCTTGCGGACCTGGCGTTCGCGGTCGAAGGAGGCGGCGGGTCCGAAGACGGGATCGGATTCCAGCAGCATTTCGCCGACGTCATTGAGCGGGAGTCCGGCTGCGCTGCGAATCTTAAATAGCTGTTCGGCGTCGCAAAAATCATAGAGCAGCTGGGCAACGTAATTAACTACCTGGGGCTCGCGAATGCCAACATCTTCGGCATAGTGGCGCTCGACCAGATCGAGAAACAACTGCTGCAACGAGTGTGATTCAGGAAGCATGTGGTCGGCTCCGTGCTGCCCGCGATTCTAGGCCGGTTCAGCGGCCCGGTAAATTTGCGTCAGCCTACTACGGTCGTAAAGATGAGCCAAGGAAAAAGCGAGTTGCCCGCAAAGTTTGGCAGCAGAGGGGCAGGTTGACTGCCAAGCTGAGGAATACGGTAAGGGAGAGGTACGCATACAATTGGGCGTCGTAAGAGTTCGCACTGGCGAGAAGCGGGTGCCGATCACAAGCCGGAGGAAAGCATGGAGCGGAAGAATTTTTCTAGTGGGGCGCCGTGGGAAGCAATCGTAGGATATTCACGAGCGGTCCGAGTGGGGTCAAATGTGTATGTGGCGGGCACGACGGCGACGGGTCCGGACGGCAAGATCGTCGGTTTAGGCGATGTGTACGCGCAGACTGTGCAAACGCTGAAGAACATTGAGGCGGCGCTTCAGAAAGCTGGTGCTGGCATGAAAGACGTAGTACGCACCCGGGTGTTCGTCACCAACATCGCGGATTGGGAGAAGGTGGGAAAAGCGCATGGGGAGTTTTTCAAGGACATTCGTCCGGCGACCGCGATGGTGCAGATTTGCGCTCTGGTGTCACCCGACATGCTGGTGGAGATTGAGGCGGACGCCGTGGTAACGGCTGATTGAACGATAAAAGACGTGAGGAAAATTCTATGACCATTTTAGACTTGTGCGATGAGGAGATTCCGTCGGTGAAAGCAGAGGCGACGGCGGAAGACGCCATCCGCACCATGATTGACCGGCACGTAGGCGCTGTCGCTGTAATCGATTCAGAAAAGCGGGTGGCAGGCATTTTCACAGAAAGGGACGTGTTGCTAAGACTCTCGCTGAGCGGGCGTGCCCCCGACGCGATCCCAGTGCGCGAATTGATGACTACCCCGGTGGAAATGGCCACGCTGCAAACCACTCCCGGCGAAGCGCTGGCCACCATGGTGGAGCGGCACTACCGCCATCTCCCGGTGGCGGACGAGGATGGTCGTTTACTGGGAATGCTGTCGATCCGCAACGTACTGCAGTGGCGCATTGACGCGCTCACTCAAGAATTGGATTCGCTGGAACAATACTCCAGCAATGACGGACCAGGCGGCGATTGATCTAGTGAGGAAACGTCCTATGAGAGCAAACAAACTGCTGGCCATTGTAATTTTGCTGGGCGCCGCCACTCTGGCGATGACACAGACTGCGGGCGCTTCGACAAAGCGGATTGTGGTCCGCCCCGGTCAGCTGCTGGATGTAAAGACCGGACAGATGTTGTCTGGACAGGAGATCGTGATTGATGGGGACAAGATCGTCAGTGTGGGGCCGGCGTCAGCAGTGAAGACGGATGCAAACACCCAGACGATTGACTTGCCGAACGCGACCGTGCTGCCTGGATTAATTGATGCGCACACCCATCTGACGTTTAATCCAACGTCGCTCGGGTACTCGGGGTTGGGGATTTCCGTGCCGCGTGAGGCTTTGATGGGCGCGCACAATGCGCGCACGACGCTGGAGGCGGGAGTCACCACGGTGCGCAATGTGGGAGCGAGCGGCTATGCCGACGTAGCGCTGCGTGATGCCATCAATGACGGTGACGTGCCCGGGCCGCGCATGCTGGTGAGCGGGCCGGCGTTGGGCATTACCGGCGGCCACTGCGACAACAACCTGTTGCCCTTCAGCTATCACGCCAGCGGCGATGGAGTGGCGGACGGCATCGAGGCGGTGCAACATAAGGTGCGAGAAGTCATCAAGTATGGGGCCGATGTCATCAAGATCTGTGCGACCGGTGGAGTTATGTCGAAGGGCGACGATCCCAACGCTTCGCAATACACGCTGGAGGAAATGAAGACAATTGTCGCCGAAGCCCACCGCCTGGGGCGGAAAGTTGCCGCCCACGCTCACGGCGCGGATGGAGTGCGGCTGGCTTCCGAGGCGGGGGTGGACTCGATTGAGCACGGGCACCTGATGAACGATGCGGCCATTGCGACGCTCAAGAAGAATGGGACGTACCTGGTGCCGACGCTGTATCTGATGGACTGGCACCGCGAAAATGCTGCCAAGACCAACCTGCCCGAGTATGTGCGCAGCAAGATGGATATGGTGAGCGCGGCGGGCCAGAACAACGTCCAGAAGGCGATGAAGGCGGGCGTAAAAATTGGGATGGGAACGGATGCGGCAGTGTACCCGCATGGCCTCAACGCGCACGAGTTCGCGGTGTATGTACGGTTGGGCATGACGCCGCTGCAAGCCATCCAAAGCGGGACCGTCACCGATGCGGAGCTGCTGGGATGGAGCGATAAGGTGGGCAGCCTGGAAGCGGGAAAGTGGGCAGACATGATCGCGGTGGATGGTGATCCGCTGAAAGACATCACGACGCTGGAGCGGGTAAAGTTCGTGATGAAGGGTGGCGAAGTAGTGAAGAACGAATACGGGAAGTAGGGGCCGGACTTCCTCCGATTACGGCTGCGCCCGACCCGTCAGTCGTTGACAGGTCGTTGCCCTGTCTTGGAGGAGTCCCCAGTGACGTCGGCCTGAAGCTGCTCCTGCCAAACATTTACAATCACCTGCAGTGTCCCTCGAATTCAAAGTTGACGCCACTGCGGGTGCGGGTCGGGCGGGACGGCTGCTGACCCCTCATGGCATCGTCGAAACCCCAGTCTTCATGCCGGTGGGCACGCTGGGTTCGGTCAAGGGCGTGTCCCAGGACTTGCTGGAAGAGCTGGGCGTCAATATTCTGCTGGGCAATACCTATCACCTGTATCTGCGACCGGGAGTGGAGACGGTACGGCAGATGGGCGGACTGCATGGGTTCATGGCGTGGAATCGAGCCATCCTGACAGACTCCGGTGGCTTTCAGGTCTTCAGCCTCAATGAACTCCGCAAGGTCAAGGAAGAGGGAGTGACGTTCCGGTCGCACCTGGATGGCTCCTCCCATTTTTTCAGTCCTGAGAGTGCGATGGAAGCGCAGATCGGGCTGGGCGCCGACATCATCATGGCGTTTGATGAATGTACGGAATACCCGGCGGAGCGGGAGCGGGTGCGGGCCTCCATGGAACTGACGCTGCGCTGGGCACAGCGGTCGAAGAAATATTTTGAGGAGCACAAAGACGAAGTGCCTTGGAAGGCAGTGTCGAGTTTCAAGTTTCCAGTTTCAAGTGAAGATCGGGCCCGTCTCTCCTCCAGGGAGGGCCACGGAAATAAGAAACCGGTTGGAACCCAGAACCTGGAGACGGAAAACTACCGGCAAACCCAGTCGCTGTTCGGCATCGTGCAAGGGGGGATGGACCTGGAGCTGCGCCGCGAATCGGCGGAGCGGACCATCGAGATCGGCTTCCCCGGCTACGCGCTGGGCGGGCTTAGCGTCGGCGAGCCCCGGGAGAAGACCTATGACGTCGTGGCCTCTACTCTGGAGCACTTGCCTTCGGATCAGCCTCGCTACTTGATGGGAGTAGGCTATCCCGAGGAAATCGCGCAGTATTCCAAGATTGGAGTGGACATGATGGATTGCGTGCTGCCGACGAGGGCGGCGCGCCATGGTCTGCTGTTTACGTCGGAGGGCAGGATATCCATCAAGCAGGCTCGCTACGCCAAAGATGAGGGTCCGCTCGATCCCGGATGCGGCTGCCGGGTGTGCCAGCGGTACTCCCGGGCCTACTTGCGGCACCTATATGCGTCGGGCGAAGTGCTGGCTCAGGTGTTAAATACCGTTCACAATCTGAGCTTCTACCTTGACACGATGCGAGCAGTACGGCATTCTATTCTACTTGGGGAGAAGGTGCGTTCTTTCTGAGCAGTACCACCCCGAATCAAGCCCGACACTGAAGGGTCTCCGTCCTCCGAGTAGGAAGAAATCACGCGAAAACGCTCGAAGTCACGGCGCCTAACAAGCGGTGCAGTATCATCCCGCGACTGGATTTGAAGGGCTGGCTGGGCCTCGGCCGCACCAAAAAAGGCGAAAGCGGACTGGTTTCAGAATATTATGATTTTTTATTTTGCTGAGAGAACGGCCTTGAGCGCGGCGGCAATGTGGCAAATGCCGGGCTTGGGGAGTTGGGTCGGATTGGCGCCGCTGGTTTTCATCTTTGCCATTTTTTATTTTTTCCTGATTTTGCCGCAGCAACGGCGGCAAAAGAAATGGCAGCAGATGCTGACCGAATTGAAGAACGGCGACAAGGTGACCACCAGCGGCGGATTGCGGGGCACGATTGTCGCGCTCAAGGACGACTCGGTGCATCTCCGCGTGCCGCCCGACAATTTACGCCTGGAAGTGAGCCGGGCCTCGGTGGTCGCCGTAACCACTCCTGAGGAAGCGAAGCAGTAAAAAATATCTATTGCAGAATACGAGAGAGCCTTCATTACGTCATGACTAAGAATCTGGGTTGGAAATTAGTACTGATCATCGGGATATTGGTGGTGTTCCTGTTTGGGATCGTTGGCATTCCGAAGGATTGGTCGGGCAAAGGTCTGCTGGCCTCCATCGGCGAGCGCATCCATCTTGGGCTGGACCTCCGTGGCGGCACCCACCTGATCCTGCAAGTGATGGTGAACGATGCGGTGAACGTGGACTCTGACAACGCCGTCGAGCGCTTGAAAGAGGACATGCGGACTCGCAAGATCACGTACACGGAAATCGGCAAGCCCGATGGAGTGAACAATCCCGAGAGGATTCAGATCAAGGGGGTTCCGCCGGAGCAGGGCGGCGACTTGCGGAGCATCGTGCAAGATCGCTTGGCGGAATACGACCTGGTTTCCGGGGCAGAAAATTCCTGGACGGTGGCGATGAAGCCGACCGTGCTGGCGGATTTAAAGAACCGGGCAGTGGGACAAGCCATTGAAACCATCCGCAATCGGATTGACCAATTGGGCGTCACCGAGCCGGTGATCCAAGAGCACGGGCTGGGACAGTATCAGATTTTGGTGCAGTTGCCGGGTGTGGATGATCCGGGCCGGGTGAAGGAAATCATGCAGTCCACCGCGATGCTGCAGATTCGGCAATCGCTGGGTGGGCCGTATTCCAGCGAACAGGAAGCGCTGCAGAGTCACGGCGGCGTGTTGCCGCCAGATGCGGTGCTGTTGCAGGAGCGCAGCGTGGCGTCGACGGGCGATGCAGGCCCGCGATGGTATTTGATTTCACGGGCGTCGGCGGTGACGGGACGCGACTTGCGCGCGGCGGACGCCTCCCGCGATCAGAACGGGCAGCCTTCGGTCAACTTCAACCTGACCGCAGAGGGTGGGCGGCGCTTCTCAGCGTTCACCAGTGCTCACGTCGGCGACAACTTGGCCGTCGTGCTCGACAACAAGGTTGTGGAAGTTGCGGTGATTAAGTCAGAGATCAACGACCGGGGAGAGATTTCCGGGCGATTCACCGACCAGCAAACCAAAGACTTGTCGATGGTGTTGCGCTCGGGCGCACTGCCAGCCAGCATTCGTTACCTGGAAGAGCGAACCGTCGGGCCTTCGCTGGGCTCGGAATCGATTCGCGCGGGCGTGCGGGCAGCGGTAATTGGCATGATGGCGGTGCTAATCTTCATGCTGGTTTACTACCGCGGCGCTGGCATCAATGCGGACTTGGCGTTGATTCTGAACCTGGTGATCCTGCTAGGATTTATGGGTTATTTCGGGGCCACGCTGACGTTGCCCGGAATTGCTGGAGTGATCCTCACGGTGGGTATGGGCGTGGACTCGAACGTTCTGATTTTCGAACGGATACGGGAAGAATTGCGCAACGGCAAGACGCCGCCCTCGGCGGTAGACCAAGGCTTTAGTCACGCCTGGGTCACCATCGTGGATACTCACGTCACCACGATTGTCTCAGCGGCGATCCTGTTCCTGTTCGGCACTGGGCCGGTGAAGGGATTTGCGGTGACGCTGGTATTCGGTCTACTGGCGAACTTGTTCACGGCCGTGTTTGTGTCGCGAGTGATTTTCGATTGGCTCCTGTCGCGCAAGCAGCGCGGAGAAGCATTGAGTATTTAGGCGCTTTGGTTAAGAGGGATTAGGCGGAAAGTATTCGCAGTTTTGGAAGTTTGGGGGTTTTAACGCAGCGTGGAATTTTTTAAGAATCCGAACATCGATTTTCTCGGCAAGAAGTGGTATTTTCTGGCCTTTTCGCTGGTCTTCAGCGTAGCGGGAATTTTTTCCATGCTGTTCTGGCATGGGGTCCCGCTGGGCGTGGACTTTCGCGGTGGAACCCTTGTGTATGTGAAGTTCGCGCACTCGCCCGACGACAACGCGGTGCGGGCGGCGATGGATCGCGCCGGACTGCATAATGCCCGCATTCAGCGCTACGGGGCCCCGGGGAACAACGAGGTTCTGATCGCGCTCGACATCACCGAGACCAGCGAACAAGCCTTGGACAAGGGCAAGACCCAGATCATCAATGCACTGGAGAGTAATGCGCCCACCGGTAAAGTGGATCTGAACAACGCGAGTTCTCTTGTAGTCACAAATTTCCTGATGGACAAAGATCCGCTGCATGCCGGGACGGACGCGAATCAGCGATACACGGCGCTGGGCCAGGCCATCGTGGCCTACCGCGATAAGACCAAGGGCGGCGTGATGAGCTCTCTGGAGGAACTGCGGGGTACTGCGGACGCTTCCACGCTGGCGGCGCTGCAGGATGGTTTCTACCTCTCCGACTTTGGCGTCCGGAACGTAGAAATTGTTGGGCCGCAGGTGGGAAAGCAACTGCAAACCCAAGCCAAGCTGGCGGTCTTGTACTCGCTGGCCGGGATGCTGGTGTACTTGTGGTTCCGCTTTGAATTGATCTACGGCGTGGCAGCAGTGGTAACGGTCTTCCACGACACTCTGATTACGGTAGGGGCATTTTCACTGATCAACAAAGAGATGTCGCTCACCGTTATTGCGGCGATTCTCACCTTGATCGGCTATTCCAACAACGACACGATTGTGGTGTTTGATCGCATCCGCGAGAACATCAAGTTGCTGCGGCGGGAGCGCTTGGCCGATATCGTCAACAAGAGCATCAACCAGACGCTGAGCCGGACCATCTTGACAGCAGGCTTAACCTTCCTTACTGTTCTGGCGTTGTATTTGTTTGGGGGAGAAGTGCTGCATGGTTTTAGCTTCGCCCTGGTGATTGGAATTTTGATCGGAACATATTCGTCGATTGCGATTGCGGCTCCCATCCTGGTGGCGTACCAGGATTGGCGGAGCGATCGCGGGAAGCGTCCGATTTCCATGCCGGTGGAGGCAGGGAAAAAGACAGCCGAAAGAGCGAAGGTGTAGGCTGTTTGGGCGCAAGCTGTGATACAAAGTTTGCTTGAGTACGGCTGAGTTTGCGATGCCCGAAAAGGTCCGGAAGTGTTCGGGAGCAAAGCGGGCGTGGCCGGTGTCTAAAGGCACGTAGGGTCTTGGTGTAGGGAGAAGCCTTATGTTTGAAGACAGCCTGATCGAGTCGGGTGGGAGACTGAAGACCAAACGCGGAGTGACCACGACGGTTTCTTTCATCGTGCAACTGATGCTGCTGGGCCTGCTAATCCTAATCCCATTGATTTACACAGAGGCGCTGCCAAAACAGCAACTCATGACGTTCCTGGTGGCGCCGCCGCCGCCACCACCGCCGCCACCGCCGCCGGCCGCGGCAGTAGTGAAAGTGGTGAAGCAGATCCAGTCCGACATCATCAACGGACAGCTCCGAACCCCCACCAAGATTCCCCAAAAGATTCAAATGATTAAGGAAGAAGAAGCGCCTGCACCGGTGATGTCGGCCTCCGGCGTGGTGGGCGGCGTTCCGGGTGGCATTCCGGGTGGACAAATGGGTGGCGTGTTGGGCGGCATCATCAGTTCGACGCCCGTAGCGGTCCCCAAAGCGGCGGCTCCCCCGGCCCGGGTGCGAGTCTCCCAAGGCGTCTCCACTGGGTTGCTGATTAAAAAAGTGCAGCCCAACTATCCTCCCCTTGCCCGCCAGGCCCGCATCCAAGGGCACGTGCTGTTGCAGGCGGAAATTAGTAAAGACGGGACAATCGAAAACCTGAAGGTCATTAGCGGACATCCTATGTTGTCACCCGCTGCGATTGAAGCCGTGAAGCAATGGCGCTATAAGCCCTACTTGCTGAACGGTGAGCCGGTGGCCGTGGAAACCCAGGTGGACGTAAATTTCACGCTGTCAGGCGGTTAGAGGTAGAAGAGATCTGGCGGTACGGTGGTTGTCTTTGCGGGCCGCGAGCGGTTCCGGGAAATCAACCTGCCGAGTTCAAAACCAAAGTTCTTCTGAGGAGGAGAAAGCAACTCATGTTGATAGCTAACTTAGCAACCGCGGTGGTGAGTCACGTGCCCATGTTCGCGACCTGGATGTTCCAAGAGCCGACGATCGGGTTCGATCCGCTTTCGATGTGGAAGTCGATGGGCATCCTGGCAAAACTTGTGGTTCTTATCCTGTTCATCATGTCGGGATGGTCGATCGGCGTGATGATTGATCGCTTGATGGCATATAACGCGGCCCGCAGCCAATCGCGCGCGTTCGCCCCAGCAGTGGCGGGCGCCTTGAAGAATGGCCGGATCGACGAGGCCATCAAAGTCGCGGAGCGCAATAAGAAAAGCCATTTGGCCAAAGTGGTAACGGCCGGCCTGATGGAATTCCAAGCGCACCAGGACAGTGTTGACATTCCGGGCGAGACCATTGAGGCGTCCAAACGGGCACTGGAACGTACCGAAGCCATTGTTCACGCCGAACTGAAGCGCGGACTTGGCGGCTTGGCCACCATCGGGTCCACGGCCCCCTTCATTGGGCTGTTCGGAACGGTGGTCGGTATTCTGAATGCGTTTCGAGGCATTTCGGAAAATAAGGCTACCGGTTTGGCGGCCGTTGCTGGCGGTATCTCGGAAGCCTTGGTCACCACGGCAGTGGGATTGCTGGTCGCTATCCCGGCGGTCATGATGTTCAACTACCTGACTGGGCGTGTGGAAGCGTTCGACGTCGAAATGGACAACTCGTCCAGCGAATTGGTGGACTACTTCCTGAAACGCAGAGGGCAGCTGCGTAAGTAATCACCTCAGAGCCGTCTCTTGAGTTGCTGCGCGGGCGCCGGAATTCTCCGGCGCCCGCGCCTAACCAGGAAGCAGTTCGGCAACCACCCCGGGCGCAGCAAACTGCGCAGGAGAAGTGCAGACATGTCAATCTCAAAAAGAGACGAAGGATCTAAGATCAGCTCCGACATTAACGTGACTCCAATGGTGGACGTCATGCTTGTGCTGCTGATCATTTTCATGGTGATCACGCCGATGTTGCAGAAGGGCATCTCTGTGGACTTGGCAAAGGTCAATAGTCCAGAGGCCATGCCGGATGCGGACAAAGAAGACGCTTTGGTGGTCGCCGTAATGCGCGACGGCAAAGTGTTTTTCGGAACCGACCAGATTCAGGTCGACCAACTGACGCAAAAGGTGAAAGACCGTCTGGCGAACCGGGCGGATAAGCGCGTGTTCATTCGCTCTGACGCCCGCGCCAAGTTCGGCGCTGTGGTGGAGGTAGTGGATAACGTGAGGTCGGCGGGCGTGGACGATCTGGGCCTGCTGACCGATCAAAAGAAGCAAGGCATGCCTAAGGCACCCCCAACGCCGGGTGGGCAATAGGTGCTGAGGGCGACTCCAGGAGACAAGCTATGAGTATGTCAATAGGTACGAGCGGGCACCAAAGTGCGAACATCAACGTCACTCCGCTCATCGATGTGTTGCTGGTTCTGCTGATCATCTTTATGGTGATCACGCCACTCACTCCGAAAGGATTGGACGCGCTGGTTCCTCAGCCGCCCCCACCGAACCAAAAAGCCCCTCCGCCGACTCCAGATCGAACCATCGTGGTCCAATTGATCGATGTGGGTTCAGGAAAAGCTCCCGACCTGAAGATCAATCAGGACGACGTCACTTGGGACACCTTGGAAGCCCGCTTAGGAGAGGTCTACAAGACCCGCGCGGAAAAGGTGATGTTCGTAAAGGGCGATAACAATGTGCCCTTCGCCGATGTCGCCAATGTGATCGACATTGCCCATGCGGCGGGAGTGGAAAAGGTGGGTTTGATCACCGCAAAAATCGAAGCCGGCAATTAGGATGTTGGCGTCCGCATGTTCGAGAGGGCGGGCGGGTCACATCGTTCCATGTCCTAGGGCTCGCATCCGGTCATGAACAATTCGGACACTGTGGCAAGGGAGAATTTTGACGCAATGAAAAACGGCATGAGACTGCTGATAATTGTGGCCGCTGGCCTCGCGCTTCTCGCGGGTACCGGCTGCGCCAAGCTACAGGCGCGCGATAACCTGAACAAGGGTGTGCAAGCCTATAAGAACGCCAAGTACGAAGAGGCGATCAACCGTTTTCAGAAGGCGGTCGACCTCGACCCCTCCTTGCTGAATGCCCGTCTCTATCTGGCGACTGCTTATGCCAACCAGTACATTCCCGGCGCCGACACGGAAGATAACAATCGGTTGGCCAACCAGGCCATCGACCAGTTCAAGAAAGTGCTGGACATGAAGCCGGAACGGGACCAGCAGACTACCAGCTTGAAGGGCATTGCGTCTCTCTACTTCAACATGAAGAAGATGGACGAGGCGAAGCAATATCACAACAGGGTGTCGCAGGTGGATCCCAACGATCCCGAAACCTATTATTCCGTCGGCGTCATTGATTGGACGGAGGCATATCAGCCTCGGATGGAAGAACGCGCCAAGCTGGGCCTGAAGCCGGAAGAGCCGTTGAAGGACAAGAAGGTCTGCGGCCAGTTGAAAACTAAAAACGGGGCAGTGGTTCAGGACGGAATTGACAATCTGAAGAAAGCTTTGGATTTACGTCCGGATTACGACGATGCAATGGCCTATCTGAACCTGATGTACCGGGAAAAGGCCGATCTGGAATGCGACGATCAGGCCGCGCGAAGCGCCGATCTGAAGACGGCTGACGAATGGGTAGACAAGACCATGGCCACCAAGAAAGCCAAGGCAGAGAAGCAGCCGGCCACGGGTGGTATTCAACTCGATCAGAAGTAGAGGTTTTTCCTCCTCAGGAAATGGCCCCGACCCGAAAGGTCGGGGCCTGTTTGTTTTTGGGCGCAATGCTGTTGTGAAGTTGTCTCGCGCATTATTGGCGGGCGGTATTGACAGCGGCGCCAGGCACAGTGATTTTGCACGCCAAAATGTTGTTGCCGAAATTAGCACGTGCGGGGCACCCATAGTGTTGCAACAACTGGCGAAAGTCCGGTTCTGCATTTACCGTCCACCCCGCCTGAAACAGCATGACTCGCTTGCCCGAGAGGGCAAAAGCTGATTCGGCATCCTGCAGAATCCGCGGGAATTCCTCAGCGTGGAACATCCAATCCTGCGACTGCCAGACCACGATCCCGCTTTCCCCGCATGTAGCATCTTGAAACGGCTGAAAAGGGCCTTCAAACTGCACGATGGAGCGCCCGCACAGGTAGTAGCTCAGCAGCAAGCCGCTCTGGTAATCGGTGAAGATAACCGAGTCGCGGCCGCGCTGAGGGCGGACGAACAAAAGCGCCTGCTGCATTTGCGCCTGGGCTTGGTCGCGGGGCCGGATGTAGGGCCCGCCAGGCGATGGCGACCAGTTCGCTATCCCCACTGCCACCGTGAGCAGGAGCGGCGTCACCCACCATCGTGGCGGTTTCCAGGCGGCTATCCCAATCGCTGCCGCGGCCACGGCGAAGAGCGAGAGAAGCACGTCGTGCCGGGTGCCGCCATAGGGATAAAGTCCAGCGACTGAGACCGCGGCGGTAATTAGAAACGGTAGAGTCAAAAGCAGGGCAAGTTGGCGGGAATGCGGCGGCAATGTGCGCCGGTTTCGCACGAGCCATATCACACCGGCCAAACCCAGGCATAGTCCCAAGGCGCCTACTAGTCCATTGCCAAACAAGTAGCGAAACAGGTGGATGGTTTCGCGAAGCACGAAAGGCAGCAGGCTGTCTTCGCCGGGGTGGAAGATTGACTTGCGGAGCCAAGTGTTAGCGATTTCCTGCGGCATGCCAAGGTTGCGGACTCGAGCGACATGGCTGATGAACAACCACCCGCACAGCGCTAGTGCAGCCGCCTGTCCCGCCAGCCAGACCGCCAAAACCTTCGCATGTCTTTCCTCTCGACAGAACCGTAACAAAGCGTAAACGCCAATGCTCAGCGCAAAAATCAGGGAGGAGTAATGCGAGAGCAGCGCGCCGTAGAGCGCGAGCGAAAATAACGTCATCCCGCTGGGGGAGTTACGGTCGATGGCGAGGTCGAACAGAAACAGCGCCGCTGCCATGAAAAAGAGCAATAGCGCGTACTGCCGGACCTCAGAAGAAAGCGCAATTAACGACGGCGAGAATGCCAGCAAAAATAGAGCGATGGTGCCGGGTCGGCGGCCCACTACGTTCTCCAGCCACTTGAAGGCGAACCAGCAGGAAGCCGTGCCGGCGAAGACACTGGGCAGTCGAAGCACGAGTTCGGAATGTCCTAGTCCCCGCCAGTAGTAGAGCAAGACGATCAGCAGTGGAGGGTGCGCCGTGGTGAGGGTGGCTTTGTAAACATCGGGCAGTGACAATTGAACTGCCAACAAGTAATGCAGGCACTCGTCTGGGTTAAAAAAAGTGAGATGGGCAAGGTAGAGGCGAGCCAGAAAACCTGCGGCCAGGATGGATGGCGGCAACCACGCGTCAAGAGTTCCCGGCGTCAACCTGCGGACTTCTGAAAGCATCGGCTAATGCCCCCCGTTTGCCGGAGCGGAAGAATAGAGCCGCACTTGAATGCCGGGGAACTCCAGCGGCTGAGCCTTCGCATAGGCGTTCGCCAGCGCCCCCGCGAGCGATGCTGTGGCAGCGTCGGGCCCCTGGCCGAGGCCTCGCTGATTATGGCTCAGGATGAGCCACACTCGCGGATGCTGGGCGAAAGACGGCTGAAGAATCGCGAGCTGCGGGTGGCCCAGGAAGTCGCGGAAGCTGACGGCATCTCCGTGGCGTGGGCACAGCACCTCCGGCCCAGGTTGGTTCCAGCGGTAGTACTCGTAGGGCATGCGTCCCATGACGGTATAAAAAATCACGGCGTCTCCGGGTTGCGCATTCGCGAGCACATAACCGGTGGCGTTGCGCCAGTCCTCGCGCTCGATATCGAAATCATGTGCGTAGTAGGATTGTGTGCCTCGCAGCGAAAGAAATAGCATAAGCGCCAACAGAAGAGGCGGAATCCATCGTCCGGACATTCGCGTGATGCCACGGGCAGCGAGCACGACTAACGCGGGCAGAGTGAATACAAAATAGCGTCCCAGGAACACGGGCCTGACCTGGGATACCAACAGAATAAGCAGAGGTGGCAGCGTGAGCCAGAGCAGCAGCAGTCGAGTCGCAGATCTGCTGGTATCAGTCGGCGTCGCCGCCGCCCGGAGTGGAACGCCCGCGGCTGTGATGCATACGACGTACACCAGAAGCAGAATCCTTCCGCCGTTTCCGCAAAGGGCCAGCAAAAATTGATACATCTCCCTAAACCCCGGTCGGGGAATCCATGCCAGCGGTCCGGTGCCGGTCAGCACGACGAAGAGCAGGGCCGGAGAGGCGTAGACGAGGATCCGCTGCCAGTTGCGATGGGCCATCAACGCGAAGCCCGACCCAAAACGCGACCATACCCATTCCGATAGCACTAGCAAAACTCCATAGAAATGAGCGTAAATGGTTAGAACGCTGGTGACGATGTGCCATTGTCGGTTGCTCGCCGACGTGGCGGTGGCGCAATTCCAAAGGAAACCCACGGAGAGAGTGGCGAGAAGAGTGAAGAGCGCATAACTGCGGGCCTCCTGTGCGTAGCGAATGTGGTAGGCATTGACGGCGAGCAAAGCCGCTGCGATGGCTCCGGTGCGGGCGTCGAACATTTTTCGCCCCAGCCAATACACCGCCGGAACGGTGGCGATGGCGAACAGAGCCGACAGGCTGCGAACCCAACCCTCGCTGTGGCCCAGGTAGAGCCATCCCCGCAGCAGCAGGTAGTACAGTGACATGTTGGCTTCGCGGCGCCAAAGAATGCGCAGGAAGTCATAAAGTGGCAGTCGCGCGATGGCAACGCTCACGCCTTCGTCGAACCAGAACGACTTGCGGCTTAACGACAGAAGCCGCAGCAGGGCCGCGACCAGCGTGATCAACCCGATCGCGGAAAACTCCCAGCTCGCTGCGGAGGAACCGGTCTGTCGCATCGATCTCGCGGTGCGGTCATTCGGATCTCTGTTTTGATCAGGGAGTGCCAAGCTCTTCATCCTACCCGACTCGTGCTCTGGACCGGAGGCTGCGGTAGGAAAAAACGTCTCGGGCCGGGTGAGAGGGGCAGAGCGCTTGGTATCTTGCCAATAATTGACAAGAAATGCCATGTCCGCAAAGGTGGACTTGGATGAGGAGTTCGTTATGCAAACCATGAATATCTCTCTTCCCGATCCCATGAAGGAGTATGTGGAGAGGCAGGTGAGCGCCGGGGCCTACAGCAGTGCCAGCGAGTACGTCCGCGAACTGGTGCGAGCCGACCAAAAACGCAAGGCCAAAGAGCAGCTTGAGCAGGTCTTGCTTCGTTCTATCAATTCTGGTCCTCCAATTGAGGTGACTCTCGCGATGGTCGAGGAAGTTCGGCAGAAACTCCGTGCCCGGGCGGCCAAACGCAAAGCCTCGCGCTAGATGCCGAAATTTGCGATTCGTCCTCTCGCGTGGCGCGAAATCAACGCGGACCTGGAGTATCTGGAGGAACACGCAGGGCTGAAAGTGGCGGAGGATTTCCTACATCAGATCATAGCCAGTTGCGGGGCCCTCGCCCAACTGCCGAGTATGGGTGTTCGGTGTGGCTTGAGCCAATCCACAATGAAGGGGCTCCGTCGCTGGCCGGTCAAAGGATTTGAGACGGCTAATCTTTTACCAACCCAGGCGTGACGGCGTGGAGATCGTTCACATTCTGCATGTGCCCGCGACCTGGAAAGGTTATCGGAAGGCTAAGGCTCGACGTCAGCGCGAGAACACCACCCCGTGGGGCTTTCCGGTTCCCTTCCAGCCGTGGGGCCACGCGCGGTCGTCGAAGTTGAAGCCTGGCTTTCCCTGTTCGTCGTGGAACGTGTCATCCATCGTGATAGCGCCGGTCGCGATATCTAGCTTCAGCAGATACAGTCGAGGCTCCCGGCCCGTCACCACCAGCCGCTGAGTCGTGGCGTCCCAGCTTGTCCAGTGGGGCTTGAAAGTATCGCTGATCTTCAAGCGCGAGACCTCGACCGGCTTGGCCCCGTTGGCGATGTCGATAACCACGAGACTTTGGATCGCGGGCACGCTCTGCACCAGATAGTGTCCAACGATGGTTGGAACTCCACACCAGTTGCCGGGGAAGGTGTACACCAGTTGCGATTTGGGCGCATCACTCTGGATGGCGGTGACGCGCTCGATGCCGCAGCCGAGAGTTTGAATATAGACCGCCCCATCGGGGCCGAGACGCGGTTCCTCAGGGCTAATCTGGCCATAGTGGTTGTCGCCGGTGTCGAGGTATTCGGTCTTCAGCAGCTTCAGATCGTTGAGCCGCCACACCTGGTAGGTCACGCCGCGAAGAACATCGTCGTCGTGCATGGACGAGTTGGTCGTGACTATGCGGTCAAGCTCGGGCAGAACGACGAGTCCGTACGGCGAGAGCAGGGAGTCGCGAAATGCGGGGTCGGCATTGCTGCTGGAGCGAATCACCTTGCCGGTGTCGTCGATCTCGACCAGTGCGCCGCTGGTGCCCATGTGCTCGCCGCCCATGTGCATGTCGTGATGCGCATGCTGGAAGGTGCCGAGCACGTGTCCGTTGGGGAGCCGCACGAAGGAGTGTGGGTGCATGTATCCGTCCATGTCGGTAAACGACGTTGCCACTTTGGGATGCAGCGGGTCACGCACATCGAAGATAAACGTCCGGCCGGCATCATGATCGTTGGCAAACAGCATTCCGCTGGCGGGCATGGTGTATTCGGTGTGATGGGCGTACATGGTCTGCTGATCGGTGACGGCGGTAGTCACCAGGCGCCCATACGTCGGGGATGCCGGTTCGGCATCAATCACCGCCAGAAAATCATTGCCCTTGCTGGCCGCGTCGCCGGTCCAGGCAAACAGGTAGTGCCCGGAGGTGGCCGCTTTCTGCTGCGCTTGCGTCGGGGCGTTGATAGCCAACAAGGCCAGAGCAAAGGTGCACAAAAGACGTGGCATGAAAGCTCCGTGATGAAATTGAAATTGCGTCGCTGCGGCAGCATAGCAGATTGACGGCATCAACTGACTGGGGCCTAGCCCGCAGCACACCCCCTGGTGACCCAGCGCACACCGCTTCGTTAGCCCAAATTGCTAAAGTACTAGGCGACGCAGTAAAGTCGTGGAGCGGCGATGCTGCCGCACGACCACTTACTTCAGCCAGTTGCAACTATGTTCAAGAAAATTCTGATCGCCAACCGGGGCGAAATTGCAGTACGCGTGATTCGCGCCTGTCGCGAGTTGGGGATCCCGTCAGTCGCCGTGTTCTCGGACGTGGATCGCGCTGCTCTGCATGTGCGCAAGGCCGATGAGGCCTATCCCATTGGCCCGGCGCCCGCCGCCGAGTCCTACTTGCGGATGGACAAGATTCTCGATGTCGCTAAGCGCTCGGGCGCAGACGCCATTCATCCTGGATATGGATTCCTATCAGAGAACGCACAATTCGCTCAAGCCTGCGGCGATGCCGGCGTCAAGTTCATTGGGCCGACCCCTGCGGCAATGGAGATGATGAGCTCCAAGACCCGAGCCCGGCAGGAGATGGAAAAGGCCGGGGTGCCGTTTGTGCCCGGGACATCCCGAGGCCTGGTCTCGATCGAGGAAGCCGAGCAAGTGGCCGAGCGCGTGGGTTATCCCGTCATGCTGAAGGCTGCGGCGGGCGGCGGCGGCAAGGGAATGCGGCTGGTCCACAAGCGTGAGGACTTGCGCGCGGCGATTGAAGGCGCGAAGAGCGAAGCGCAACGCTCATTTGGCGACAGTGAAGTGTACATCGAGAAGGCGATCGTGAATCCCCGCCACATCGAAATGCAAGTGCTGGCCGACGAGCACGGCAACACAGTCTGGCTGGGTGAGCGCGAGTGCTCCATCCAGCGGCGGCACCAGAAAGTACTGGAGGAAGCGCCCTCGCCGATGGTCGATCCGGACATGCGCCGCCGCATGGGAGAAGTCGCAGTCCAGGTGGCCAGGGCTGCGAAATACACTAACGCCGGCACCGTCGAGTTCCTGGTGGACCGGCAGAAGAATTTCTACTTCCTGGAGATGAACACGCGGTTGCAGGTGGAGCATCCCGTCACCGAGTCCATCACCGGCCTTGATCTGGTACATCTGCAAATCCACATTGCGCAAGGTGAGCCGCTGCCGTTCAAGCAAGAGGATGTTTCCATTCGCGGCCATGCGATTGAGTGCCGAATTTACGCCGAAGATCCAGACAACAATTATTTTCCCAGCCCGGGTAAGATCACGTTGTTGTTGGCGCCATCCGGCCCGGGCATCCGGCGCGACAGTGGCATTTACGAAGGTTGGACAGTGCCGATTGACTACGATCCGCTGCTGGCCAAGCTGGTGGGCTACGGAACCGATCGGCCGCAAGCGATACAGCGCTTGCAGCGAGCGCTGTATGAATACTTTGTGGCCGGGATCAAGACCAACATCTCATTGTTCCAGAGAATTTTGCTAGACCCCGACTTTCAAGCTGGCAAGCTGGACACCGGGTATCTGGACCGGCTGATGAAGCAGGGCAAGGCCGATCCGATTGCGCACAATGGCGCGCCGGAAGTGGCGGCGATTGCTGCAGGGTTGTTCGCCGCGTTGGATGACTCTGCCGCCACCCGCAGCACATCTGGGGTTGGCCAAAGCGGCACTACCTCCACCCCCGCCTTGCCGACGTCCAACTGGAAGACGCGCGGCCGCGCGGAGGCGTTGCGTTAGACGCTGATTATGACCTACGAAGTTTCGATTAACGACAAGCGGTACCAGTTGGAGCTGGCTAGGAAGGACGGCCAATGGGTGTGCCAACTCGATGGCGTGCCGGTTGCCGTGGATGCAATCCTCTCTCGCCCCGATGTCTTGTCGGTGCTGATCGCCGGACGATCCTACGAAGTGAAGCGCGAACTGGCAGGCGGAGACCTTCACCTGTGGGTGGACAACTCCCGCTATAAAACTGAACTGCGCGACCCCCGTTCCCTGCGCGGACGCAAGGCGAACGTCGAGGACGAGAAAGGCCCGAAGAAACTGGTCGCGCCCATGCCGGGCAAGGTGGTGCGATTGCTGGTTGCGGAAAATGACTTGGTCGAAGCCGGGCAAGCGCTGGTGGTGGTGGAAGCCATGAAGATGCAAAATGAACTGAAGTCGCCAAAGAAGGGCGTAGTGCGCAAGCTCCCGGTCGCGGCGGGTGCAAACGTCAATCCCGGTGATGTACTAGCGATCGTGGAGTAAGTGAGGGACGCTCTCCGCGACTCATTCCAAATTTAGCTTGCCTATCCCACCGCAAGCGGAGTTTGCTATTTCCTCGGCATTGGTTGGAAAAGTGAGAACACCGCCCCTTGGGGATCTGCCATTACCGACATGCGGCCTACTTTTTCCATGGTCGTGGGCGGCAGGTAAATGTTCGCGCCCAAAGTTTTAGCCTTCGCGGCCACGGCGTCGCAGTCGGAGGTTTGGAAGTAGAGCAGCCAGTGGGGCGGCATTTTCGGATTGAAGCGGCTCGCCGGGGGAGCACCGCCAATGAAAGTCTCGCCATTTTTAATGTGCAGATATCCGGACGGGTCATGCTCCTCTCGGTTCACGCTCCAGCCAAATAGATCGCTGTAAAACTTGCCGGCCTTATCGGGGTCGGAGGTGTTGAGGTCAGCCCAGCAAACGGTGCCGTCAACCTCCGAGATGCCAGTGCCTTGGTTCTTCAGCGGTTGCCAGATGGAAAACACGGCGCCGGTGGGGTCCTGAATCACTGCCATGCGTCCATAGTCCATCACATCAAAGGCGGGGGCCAGAACAGTGCCGCCCAGTTGCTGAGCGCGTGCCGCCGTGTCGTCTGCGCTGGTCACCGCAATATAGATGGCCCAGTACGGGGGAATGCCTTGTGACCGCTGATCCGGGCGCATGGTGTATGCGGCGGCTGCATCGCGGCCCTCGAGCTTGAACATGGTGTAGTACTCGTCTGGGCCCATGGGCGAATCG
>JBBQVN010000022.1:0-35362 GCA_038211475.1 Terriglobales bacterium | reverse complement strand
GGCCGTTCGTCAGAATGGCCGCCTGAATTTCTAAATTTGCGCGGAGGAACTGTTTATGAAAAAAGTGATGATGTGCCTGCTGGTATTGGCTGCAAGCAGCTTGGCGTTTGGGCAGACGGCAAAGGCCGCCGAACACCGGACCATGACTCAAGTGCTGGAGAACAGTCTGAAGAACATGGAAGGAGAGTTTGTCCCGGCCGCGGAAGCAATGCCGGAAGACAAGTTCAACTTTGTGCCCACCAGCGGCGAGTTTAAGGGTGTTCGTACTTTCGCTCAGCAAGTGAAGCACGTTGCGACGGTCAACTATATGCTGGGTTCCGCCATCCTGGAAGAGAAGCCGCCCTTGGATATCAGAGGAGAAAACGGACCGGACGAAATTAAAACCAAAGCCGAGGTCGTGAAGTATCTAAAAGATTCGTTTATTTACATCCATAAGGCAGTGGCGACCGTGAATGAGAAGAATGCAGTCGAGCCGCAGGTCAAGAGCCCGTTCGGCGAGGGAACGATGACGCGGATGGGATTAGGGGTTATTTCCGTGAGCCACGGGTTTGATCATTATGGACAGATGGTGGAGTATTTGCGCATGAACGGGATTGTGCCCCCAGCCAGCCGCTAGATCCCCCCGTGCCTGACTTCGTTACCTGAGGTAGGCGTCTGAACCGGCGATCCAATCCTGCCGTGGAGGTGTGAAGACATCGAGGTCAACGGTGTCTTCCAGCGCCTCGGCTTTGTGGGGCAAGTTGGGCGGGATGGTAAGGACTTCGCCAGCTTTGACTATGATTGTCTTCCCGCCAATCCAAAACTTAAGTGCGCCTTCGAGGATGTACGTGATCTGCTCGTTATGGTGGCTGTGTTCGGGCACGATGCAGCCTTTCTTTAAAAGCACGCGGGCGATCATGATGTCGCGGCCTACGATGAACTGACGTTGCAGCAGCGGGTTCAGTTCCTCCACTGGGATGGCTGCCCAGGGAATGTGTGTATGGGTCGGGCTCTGGCTGTCTTCGACGTTCGACATTTATCGAGGCTCCTGGTGTCTAACCAACAACCGCGGTCTGCCAGGCAGTGGAAACGGCCTGGATGCGGGTCACGGCTTCTTTTAGCTTGGCAGTGGAAGAGGCGTACGAGAACCGCACAAAGTCTCTGCCTGACTTACCAAACGCAATTCCAGGAATCGCGGCCACTCCAGCCTCTTCCAGCATGATGCGGCACACTTCTTCTGCGGACAAACCTGTGCCCGATACGTTGACCCAGGCGTAGAAAGCGCCATCGGCGGGGGCACAGCGGAAACCGGGAACGCGGTTGAGTCCAGCGACAAACTGGTCGCGGCGTCGCTCAAACTCAGCCACCATATGGGGTGTGGCGCCTGCGGGATCGCGTAGGGCCTCGATCGCAGCGTACTGCGAGAACTCGGCAACACAGGTGTAACTGTTGATGGCGAGAAGAACCAGCGCGGGAACGATCTCGCGCGGCGCAACCGTGTATCCCAGCCGCCATCCCGTCATGGCGAAGCTCTTCGAAAACCCATCCACAATCAGGGTGCGCTCCCGCATCCCGGGATACGACATCATCGAAACGTAACTCTGCCCGTAAATGATGCGAGCGTAGATTTCGTCGGAGATGACATAGAGGTCATGCTCCACCGCAAGCTTGGCAATGCGCCGCTGGACTTCGTCCGTATAGACGGTGCCCGTAGGGTTGTTCGGCGAGCAGGTCAGGATCAACTTGGTGCGACGTGTAATCTTGGCAGCGATCTCTTCGGGATCGGGCTGGAAGTCACGACTCTCATGCAGGGTGAACGGGACCGCCACAGCGCCCAGGCCCAGCGTGATGGATGGATAACCGGGGAATCCGGGCTCAGGATAGAGGACCTCGTCGCCGGGATCGAGCAGCGCCATCATGGCGAGGAAGAGTGCTATCTTGCAGCCCGGGGCCATGACGATGTTGTCCGCGGAGACAGCCAGGCCGCGCGTCTGACGCAGGTAGCGAGCAATTTCGGCGCAGAGCTCAGGGACTCCAGCCATGGGGCAATACCGGTCTTTGCCGGCACGCAAGGCTTTCTCAAGCGCCTTAATCACTGGCTGTGACGCATGGAAGTCGGGCTCGCCCAGTTCGAGGTGAATGATGTCGCGGCCCCGGCGCTCTAATTCGGTAGCCTTGGCATACACGGTCAGGGCGCCTTCACCGCTCATGACGGACAATCGGGAAGACAGAGGTCGCATACGGGGTTCTCAGCTTTCAGGTTGAGCGGCCATTCAACCGTTCATTAGCTCTTGGACCAGCCACCGTAGCCGCCCGCCAGCGAGATGATGTTCTTGAAACCCATTTTCTTCAGCATCCATCCCGCAAGCGCGGAACGACTGCCGCCCGCACAATAGAGGACCATCTTCTTTTCTTTGTCGGTTGTGACCTGGTCGATTCTCACTTCCAGTACTCCCCGAGGAATCGCGATAGCCCCAGGAATGACGCCGCGCGCCACTTCTTCCGACTCCCGCACATCAATGAGCACGAAGTCTTCCCCGGATTGCTGCATCTGTTGGAGTTCGGAGGGGCCGATCTCCTTAACTTCTTTCTTGGCTTCGTTCACGAGGTGGGTGAATTCAGGCATCATGGCAGGGACACTCCTATTTGGCTGACCGAGTATTTTAGCAGCCTCCGACTTGCCTCAGCCGACATTTTCGCCTGTAATAGGTGGCCGTGGAGAAACTACGGGTTTTATTACGCGCTGAGGAAATAAGGGCTCGGGTGGCCGAGATCGGCAGCGAAATCTCCCGCGACTTTCAGGGCGAGCCTGTGCTGTTTTTGGGCGTCTTGAAGGGATCAGCAATTTTTTTGGCAGATCTCGTGCGTGAAGTCGATCTGGACGCGACGTTTGACTTCATCGGAGTCGCGAGCTACGGCAATCGGAACGACGCGGCATGGGAATCTACCGGCGAAGTGCGATTGACTAAAGATGTGGACCAGTCTCTGGAGGGCAAAAACGTTGTCTTGGTAGAAGACATTCTTGACACCGGATTGACCTTGACTTATCTGCGCAATGTTTTGCTCGCGCACATCCCCAAATCGCTGAAGATTGCTGTAGTGCTGGATAAGCCATCGCGCCGGAAGTTGCCGGTTGCCGCAGATTATGTGGGTTTCACCATCGCTGACGAGTTCGTGGTCGGGTATGGGTTGGATTATGCCCAGCGCTATAGGAATCTGCGCGATGTCTGCGTGCTTGAGCGCCAGTGAGCACCGCACGAGCGCATCCTGAGCAGTCTCTGAGCGGTTTTTCAAGAATGAACGGCTGTTATCATAAAAACAGTGGGCACTCCGAATACAGCTAGTCCCAATACTTTTGAAGTCGACCCACTTCTTCTGGAAGTGGCCGACGTGATTAACTCTACACTCGACCTGGATACCACCCTCCGGCGGGTTGCTGAGTTGGTCCGCAAAGTCATCGACTACGAAATTTTCGCCATCCTCCTGTTGCACGAGAAGACTCAAGACCTCTTTTTCCGCTTTCAAGTGGGCTACCCGCCGGAAGTAGCCGAGCGCATGACCGTCAAAGTGGGCAAGGGGGTTACCGGGCGTGCCGCACAAACCCGTCGCGCCATCCTCGTCGACGATGTCACCCTGGAAGAAGACTACCTTGACGTTGTTCCGAACGTTTGTTCCGAACTGGCAGTCCCTCTCATTGTCAAGAACCGCGTCATTGGGGTCATCGATCTCGAAGCACGGGAGAAGGGCTACTTCACTGAGGAACACAAGCGGTTGCTGTCGCTGATCGCTTCGCGAATGGCCGTGGGTATTGAGAATGCGCGCCTGCATACGCGCACCTCGCGCCAGGCCCGCACCCTGCTTCTATTAAATGAAATTGCCCGCGAGTTGAGTTCCATCCTCAACTTGGATGAGTTGCTGCAGCGCATCGCCGACCGACTGACGCGCCTCATTGATTACCAAATGTTCAGCATCCTGCTGATTGATGCTACCGGAGAAAAACTGTATCACCGGTTTTCGCAGCGCTTTGGAGAAAACATACAACTCAAACACGAGGTGCAGCTGGGACGCGGCATTGTGGGTGCAGCAGTAGTGAGCAAACAGGCAGTGCTGGTGCCGGACGTGAGCAAAGATTCAAGGTATATCTTGTTGAACCGGGAAACCCGGTCCGAACTGGCCGTGCCTCTCGTCTATAAAGACCGAGTCATTGGCGCGCTCGACATGGAGCATACCCGGCGCGGATATTTCACTGAAGATCACAAACGAACCATGACCACCCTGGCGGCGCAAATTGCGATTGCCATCGAAAACGCCCAGCTTTACGAGCAAATCGCTCGCCAGGAAAAACGCTTGGAGCGGGATCTGTCTCTAGCGCGAGAATTGCAGTTTCGGCTGCTGCCTCAAAAGCGTCCTGCGCTCAACAATCTGGAAATTAGCGCCAGGTTTGTTCCGGCGCGCGCCATCGGCGGCGATTTGTACGACTTCCTGAATTATTCCCTGGGACGCACCGGCATTGCCATTGGAGACGTCAGCGGCAAAGGCGCGCCGGCGGCGATTTATGCTGCACTGGTAAGCGGAATCCTGCGCTCTCATGCCCCCATTGAACCCGGCCCGTCGGAAATGCTCTCGGCAGTCAACAATTCATTGGGCGAACGCCGCATCGAAGGTCAGTTCGTATCCATCATTTATGCGGTGTGGGATGCGGACCGTCGCACCCTGCAGGTATCGAACTCCGGGTTACCACGGCCAATTTACTGCCGCAACGGAAAAAATCAAATCATCGACGCCACCGGTCTCCCCCTCGGACTGTTCGATGATGCGGAATATGACGAATTGGAGTTTCGCTGCAAGCCGGGAGACGTATTCGTGTTCTTCAGTGACGGTATCCTGGACGCGCACAATAAGCACGGCGCTAGTTTTGGACGCCATCGGGTGGAGCAGATCGTAGCTCGGGAAGCCAAGAGCGGCGCGGAGGAGATCGTCGCCGCTATTTTTGCGGAAGTGGCTGAGTTCGCCGCTGATGTCGAACCTTTCGACGATCAGACCGTGGTGGCAATCAAAGTGAAGAGCGGAGCGGCGAAACGCAAGTGATCGCACCCTCGTCCCCACCCCTTGTACGACCACCTGCATTTGGCTATAGCGCCCTCCCGTCTGGTGAGCTCGAACTTTGCTGTGAAGAGCGTCCCCTAATCCAACTGGCGGAGCAGTACGAAACCCCGCTTTACGTGTACTCAGCAACCGGAATCCTGGACCGGTTAGCCATGTTTCACCGCGCGTTCGCGCATATTCGGCACACCATCTGTTACTCCGTCAAGGCCAATCCGAACCTGGGCATTTTAAGATTGGCAGCAAAGAATGGCGCCGGGTTCGATGTGGTTTCAGGCGGTGAACTGGAGCGGGTGTTGCGAATCGACCGCACACTGGCCCGCCATGTGGTGTTCTCCGGCGTGGGCAAGACGCGCACGGAGATGGAACTGGGATTACAGAACTCGATCCTGCTGTTCAACGTAGAGAGCGCAGCCGAACTCAAAGTGCTGATGGAAACTGCGACTCGTACGCAATACGTCGCGCCGCTAGCCATCCGAGTCAACCCGGATGTTTCAGCCAAGACGCACCCCTACATCTCGACTGGGTTGCAAGAACACAAGTTTGGCGTTCCCGTTGAGGAAGCGCGCCGTTTATATCGCGTCGCAGCAGAAAGCCCATTTATAAGGGTCGAAGGCGTCAGCGTCCACATTGGGTCGCAGATTTCAGACGTGAGTTCGTTCGCAGCAGCCATGGAGCGGGTCGCAGAACTGGTCACCCAGTTGCGCAGCGATGGTCACGCCATCGAATACGTGGACGCGGGCGGCGGTTTGGGAATCTCGTATGACCAACCGCAGTCAGACTATGCGAAGCAGATCGAGAAATACGCACGCGCCGTGACCAAGCCGCTGAAAGACCTCGATGTGCGGCTCCTGCTGGAACCGGGACGGTCGCTGGTGGGATTCGCTGGGGCGCTGTTGACTCGAGTCCTGTATCGCAAGACCAATGGAAACAAGAAATTTCTGATTGTCGATGCGGCCATGAATGATCTGCTGCGCCCGGCGTTGTACGGAGCGCATCACGATATCGCGCCGCTCCTCCTGCGTTCTAGGCGCGCGCCGAGGGAATTGACCGACGTCGTCGGGCCCGTTTGTGAAACTGGAGACTTTCTGGCGCGCGGAAGTATGCTGCCGGTAGTGGCGGAGGGCGACTACCTGGCGGTTCTGGATGCCGGGGCCTACGGTTCAAGCCTGGGATCGAACTACAACACTCGCATGAAACCTGCGGAAGTGCTGGTGCAGGGCAAGGTCGCGAACCTGGTGCGGAAGCGCGAAACCATGGACGACGTGTTGCGCAATGAGAAGTAGCTAAAGCGATTCCAAAAAATTCGTCACGGCTCGCAGCACGGGCTCGGGTTGCTGAATGTGCAGGGCATGGCCGAGTGTCTCGAATCTTACATGCGCGCAGTGGGGTAGCAAGCGGTGCGCAGCGGAAACGTCGTCATCCGACATCAGGCCGCCAAGCGCCGGGCTCGCCTGCAGCAAAAGCGTCGGACACTTGATCTTCTTTAGAATTTCTTCCGGTTCCCAGCCGCGGATGGACGAACCGTCTAGCGTCATTTCAAAGACATCGGGATCGAGTTGTAAAAGGCAGCGTGCCCATGAGAGCAGGTACGCCTGGTCGTTGCCGGGCATGTCTCCGATGGCGACCGGGTTTCTCACACCGGGGACGCGCAGCGGAATCCTGGCCAGCCCTGCAGCCGTTTCCTCGAGGCTGCCGCCCTGGCGGGCAAGGTCGCGCAGTCCTGCAAAAAGCGACGGATACATGGTCCCGCCGAACTCGTAGTGAAAGATCATATTGTCGCCCAGGACGAGTCCGCGAACCAGTTCAGGACGGTGCGCTGCAATCCACATGGCAATCATCCCGCCCAGAGAGTGTCCGAAGAGCACTGCGGGGCCTGAGACCGCACTCTCGATCAGCCGGATAACGTCATCGGCATACTCGGGACCGTAGTAGCCGTGCGCCACATGGGTGGTGCGCCCGTGGCCTCGGAGATCAGGCGCAAAAATGTGCCAACGCAGAGATAGTGCGGGAATCAGAGAAAGGAAGACTTGCCAGCGGCGCCCCAGTCCGTGCAGAAGCAGCAGCGACGCGCCAGAGTCAGGCCCTTCAGCGTAGTTTACCTGAACCTCCCCGGCGCTAAAGGTGTGTTCGGTTAACCCCGAGTGGAGCTCCACCACCTTGCTCATCGCCCATGGTCCTCAGTGGCTCCGTCATACACTAGCTTCCCGCCCACCCAAGTGCTTAGGACTTTCACATCACGAATTTTTTCCGCCGGAATGGTGAAGATGTCATCGCTCAGCAAGACCATGTCGGCGAGTTTTCCCGAAGTCAGCGATCCTTTTTCCTTTTCCTGAAACTCCGCGTAGGCAGAACCCATGGTGTAGGCGTACACTGCCTCGGCAACGGTGAGCTTCTGTTCTGGAAACCAGCCCTTGGGGTTTTTGCCGTCGAGCGTGGCGCGGGTAACGGCCGCGTACAGCCCCATCATAGGGTTTAGTGGCGCCACGGCCCAATCCGTTCCGAACGCCAGGTGCACACCATGGTTTAGGAAAGTGCGGAACGCATAGGTTCGGCTCGCTCGGTCATGGCCAATTCGAGGCTCGGCCCATCGCCCATCGTCAATCGCGTGATAGGGCTGCATGGAAGCGATGACGTTTAACTCGGCGAAACGGTCGAAGTCTTTGGCGGCCATGTGTTGCGCGTGCTCGATGCGAAAGCGGCGGTCGGTAGATTCCTGCTCGCCGCTCCCAGTGCGTTGGTCGTGGGCCGCCACGATCTCCGCATAAAGGTCGAGCACCGTCGAGATGGCGCGGTCCCCGATCGCGTGGGTGCAAAGCTGAAGGCCGGCGGCATCGGCTTGCATCATCCGATCGCGCATCAGCGATATCGGATGCATACCGCTCGACAGCAAGCCGCGATTGTCCGGCTTATCCAGAAAGGGCTCAAAGAAGTACGCCGTTGCAGAGCCCAGCGAACCGTCCGCAAAGGCCTTCAGTGCTCCAATACGCAGGTAGGAACCGCCGAACGCATGGCGGATCCCGACCGTTGTCAGGTCGTCCACCTGGGTGATGAGGGGGGCCGCGTAAATGCGGGTGGTGAGTTCGCCGGTCTGAAGCAGTTCGGCATAAACTGCGATATCGGCGAACGCCGGATCCATGTCTTGTACGCTGGTAACACCGAGTGCAGCGGCGTGCTGGAGCGCGCGCCGGGCCGCGTGAATGCGAGCTTGGTGACTCATCTCGGGAATCACCCGGTCAACGAAACCCTTGGCGGCGTCTTTCAAGCAGCCGGTTGGATTGCCCTGGGCATCGCGGACAATCGTACCTCCCCGCGGATTCGGCGTAGCAGACGTGACGCCAGCGAGCTTGAGCGCCGCAGAATTGGCGAGAGCCATGTGTCCGTCGTAGCGATCCAGAAACACAGGGTTATCGGGAGCCACTGCGTCGATCATTTCCTTCGTGGGAAGATTGGGCGGAGTCCATTTGGTCTCATCCCAGTCGCCACCGTCAATCCACGCGCCTTTGGGAGTCTTCTTGGCTTGCTCGGCGATGCGCCGCACAAATTCTTCCGCGCTGGGAGCATCGTTCAACTCGGGGTTGTCAAGCTGCGCGCCCCCGCTGACGAAGTGCACATGGGAATCGTTGAAACCCGGCAGAAGCAGCTTGCCGTGTGCATCGACGACAGTTGTGTGGGGACTGCTCCAAGCTTCGACGTCGGCATTCGATCCCACGGCAACAATGCGGTCCCCGAGCACGGCCACAGCCTGAGCCTCGGGAAGGCCTTTCTCGACGGTCCACACCTTGGCATTGGTGATGATGAGATCGGCGGCTGGCTTGGCATCAGCGGCGAACGAGATACCGGCGCACAGAGCAACAGCGATGAGATGGACGATAAGTTTCAGCATCGCTGACAGTTTACCGCACGGGTGCCGGTGCCGAAGGATGCAACTGGCTGGGTCGGAATGGGACGACCTCCCGTTGTTCGATCACATCAGTCAAACCGAAGAGATCTACGCCTTCAATCTTGAGGCCAGATGACGCGGCCTAGTGCGGCGGATCAACCGGCGCAGGCGTCACTGGTTTCGTCGGTTGGGCATTCTTGTCGTCCCCTTTAAAAGCCCCAACAATCTTCCCGAAGAGTCCCTTCTTCTTCTTTGCAGGATCCTGGCCTTCCGGATTAGCGGCTTGGTTCGGGTTTGCAGGAGCGCCTGGGTTCGGCGGAGCGTCCGGCTTCTGCGCACCGCTTCCAAAAATACGGGAGAAAATTCCCTGCCGGACCTCAGGTTGATCGCAATTCTCTTTAGGCTCGGTGCCCTCGATAAATGAAACCGTATATGTCTCTGGGCACGCGGGCGTGGGTAACCGATTGGTGGTTTTGTCTAAGGTTACCGCCACCACTCCAGCCGGCGGAGAAAAGCCTCCCGCGTTGGAATATTGCGGCAACATCACCGCCTTCTTCATGAACTCAGTCCATACGGGCAATGCGCTTTGAGCTCCGCTCAAGCGAATGTCGCTGTAATCGTCGTATCCCACCCACACAATACACAGCAAGTTGCTGGTGTATCCGGCGAACCATCCGTCATGCGAGGTGCCGGTCTTGCCCGCAGCGGGTGTGCTGAAACCTCGCGAACGTACTGCCGCCGCGGTGCCAAAGTTCATCACCCCTTCCATCATGTTGGTCATGATGTAGGCTACTCGGGGATCGAGCACATCTCGCTTCTGGGGCGGGAAATCCACGACCACATCTCCGCGCGCATTACGCACCGAACTAACCAGCGAAGCCGAAATGCGCGTGCCGCTATTCGCAAAAGCGGTATAGGCGCTAGCCATCTCCAGCGGTGTGGCATCATAGCTGCCCAGGGCCATCGCGGGCAGCGGCTTTACGGACGGGATACCAGCATTCCTAGCCACCTCGGCCACTTTGTCATAGCCCACCTCCTCAGCCAGCTTGACGGTAGCATTATTCAGAGACAGAGCCAGCGCGTAACGCAGCGTCACATCGCCGTGGTATTCCTCCTTGTAGTTGCGCGGCTCGTAAATCTGGTCGCCGTAGGAAAACGTCGTAGGTGCATCGGTGACCGTCGAGGCCGGCGTGAGCACCGTAGCCGATCCATTCACCGCGGTGCTCACCGCAGCCGCATAAACAAAGGGCTTGAAGATTGAGCCGGTGGGCCGCTTGGAAATCGCGTGGTTGAGCTGGCTGGTTCCGTAGTCGCGTCCGCCCACCAGCGCGAGCACGCGTCCGGTGTGCGGATCAATCGCGACTAGCGCCACCTGCGCTTGGGGGCCGGGCGCGACCCTGGTTTCATACTTGCCCTTGGAGATTTTCACTTTGCGCGTCCGCAGCCGGGTAATCTGGTCGTCCACCGCCTTCATGCCTACTTCCACGGCATGAGCCGCTACTTTCTGCAGATCCGGATCGAGTGTAGTGTAGATCCGGTAGCCTTGGTCGTTGACCTCGCGCTCATTCAGTTTGCCGATGACCGAGTCGCGTACCAAATCGATGAAATAGGGCGCGTCGCTGGCTTCTACGTTGGGTGGCGCCAGTCTCAGCGGCGCAGCTTTGGCACGCTCGGCATCGACATGCGTAATCGAAGTGGTTTCGGACATGGCGTCCAGTACTGTGTTGCGGCGCTCCAACGCCCGCTCGGGATGGCGGTACGGCGACAGCGCGCTCGGCGCTTGAATCAGCCCCGCTAGCAAGGCTGCTTCCGGCAGTGAAATATCCTTTAAGTCTTTGTTGAAGTATGACCGTGAAGCCTCTGCGAAACCGGCAATTGTGAATGAGCCACGCTGCCCCATATCCACCCGGTTCGCATAGATCTCGAAGATCTGCTGCTTGCTGAACTTCTGCTCCAGTTGCATCGCAATCATCATTTCCACGAGTTTTCGCTTGAACGTCTTCTCCGGCGTGAGAAAGAACGCGCGCGACAACTGCATGGTGATGGTCGAACCGCCCTGCTTATGTCCCATGTGCGTGATGTCAATCATTGCAGCTTCGGCTAGGCGGATGAAATTCACCCCGTTGTGAGTGAAAAAACGTCGGTCTTCAATGGCAAGGACGGCATCCACCATGACCTTGGGAATCTGGTCGTAGGTCACGATCTGGCGTTTGGACCGCTGGCCCGAGTCAAACAGGGAAGTAATCAGCTCCGGCTCCAGTTCGTAGGCCGAAAGGTCGCCTACGCCGCCGCCGCGAATGCTCTCCACTTTGCCTTTACTGACCGTAACCACAGCGGGATCGGGACTGTGGTAGGACTCAGCGCCTGGACGAATTTCTATCGAGTCGGCGCGCAGGCGAAAAGAGCCCATGGCGGTTTGGCCTTTGTCGGAGTATCCGGCGCGGCGTAACTGGCTCGCAATTTCACGAAGGTCCACCGCCTCCCCGACCCGCACTACCTGCGGCCCGCCGTAAATTTTGGCGGAACTTGAAAAGACCGGCTCGTTAAAACGCTTCGCAATAATGCGGTCGTATTTCACGTAGAAGAACGTAAAGAAGGCGGCGACGATGAGCGAAAGCGTCAGGAACGCGATGATGGCGGCGCGAATCACAGGATCTTTGCGTCCCGGAATAATAAATTTGATGGCCACAATAGTGTTAGACGGTTGGCGCCCCGATTACGGATGAAGTCCCAGAGAGTATTTTATATGAGGAGCGCAGGATCAGGGGTTGGCGGGCGTGGGTCGCGTACGAAGAGGAGAACACGTCCAGCGATGGCGTTTCCCGGTAAGCATTTTGCCGGCCCGATCTGGGACGGCGCAGCGATTCAGGGCGACAGCGACAGTTAGGTTTCCAGCCTCGCCACCAGCCGCTGAAGCTAACCTGCTTCGCGGAACATTTCTTTGCCGCGGTTACGGAAAGCTCTTGTTGTCCGACGACGGCTGAAAGTGGAGGAGGTATTGGTAGCCGGGAAATTCGACGGCAACCTCATAGTCCGCTTCAATGGAGACGATAACCGCACCTGGACTACCGCCGCGCGTGACCCGCACCTGCTCCGCGGTGAGCGGCACATCCAGGGCGCGCGCGCTCTTCAGCATCTCGCTGCGAATCTCATCCTCCGACTGCTGGCTATAGGCTGCCGCCAGCGCCTTGGTGCGGAACACATCTTCGAGCTGATAGTTGGCCAGGTAGGGCGGCAGCACCCGCGCCGCAGCTAGAACCAGAACGGCTATTAAACCGAGCCCGGCAATAAGGCGAACTGTCGCCATACCTTCAACATAACCCGCCCGTGAGAATCCGAGTAGATTACGAAAGGACGCACCATACTACGGTTGCAGTTGCTGTCGTTGGAGTCGGCCGCCTCATTGCCAAATCGAGTCCGCTGCCGCTCAGAACTTCCCAGGACGAAGCAGGCTTCCCAGGTGCTTCACCACTTCGTCAATCTTCACGTCCAGGGTTTCCTTCTGTGCCCGGTTGACCACTTCAACAACGCCGTCGCTCGCTTTTTTTCCGACGGTAACGCGGTACGGGATCCCCACCAGGTCGGCATCCTTGAACTTCACCCCGGGGCGTTCGTCACGGTCGTCGAGGATTACGTCGAAACCCGCAGCCTCGAACTGGCGTGCGATGTCGTTCGCCACGGCCGCCAGAGCTGCATCTTTCACATTCGTCGGAGTCACGACCACTTCAAACGGCGCAATCTGCGGCGGCAGACAGAAACCGTTGTCGTCGTTGTTCTGCTCAATGGCCGAGGTCAGAATCCGCTCAATGCCGATCCCGTAACTGCCCATGATGGGGGGGACCTCTTTGCCGTTATGGTCTAGCACGCGGGCATTCATTGACTCGGAGTACTTGTAGCCCAGCTTGAAGATGTGGCCGATTTCGACTGCGGTATCAATGCGCAGCGGCGCTCCACAGGTCGGGCAACCTTCTCCGGCGGCGGCGGCGCGCAGGTCGGCATAAGCGGTCGGCGTGAAGTCGCGTCCTGGCGTCAGGTTCTTCAGGTGATATTCCTCTTTGTTGGCGCCGCCCACCAGGTTGACGCGACCCTTCAGAGCGTCGTCCAACAGCAGAACCGCCTTGCCCGAACCGATCAAAACGTCAGCAAAATTAATGCCGCGCGGCCCCAGATATCCAGCCGGGGAGCCGAATAGTAATTTGATCTCGTCCTCCACCATGGGGCGGAATTCCCTGCCCTGCAACGCAGTCGAGAACTTGGACTCGTTCAGTGGATGATCGCCGCGCATGAAGACCACCACCTGACGCAACGATGACTTGCCGGTCTTGGCATCCGTTTCCGTCGCCATATAAGCCAGCGTCTTGATGTTGTTCTTTGGAGAGATGCCGAGAAACTTCGAAACATCCTCTATGGTCTTCATTGCCGGCGTGTGCACTTCCAGCGGCATCCCGTCGCCTTCCGGAGCGAGCTCTTGCACCGTATCCAGCTTCGACGTTGCCTTCTCCAGGTTGGCCGCGTAGTTGCACTGGTCGCAGCTCACCACCTGGTCTTCGCCGGCAGGCGTCCGCACCATAAATTCTTCCGACTGCGAGCCCCCCATGGCCCCCGAGTGCGCTTCGATCACCATGTATTTCAACCCGCAATCGTCGAAGATGCGGCAATACACATCGCGATGCTTCTGGTAGGAAACATCCAGCCCGGCGGCATCGATGTCGAACGAATACGCGTCTTTCATGATGAACTGCCGCACTCGCAACAATCCCGACTTGGGGCGCGGCTCGTCGCGGAACTTGGTTTGGATCTGGTACCAGATTTGCGGAAGTTGCTTGTAGCTGCGAAGTTCTTTGCGCGCGATGTCGGTCATCACCTCTTCGTGGGTCATGCCCAGGCACAAATCGGCGCCCTTGCGGTCCTTGAGCCGAAACATGTTGTCGCCCATCACCGCCCAGCGGCCGCTGGCTTCCCAGAGCTCGCGCGGATGCAGCGCCGGCAGCAGGAATTCCTGGCCGATCGTATCCATCTCACGGCGCACAATGCCGATGATCTTGTTGATCGACCGCTGACCCAGAAACAAATAGGAGTAGATGCCGGCGCCCAGTTGCCGAATGTATCCCGAGCGCACCAGCAGCTTGTGGCTAGCGACCTCGGCGTCAGCCGGGGCTTCGCGAAGAGTGGGTATAAAAAGAGTCGACCAACGATGCATGAATTGTCACTTTCAAGGAAATGCGGAACGGTTATTGTACGTTGATGCGATCGCCTTTGCCCAACCCGAAAGCCCGCCACGAGACGTTCAGGCCCGAGCCCATTGCCCGTCCGCGCCGAATCACTGGTGGAACCCGGGTCCCGCAGTACCCCATCCCGGCTGACGGAAACACATGCGACCGCGACCTGAATGTTGGTATGGTTGTTATTATACCTTGTTTTCTTGTATGTTCCGCAGTACACTTTAACTGACAACCATGACGAGGGCCCCATGGCAGTAGCTTCCAAGACGAAGTTGAAAGTCGCCGATGAAGTGTGGGTCGCACTCGCCTTGCTTCACCGCGAGCACTTGTCCCAACCGGATTTCAGCATTGAGCAGATTACCCAACGAGCTCAACAGGAAGCGGGCTCGGATCCGCTGCGTCCTGGAGTGTACGTCCACATCGTCCAACACTGTGTGGCCAATCGTGCGCCGAGCCCTGGCCGCTACAGCATGTTGGTGGAGACGGTTCCTGGGCGTCGCAGACTGTTTCGTGCGGGTGACCCCTATCACGCAGCGCGCGAGGGGTCCAAGATCCATCCTGCTGTCGAAGAACTCCCGATAAAATATCGGGGCTTGATCGACTGGTATCGGCAATGGGACGCCTCGGCATCCGCGAAGCGCATGATCGAAGATCCTATTCTGGGACTGATCGGGCTGGGGAAGCACATCTGGGCCGACGAAAATCCTGACGACTATGTGCGCCGCCTGCGCGAGGGCTGGGAATGAGCCGCATATTCTGGGACACCAACCTATTCATCTATCTGCTTGAGGACTACAAGGACCTGTCGCAAAAAACGGCCGCGTTGCGCCGCCGCATGATCAAGCGTGGGGACCAACTGGTGACCTCAACACTTACTCTGGGGGAAGTTCTAGTCGGGCCGATGCGGGTTGGAAATCAGGCGGCGTGCCGGGAATATGAAGCGCTTCTGTCAAACGGCGCGGTGCTTATTCCATTTGACGTTAAGGCAGCAAGAATTTTCGCCGTTTTGCGAGCAAAGAATCTGCAACTGAAAGCACCCGATGCCATTCAGTTGTCATGTGCGGCGAGCGCTGGTGTAGATCTATTCATCACCAATGACGATCGCCTGCAACGCGAGCAGGCTCCGGGCGTACAGTTCGTTACTTCGCTGGACCGAGCGCCGATATAAATACTTGGAAACTATCAAAAAGCCCCGCCCAAACTATCCTCGGGCGGGGCTTCCTACAATCTTCGTTCCCACAATTCCAACAATGCCTTACGTTCCTTCCGACCAGCTCGCCAAATACTCTTCTTGATCCCGCGTCAGCTTGTCGATCTTGATGTTCATGGACTCCAGCTTCAACTTCGCCACCCGCTTGTCCAAGTCATCTGGCACTTTGTACACTGCGTTTTCCAGCGACGCATGGTTCTTCACCATGTGCTCCACCGACAGAGCCTGGTCGGCAAAGCTCATGTCCATCACCGAAGGAGGATGGCCTTCCGCGGACGAAAGATTGATCAGGCGTCCTTCGCCCAACAGGTTGATCTTGCGCCCACCGCTCAACGAATACTCTTCCACGAAGGCGCGCGTCGTACGCTTCCCGGACGACAACTTCTCCAGCGCCGGAATGTCGATTTCTACGTTGAAGTGTCCGGAGTTGCAGATGATGGCCCCATCCTTCATCAGCTCGAAATGCTCTTTGGCCAAAACGCTTTTGTTTCCGGTCACGGTGCAGAAAACGTCGCCAATCTTGGCTGCTTCCTGCATGGACATTACGCGGAATCCGTCCATCACCGCTTCCAGCGCTTTGGTAGGATCGATTTCCGTGACAATCACTTCTGCGCCAGCGCCACGTGCGCGAGACGCCAACCCGCGACCACACCACCCGTAACCGGCGATCACAAATTTGCAACCTGCCAGCAGAAAATTAGTGGCGCGGATGATTCCGTCGAGGGTGGATTGCCCCGTACCGTAGCGGTTGTCAAAGAGGTGCTTGGTGTCAGCGTCGTTCACTGCAATGATGGGGAAACGCAGCACGCCTTCTTTGGACATGGCGCGCAAGCGGATTACCCCGGTCGTCGTCTCTTCGGTCCCGCCAATCACGTGCTCCAGATCAGCCTGACGCTTGGTGTGCAGAATGGTGACCAGGTCCGCGCCATCATCCATCGTGATGTGCGGCTTATGGTCAAGCGCCGACAGAATGTGGCTGTAATAAGACTCGTTGTCTTCACCCTTAATGGCAAACACAGGAATGTTGTAATCGCGCACCAGGCTGGCGGCAACGTCATCTTGCGTGGAGAGCGGGTTCGAGGCGCACAGCACCACGTCTGCTCCGCCATCGCGCAAGCAAATAGCAAGGTTGGCCGTCTCCGCGGTCACATGCAGGCAAGCCGCCACGCGAATTCCCTTCAACGGCTGGTTCTTGATGAACTCTTTGCGGATGATCTGCAGCACGTTCATCGACTGGTTCGCCCACTCGATGCGTTTCTTGCCCATGTCGGCAAGTTCCAGATTTTTTACGTCGTAGTTTGTGGCGGCAATGGCCATACGTCTCCCTTGTGCTTTTGAGGGGCCGAAGCCCGATTGATTTTGTGCTCCGCGCGCTGCCCGGTTCTTACTTGCTCACCGGCTGTGCTACGGGCTTGGTCAAACCCGCCGCTTCAGCCAGCTTGGGAGCCTTGTCGGTCATTTCCCAAGTGAAGTCGGGATCATTGCGGCCAAAGTGCCCGTAAGCAGCCGTCTTGCGGTAAATGGGACGTCGCAAATTCAACGACTCAATGATGCCCCGGGGTGTGAGTTGAAAGTTAGCGCGGACCAGGTCTGCAATGACTGCAGAATCCACCTTGCCGGTACCGAACGTCTCCACCAGCACGCTGACCGGCTCTGCCACTCCGATGGCATAGGCCAACTGCACTTCGCAGCGGCTGGCCAACCCGGACGCCACAATGTTCTTGGCGATATAGCGGGCCATGTAAGCAGCGGAACGGTCCACCTTGGTCGGGTCTTTGCCGCTGAAGGCGCCGCCGCCGTGCCGTCCCATCCCGCCATAGGTGTCTACGATGATCTTGCGCCCAGTCAAGCCGCTGTCGCCCATAGGCCCGCCGATCACAAACCGTCCCGTGGGGTTAATGTGGTACTTGGTGTCGGCATCGAGCAAGTGGGCGGGGATCACGGCTTGGATTACGTGCTTCAGAATGTCGGCGCGAAGTTGGTCGTTGCCAACCGTTTCGGAATGTTGCGTGGACACCACCACTGCGTCAACCCGCACCGGATTGCCCGACGCGTCGTATTCTACGGTGACCTGCGACTTTCCGTCTGGACGCAAATACGGCAGCGTACCGTTCTTGCGGGCCTGCGCCAATTTTTGGGTGAGCTTGTGGGCCAGTGAGATCGGCAGCGGCATCAGCTCAGGAGTTTCGTTGCAAGCGTAGCCGAACATCATGCCCTGGTCACCGGCCCCGCCCGTGTCCACGCCCATCGCGATATCGCCCGACTGCTTATTGATGGACGAGATCACCGCGCAGGTATTCGAATCGAAGCCGTAAAGAGCATTGTCATAGCCAATCGACTGGACCACGCCGCGCACCACGGTTTGGAAATCCACATACGCCTTCGTTGTAATTTCGCCGGCAATGACCACTAGCCCGGTCGCGGTCAGAGTTTCACAGGCCACTCGGCTGGAGGGGTCGTCCGCGAGGCAAGCGTCCAAAATGGCGTCGGAAATCTGGTCCGCGATCTTATCGGGATGACCTTCGGTCACCGATTCGGATGTAAATAAAACACGGTTGTTAGAGGGCATTTTGCTATCTCCTTCTATATATCCGCAGGCGTCCGGCGGGAACTGCCACACTCCGACCCTTGGAACAATTTCTCGAATTCTTCCCCTTCAAATGTTACTCGATACAGAATGGCGGCCGCAATGTCGGGTTGGCTGCGACTTTCGCTCCTCCTGACGAAAATCGCAGTGGAAGGCGACAGCGCGGGGTTGAGTAGGACAAAACCGGGGTTGAGAGCTGTAAAGAAATATTTGTGGGCCCGGCAGGCGCGGCCCTTTAGTTCTTATCCGGGAGGCCCGATGGGAGCAGGACGCCAACTACGCGCATAGTTCACGGAATAGTTTTGACGGATACGGGTTGCCGTGGAACGCCGGAGTGCCGCCCGCGTTCCCGACCTTTGCCGCGATGGCCCTGATGGGCACGGGCCTTAGGCAACAACTGAGAACTGACGGGGTGGTTCTCTCCTGCGGCAGGTTTTACTGACTCAGTGGCGGCAGCTATCGGCGCCGATGTTGGGATCAGACCTTCGGCAGTGCTAGTTAGTGGCGTCACGGTTGGGTTGGCAACTGTTGCGGTCGATTGCGCCGGTGTAAGCATGGGACTGGCCGTCTGAGATATTGCGGCGGTGGGCGACTTCGGCGTGTCGTGCTTTCGCTTGTACATCCACACCGCCCCGGCTAGCAGAATCAACAAAATCGCCAAGCCGAGCGATCCCCAGGGCAAGTTCGAGAGCCCTCCTGCCAGTTCTTCGCCGAAGGTCGATGTCGTTTGCACCAACGCGTCCTGCTTCGGAGCGCGCTCTTCACCGGCGGCAGCCATGTATGCGGCCACCCACTTCTCAGCGTCCAGACCCAGATAGCTCGCGTATGCCCGTACAAAGCCCCGATTGAAAACACCGCCCGGAAGCTGCTCAAATTGTTCTTCTTCCAGTGAGCGTAGCAAGCGGGTACTGACTTTCGTGGAGATCGAGACCTGGTCGAGCGTGATACCTCGCGATTCCCGCTCTTTTTTCAGCCCTTCTCCAAACGATGGCACTCTTTCCCCTCTTCCTGGTTCTTGGCCGTCCATCATAGCAGCCGCAATTGCGACTCGCCATGAAACCGCTAGACGGTCATGCGCAATCGCAACAAATGACTACCCAGTCCAAACAGCCAGAGTGCGGCGCGGGTCTAAAGCTTTCTCTCTTTGCACAGTACAGACTGAAAGCGGCGCGCCTGCTACTCTCTGCCTTTTTTCTTGATTTCTATATTGAGCCGCTTGATTTTCTGGTTGAGGGTGGAAAGCGGCACATGAAATCGCTCGGCGGCCTCAGTCTGGTTCCAGCTACATTTCTCCAACATGTCGCTCACAATGTGACGCTCGCATTGCTCCAGAATGTCGAACAGCGACGCATCGGGCCGATGATCCAGCACCGGAAAAGGCGTACCCCGCCCGGAGATGAGATCCGGCAACAGATCCACGCCAATCCCGGTGCCGGAAGAAAGTACCACCGCACGTTCGATCACATTTTCCAGCTCCCGAACGTTGCCCGGCCACGCGTGGTTCAACAGCAGTCGCAACGCCTCGGTCGCAATTCTTTGCGGGGGGCGTTCATTCTCCTCGGCGTAGCGCTTCAGAAAGAACTCCACCAGCAGCGGTATATCTTCCTTGCGCTGGCGCAGCGGCGGCAGATCAATGCTGATGACATTCAGGCGGTAGAACAAGTCCTCGCGAAACTTCCCTTCCTTCACCTGCTGGCGCAAATCCACATTCGTTGCCGCAATGATGCGCACATCCACCTGAATTTCCTGCACTCCGCCCAGGTGCATGAAGCGGCGGTCCTGCAGTACCCGCAGGATCTTCGCCTGCGTCTCCATGCTCATGGTTCCGATTTCGTCCAGAAAAAGAGTGCCGCGGTCCGCCACTTCGAACAGGCCCTTTTTAGAGGAAATTGCGCTGGTGAACGCACCCTTGACATGCCCGAATAGCATCGACTCCAGCAGGTCGGCGGGCATCGACCCCGTGTTTACTGGCACAAAGGATCGGTCTTTGCGGTTGGAATTTGTGTGGATGGCTTTGGCGATCAGTTCTTTGCCGGTCCCGCTCTCGCCCTGCAACAGGATGGTGGAACGCGAGGGCGCAACCTGCGCGATCAAGTCAAAGATTTTCAGCATGGGCTCGCTCTTGCCCACGATGTTTTCGAAATTGTAGCGCTGCTTGAGGGCGCGCTTAAGCTGCACATTTTCTTCTTCGGCACGGCTGCGTCCTACCGTGGCGCGCACATCGGCCAGCAACTTTTCGTTGTCCCAGGGTTTCTGAATGAAGTTGGCGGCTCCGAACTGGATAGCGCGAACGGCGTTTTCCACCGTCCCGTACGCCGTGATCATGATGACCGCCTGCCGCGGATCGAGGCTGCGCAATTCCGCCAGCACATCCATTCCGTTACGGTCAGGCAGGGCCAGGTCGAGTAGCACCACGTCGTAGTTCTGGGTTCCCGCCTTGGCGATGCCCTCTGTGCCAGTGCTGGCGGTCTCCACCCGATAGCCTTCGATTTCCAGCAGCGCCTGCAGCGACTCGCGAATGCCCGCTTCGTCGTCAATAATCAAGACGCGGCCGTGTGCCGGAGAATTCTCCTCTTGCTCGGAACGGTTCGGAATCACCGCCGCCTCAGACATTGACCGACTTTCTGCTGAGCGGGAAATCCAGGGTGAAAGTCGTTCCCTCTCCCGCCCGGCTCTCCACCCGGATCTTGCCCGCATGTTCTTGAATAATTCCGTAGCTCACCGAAAGGCCCAGCCCGGTGCCGCGATTCTGTCCCGGCGACGGCGCGGTCTTGGTGGTGAAGAAGGGGTCGTAGATGCGCTGGATGTGCTCCTGCGCAATGCCACTGCCGGTATCCGACACCCGCACCGAAACCTTGTCCCCATTCTTGGTCACCACGCGCAAAGTGCCGCCGCCGCTCATTGCGTCTTTGGCGTTGAGAAATAAGTTGAGGAATACTTGCTGCAGACGGCCCGGGTTGCCGTGGATAGGAGGCAGGTCCGCCGCCAGTTCATCCTGTACCTGAATCCCGCTCACTTTGAACTGGTGCTCCAGAAGTGCGAGCGTGTCCGCAATCACGCGGTTCAAGTGCACTGCGGTAAACTCGGTGCCGCTGGTCCGCGAAAAATTCAGCAGGTTATTGACAATCTCGCTGGCGCGAAACGTCTGCTTGGTGATTTTTTCCAGCAAGGGGGCCTTCTGCGGATCGCCCTGCAATTGCTTCGACAGCATCTGCGCGTATGAGGAAATGACCGCCAGCGGAGTGTTCACTTCATGCGCCACGCCCGCTGCCAGCAATCCGATCGAACTCAATTTGTCGGCTTGCGACAGTTGCGCTTCCAATTCGATCCGCGAAGTGATGTCGTCCATGATAATCAGCCGCCCCACCACTTGGAACTTGCGGCTGACCAGCGGAGCAATGGCAACGTTGACGATGCGGCTCTCCCCGCCCCGCGTCCCCAGCCGAAACTTATAAAGGTTGTGTATGCCGGGGCTTTGCCGCACCCGGTAAAACTCCTCCACAAAGGCCGCCGGAAACACTTCACTCAGAGGACGCGTGACCGCCTGCCAGCGCGGCAAAGCGTACATCACTTCCATTTGCGAGTTCCACGACTCGATCCGATCTTCCAGGTCCACCGCCAGTACACCCACGTTGATTGACTCCACAATATTTTCGTTGAAGTCTTTCAGACGTTCGTACTCCGCGACTTTCTGCTCCAGCGACGCATACAGTCGCGCGTTTTGAATGGCGATGCCGATATAGCCCGAGAGCGTCTCCAGCAGTTCCACGTCTTCGCTCGAGAGGAAGTCGCCCTCCATGGTCTTGCCCAGTCCCAGGAACGCGATGTTCTTCTGGCGCGCGCCGCATGGGATGTAATAGTTGAAGTCCAGGTGCGCGATTGCGTCCTGCGCAGCCTCCGTCTCCTTGGGGACTTGGTGAGTGTTGTCAAAAAACAAATGGCCTTCGCCGATCTCGGGCCGCGGCGCCGAAAGAAAACTCAAATCCAGCCCCGACGTCTGCGCCATGCCGAAAGACTTGGCTAGCGTGAACCCCGGTCCATCTCCTGCAGCTAGAAAAATCGCAATCCGGTCCACCAGCAAAGTCCTCGACAGACGATCCACCACCGAAGTCAGCATTTTGTCGAGATCGGTTTCCGCGCTTAACTCGCGGCCGAATCCCACCAAGGTCCGGCGATAGTCGTAGCGATTGCGGTAAAAGAACTGGTCGAGCCGGTCCTGGATCCACTTGCGCACCGGGTCGAACAGCAGCGCCGCCACCACCATGGCCAAGATCAAACCTGCGGGCCCGTAGCTGGAAGTGCGGGCGTGCACCATTTCTGCGATGGTGGCCACCAGCGCGAAATACAATCCCACCACTGCGGCGGCCGCCAGCGTGTATGCCATGCCGCGCTTGAAAATCAGATCGACGTCCATCAATCTATAGCGGAAAATGGCATAGCCAAACGTCAGCGGCAGAATGCCCAGCGACAGCACGGAAACCTTCATCGCCGTGGTGGGCAGGGCTCCAGAAAGATAGGGAAGAACGTAGAACAACGTGAACGGAGCCACCGCCAAAATAGTTCCCCGCGTCACCCACTTCAACTGCTGCCGTAGGATGGGCTTGGTGGCGCGAGAGTAACTATCCCATAGCAGCGCCGCGGCGACCACAAAGTATCCTGCCAGATACACCATCTGCAGCCGGTCGAGGTTCCACCGCAGGTCCTCGCTGGCGGGCTCCCAACGAAACACCATAATATGCACTAGCAAGAGCAGTGCAGCGGGTACATAAAGCCCCGCCACCGCCCAGCGCCGCTGCTCCAGCCACGGATGGCGCTCCGGAAAAGTCAGCACGAAGTGCAGGAACAGCGCGGGCTGCAACAGCCACGCGCTCACGTTTCCCCAATAAATAATCCAGTCGAATTCATTCAACTTCCCTGTGTACTTGAACGCGTAGAAGACGAACGACACCAAGCAGAAGATATAGAAGTGCGTGGAACCCGTCGCTGTCCATCGGCGCATCAGCACGTAGAGGCCGATGCCCAGATAGATCAGCGCGATGAAGCGTAGAAAATTGTTCAGCGGACGTTCCACCGGCGTCAGGATTACCGGCACATCCACCGGCACGCCATGCCGCACCAGCGAATACGTGACTTTCGACCAAGGGCCCGCGTAGTAGAGCTGGCGAACCAGTGCCGGAGTGTTCGGCACGTCGCGGTTGTTTACCTTCACCAACTCATCGGCAGTCTTGATTCCGGCTCGTTCGCCGGGACCAGCAGGGTCCACGCGCTTGGCCAGAAGCGCGTGACCCCGAACCTCTACCCACCATACCCCATCGTAAGGAACTTGAAATTCTTTCTCCTTGCGATAGTTGATAAACGCGAATACCGTCGCTCCCAGCGTCACGAGAGCGAGCAAAGCCGCCGTAAAACGGACTCGGTACTCTTTGTTCATGGACTCAGTTGGCAGCAACAGGGGCGGTAAAGTCAGACGCTCCCATAAAGATAGATGCAACTTCATTGCCACCTCGCCACGCTCTGAAGCTCCCGTAAGTCCATGCTTTGTAACGACTTCCATAATTATAGAGCCGGCATCGTATATCGACTATGCGAATCGGGAGGTTTCTCCCGTATTTGGTATGCACGGAAACCGAAGTTTTACGACGCCACTTTCCGCCCAGCCTGGCCAAACCTGACATCCTGTCCTTCCTATCCTCCGCCAAATCACCTCGCTACGTGGGTTCCCGTACATCGGTCCGTCCCCTACCCGACCTCCAGCCTCGTCGCCACGGTTTACAATCTACCCATGTCACGCTACGACGAAATTGTTCAGCTTGAACAAAATTTTCTTCTGCCCACCTACAACCGGTATCCCGTCGCTTTCGAGCGCGGCAAAGATGTCTATCTCTACGACTTCGATGGCCGCAAGTACCTCGACCTGGTGGCCGGACTGGGAGTGAATGCCCTGGGCCACTCCCACCCGCGCATCGTTAAGGCCATTCGAGAGCAGTCTGCCAAGCTCATCCACGTCTCCAACCTGTACTACAACGAATATCAGGGTCGCCTGGCGGAACGTTTGTGCCAACTCTCCGGCATGCATCGCGTTTTCTTTTCCAACAGCGGCACCGAAGCAGTGGAGGGCGCACTGAAACTCGCCCGTCTCGCCGGCCACAAGGCAGGTGGCGATGCCAAGTCCCAGTTGGTGGCTCTCGAAGGCTCTTACCACGGGCGCAGTTACGGCGCCATGTCGCTCACTGGCCAGGACAAATACCGCAAGGGCTTCGAGCCGCTCTTGCCCGACGTCACTTTCGTCCCCCAAAACAATATCGAAGCCTTGCGCAACACGGTCAACCTCAACACCTGCGCCATCGTGCTCGAACCGATCTACGGCGAAGGCGGCATCCTGGAATGCTCTTTGGAATTTCTGCGGGAGTGCAGAGCGCTCGCCGACCAGTTTCAGGCAGCGCTGATCTTTGACGAGATCCAATGCGGCTTGGGCCGGACGGGAAACTTCTTCGCATTCCAGACCCTCGCCGTTGTCCCCGATATGGTGACCATCGCCAAACCGATTGCCGCGGGCGTGCCGCTGGGCGCATTCCTCACCAAAGAATCCTTCGCTTCCGCCATTTCCCCCGGCCAGCATGGGACCACTTTTGGCGGAGGTCCCCTGGCCTGCCGCGTGGGCCTGGAGTATCTGGCCATTGTCGAAGAAGAAAATTTGCTCGCGAACGTGCGGACCGTGGGCGCCTATCTGCAGCATGAGTTGCAGGACATCGCGGAAAACTGCGCGGGCGTGGTGGAAGTGCGCGGTCGCGGCTTCATCCAGGGCCTGGCGCTCGCAGTCCCGGCTCGGCCAATTGTTGAACAGGCGCTCGCCGAGGGAGTCTTGTTCAACAGCACTCAAGACACTGTGCTGCGCTTCCTTCCGCCCTTCATCCTGCAGGAAAAGCACGTGGACAAAGCCATGAAGCTGCTGCGAAAGCTGCTGGGCAAGAAACGCGCCAAAGATTCCGCCTTGACCAGCATCGCCGCCCGAATGCTGGGACGATAACATTTGTCCGAGCATGAAATCCGCGAATGAAAAAGGGTGAGAAACAAAACTCCCAACTCCGATGCGAACGACAGACGCTACATCACTCATTTAAACTTGTGGAGGAGAACTGCAGTTGCCCTCGTTGAAGCAAATCGCCAAGATTTCCTCGCGTTCCGCAAATTCGCGAGAACCCTCCTCAACCCCTCCCGCGGTAGAAGAGTGTTGGGCCACCATTGACGGCGCCCGCATGCGCTACCTGCGCGCCGGCTCCGGCCCGCCTCTCCTGCTGTTGCACGGTTTGATGGGATACTCGTTTTCCTGGCGCTTCGCCATGCCCGTGCTGGCGCAGTATGCCACCGTTGTTGCGCCAGACTTGCTCGGCGCAGGATTCTCCGACCGGCCGGCCGATCTTGACGTCACCTTGCGCGCCCAGGCTGATCGCCTTTTGCAGTTTGTCGACCAGATGAGTTGGACTTCATTCGATCTGCTCGGGACCTCCCACGGCGGCGCGGTGGCAATGATGTTGGCTGCCTTGTCGGTGGAGCGTTCCGATCCGCGACTCCAAAAGCTCATCCTGGTGGCGCCGGCCAACCCATATTCTTCGCGTGGCCGCTGGTTAGGACACGCCCTTGGCAGCCGACTCGGTCAGTTCCTCTTCTTGAATACCGCGGCCCGTCCAGTCAGTTTCCAGAATATGTGGGTCAGGCGGTTGTTTGGCGATAAGCGGAAAATTCCCGCAGATACGATGGCCGGTTATCGCGCGCCAACTCGCATGCCCGGTTTATTTGAATCTGGTCTGCGCATCGCCAAGACCTGGAACCAGGAAATGCACGCGCTACAAAGTGTCCTTCCCGCAATCGGCCGCTACCCCACTCTATTGATCTGGGGCAGCGAGGACCGTGCGGTCTGGCCAGAATCGGCGAAGGCATTGGCGCGCCACTTCCCACATAGCAAACTGGTCATCATGCCAGGCGTCGGCCACTTGCCCTACGAAGAAGCGCAGACGGAGTTCAATCGACTGGTGGTGGAGTTTCTAACTGCAGACCGCGGAGCAATCTCAGTCTAGCCGCGCCTCATGGCACACAACCTTCTCCAGACCCTGCGCGATTTCCTGATCCACTACGGCTATTGGGCCCTCGCGGCGACTCTCCTGCTGGAGAACTCAGGCATTCCTGTCCCCGGCGAAACCATCCTGTTGCTGGCCGGCTTTCTGGCGTTCTCCCAGCACCACTTGCACTTGGGCTGGATCATCGTGGTCGCCACTGCCGCCGCCACCCTGGGAGACAACCTCGGCTATGCCATCGGACGACGCGGCGGCCGCTCCTTGCTCGATCGCTATCGCAATCTTTTTCGCATCCCGCCGAACACCATCGCGCACGGAGAGGACCTCTTTCGCCGCTACGGCTCCCCCACCGTTTTCTTCGCACGTTTTATTTTCGGCATGAGAATCATCGCCGGTCCGCTCGCCGGCGTCTTGCGGATGCCTTGGCGCACTTTTGCTCTGTTTAATTTTCTCGGCGCCGCTCTCTGGGTCACCACCATCGCTTCCCTCGGGTATTTCTTTGGCTCCCATTGGGACTACCTGCTCCATCGGATGAAGCAGTTGAACCTGGCGGCGGTGCTGGTCGGCCTTGCCTTCTTGTGTTTTCTGTGGTGGCGCCGACGTCGCAATTCCTGATTGCGTAATCCACGCGTCCTCGTACACTGGAAGCAGGCCCTACCATGTCCGGAAGCCTCAAATCGCGGCTGCACCTTAATATTCCAGAGGTTTGGCTCCGCTTTGTCCTGGCCTTACTCGGACTCGGCCTGGCGTTCGCCTCAGCCCTGTTTTCGACCGTGGCCAGGGAAGCGGGCAATCTTTACGCAACCCTCGGGCTGGCCTCTGCGGCGCTCTTGCTGGCTACCATCGTTGGCCTGACCACTATTCCCTACCTTGCGCGCCGCGTCTTTGCCGAGCGCATGCGCAACGCCTTCGACTATGACGTCACCTTTCCCGGCATCGTCTACGTCCTGCTTACTGTCGTGCTCGGCATCGCCGCTCTCAACACCGGCAACAATCTGCTGTACATCGTGGTGGCCGTCATGCTGGCCGCCATTGTCGTATCCGGATTCGCCTCCGCCCAGGTGCTACGCGATCTCGATCTCGACGTGCGCGTGCCCGAACATGTGTTTGCGGGTCGCGTGGTCCCTGCCCGCTTGGTTCTCCGCAACCTCAGCCGCTGGCGGCCATCCTTCTCCGTTCGCGTCTCCGCCATGCGCGCCCCCCAGTCCGTTTGGAAGCGCAAGAGTCCGCTCAAAAAAGACCTCAGCATTTTCCAGCAGACCGCCTACTTCCTTTTTCTGGCTCCCCAGCAGGAACTGCGTGCCGAGTTGGAATTGAAGTTCGCGAGTCGCGGACGCTATCGCGAGACCGGCTTCGGCCTGGCTACCCGCTTCCCCTTTGCTTTTGTCACCAAAACCCGCCGCGTGGAGTTGGCCCGCGAGATCGTGGTCTATCCCGCGGTCGACGCCACCCGCGAACTCGTGGATGTACTGCCTATGATTACCGGCGAGTTTGAGACTTTCATCCGCGGCCGCGGCTATGACTTGTATCGCATCCGCGAGTACTTGCCCGAAGACTCGGCGCGGCATGTGGATTGGAAAGCCTCGGCCAAGTCCGGTTCGCTTAAAGTGCGGGAATTCAGCCGCGAAGACGAGCCCCGTTTGCGCATTGTGTTCGATAACCCCGCTCCCGGCTCGGTCCCTGCCGCCGGCTACGAAGCCGCCGTGCAATTGGCTGCGTCCACTGCCTGGCATTTCGCAAATGAAGACGTGCAAGTCTCATTCCTCGCAGCAGGATGCGACGCTGGCGAAGAGTTGTACCGATTCCTCGAATACCTGGCTCTGGTGCAGCCCAAGGCAGAAGCCTCCGTCCTCGAAAGCCTTCCCGAGTCGCAAGACTACAACCTGATACTCACCACCCGCTCCCACTCTGCCCTTCCCCCGCATCTGGCGGCTTGCTCCTATGTGATCGAACTGGGACACCCAGCTCCCCTGGAGTCGACCAACTAAGACCCCGCGCCCGAACGAAGTTTGGGCTTTCCTCGTAGCAAGTTTAGGCATATACTCGCGCCGCAGGGGCGTTTCGGCTGGGCCAATCCATCCACCCCTAGCCATGCCCGGGAGATTGCGCGATGCAAGTTTATGACCTGATCAAGAACCAGGACACCTACCGCGCTGACGCGGAACAGTCTGTCCTTGACGTTGCTCTAGCCATGGTGGACCGCAACATCGGCGCGGTCCCCGTTTTGCGGGACGGCTTGCTGGTGGGAGTCTTCTCAGAACGTGACCTGATGAAGCGCGTCGTAGTGGAAGGCCGCAATGCCGCAGCCACTCGCATCGCCGACGTCATGACTGCCAATCCCTTTACCGTTGAGCCCGACCAGGACGTTTGTTCCTGCATGGCGCTGATGCAGCACCACGGCTTCCGCCATCTTCCCATCTGCCGAGGCAAGCAACTGATCGGCATGGTCTCCCTCCGCGATATCCTGCTTCACGACTTGGACGAGAAAGACGGCGAGGTCAAGATGATGCGCGCCTACATCCACTCCGTTCCGGAGTGTTAGAGCCAGGCGTAGAGCGCGGTCGCGGCCCCCGGTCGCGATCCAACTCCTCGAATCGAACCGCCGCTTCAGTTGCCTGCAGCCTTCTGGGCAGCACGTAAAAACTGACCCAGTCTCTCCGCATCGTAAATCGGAGGCTGGCAGGTGAATCCCGAACACACCATCGCCAGGGATTTTCCCAACTTCAATTCTGGCAAATTCCCGATGCTCTCGGCCAACGCCGGCGGCAAGTTTTCTTCCCCGCTCTCGTATTTGATCACCGCTTTGTTTAAGTCCAGCGATGCCACGGCTGCGGCATAAAGCGCACCGGCAAGCTCGTCCTTCCCTACCACCACAACCTGGGTGTGCGGCTGCAAATAGTGTTGCGCAGCAATGCCCCAGGTCGCCGCGAAAATCCCATACTGTTCCACCACTCCCGCAATGGCCTCCAGCGTTTCTTCCGCTTTGTCGCGATACTCAGCCTCCCCGGTGTAGGCGTGCAACCGCAGCAGCGCTATGGCGGCGGCGGAATTCCCTGCCGGAGTCGGCGAATCTTGAAACGGCTTGCGCCGTGTCGCCAGAACGCCCAGCGCAGCCGCTTCGTCCTGCTGTTCGGTATCGAAGAATCCGCCCGAAACCGGATCGAAGAACTTCGCGATCATCAGGTCGGTGATCGACTTGGCGAATTCAAAGTAGCGAAACTCTCCTGTCGCCTCATAGGCATCGAGGCAGGCAATCGCCGAGAACGCATAGTCGTCGAGCACTCCCGGAATGGCGCGAGGCTTGGCCCAGAGGTCGGAATACGCAATCACGTGCAGCAGTCCTCGCTCGGATTGCCACGCCTCCGCCAACTGCCGGTCCAGCGATACCAGTGCAAAGGAGCGAACCGGATTGAGCGAGAGTACCTTGGCCGCCTCCAGATATGCGGAGACGCACAGCGCATTCCAGCCGGCGTAAATTGTCTTGTCCACGAAGGGCGTGGGCCGCTTTAACCGCGCCGCCAGCATCTTGGACTCCGCACTCTCCAGCAGTCCCTCTACTTCCGGCTCCGGTATCTTCAACCGCGAAGCAATGTCGCCCACCTTCGCAGTCACATGCAACACATTTTTGGCAGGATTGTGGTGCATCTCGCCCACTTCCTTGATCCCGAAATACATACCAGCTACCGACGCCTCATCGGCACTCAGCACCGCCTCCGCTTCCGCCTTGGTCCACGTGAAATAGTCGCCGTCGTCATCGAGCGAGTAGTCCGCATCTTGCGAAGCATAAAAGCCTCCCGCTGTCCCCGCAGTCAGCCAGTCATTCATCCAGCGAATGATGTCGCGCGCGATGAAGCTAAAAAACTCATTGCCCGTCGCCTGATATGCGTGCACGTAATTCTTCAGCAGCTCGGAGTTGTCGTAAGACATCTTCTCGAAGTGCGGCACCGCCCAGCGCTCATCCACCGAGTAGCGATGGAATCCACCCGCCAACTGGTCGTACATGCCACCCTCGGCCATACGCTCCAGGGTGGTTACCACCATGCTTTCGATTTCTTTGTTGCCGCTCCGAGCATAGTGGTCCGCCAATAAATCAAGCGCTGCGGGATGAGGAAATTTCGGCGCGTGGCCGAACCCGCCGTTCTGCGAATCGAACATCTTCCGTGCTGACGTCAGGATGGCGTTCACCGCGTGCGCCGACACTGTCCCGCTGCGCCCCGCAAACGTCTCCGCCTGCGTAATCGCGCTGGTGACGCTTGCTGCCTGCTCCAGGACTTCCTCCGGCTTCTCGCGATACGCCTGCGCCAGCGCCAGCAAAACTTTCTTGAAACTGCGTCGGCCGTAGCGGTCATCGGGCGGGAAATAAGTCCCGCCAAAAAAAGGCCGCCCATCGGGAGTCAGGAAGCCGGTCAGCGGCCACCCTCCCTGCCCTGAGATCGCGCTCACTGCCGCCTGGTATCGCGCATCAATGTCAGGACGCTCGTCGCGATCCACTTTCACCGCCACAAAATGTTCGTTCACAATCGCGGCCAGCTCCGGATCTTCGTAAGATTCCCGATCCATCACGTGGCACCAGTGACACCACACCGCGCCGATATCCAGCAGGATGGGCTTGTTGCCGCTCTTGGCCGCCGCGAACGCCTCTTCGCCCCACTCAAACCCGTGGATGGGCTGATGCATTGCGGATCGAAGATACGAAGAAGAAGCCTGCGAAAGCGAATTGGACGACATAGGGTGACCCTTAGTTGAAACGACTGAGATTTTCGTTAAGGATTTCAGCTCGAGATTTTCAGCTCGATCTTCAGCTCGATCTTCAGCTCGAGATTTTTAGCTAAGTGACTGCGCCATCCTGCAATAAAGCTCCACCGCTTCCGTCAGTTGCGCCTTCTCCACATACTCCCCTTCGGTATGTGCCACGTGGATGGATCCCGGGCCCAGCAGAATCGGTTCTCCCCAATTACTTAGCGCGGGAATGTCCGTGGTAAACGCTGCGGTCATGGTCGGAATTCCCGCAAACGTACGCAGTCGAATGAACGGAATCTCCAGCGTAAACTCGACCGCGGCCAGCGCCCCCACACACTCCCCAATCTGCCGCCGCAATTCCTCCGCCGGCCCCACCAGCCGGTACAGCAACTGCGCCCTGGCAAAATCAGGAATCACATTCGGCGCTCGTCCGCCCTCGATCACTCCGATGTTTAGGGTACACGGCCCAACCTCCGCATTCCCTGGCAACTTCATCGCGCGCAGCCGATGCAGCGCTTCCACCAGTTTGTCGATCGCCGACTCCCCCAGTTCTGGATACGCCGAGTGCGCCATTTTTCCCGCCGCCGTCACTTCCACCCGCAGCGCGCCCTTAGATGCAACCGCCACTCGATTTTCTGTCGGCTCGCCATTGATCAGGAACTTCGAGCCTTTCGCCCGCGTGTTTGCCACCTTCGCGCCCAGGGAGTCGCGCTCCTCGCCCACTACAAACAATAACCCAACATGGACGCCTGTTTCGCGCAGCCTCACCGCCGCCGCAATCTGCGCCGCGATAATGCCTTTAGCATCGCACGCCCCCCGCCCGTAAATATTCTGCTCATCCTCCCTCGACGGAATGAACGGCGGCACCGTGTCCATGTGGGTGGAGAACACCACCGCAGGCTCCGCAAATCCCGGCCACATCGCCCACACATTGAATCGCGTCCCCTCCACCGGCATCTTCCGCGCCTCAAAACCCAACCGCGCCAGTTCCGCGCACAAGCAGTCTCCCACCACTGACTCATTGCCAGAGATGGACTCAATGTCGATCAACTGTCGGGTGAGCGCGAAAACGTCCATGCAGAAAGAATGCCATAGAAGCGCCACCATAGTCAGTCCCAACGCCTTACGGTCAAGCGCTTTCCTTCATGCGGTATTCTGAATGTCGTGGAGCTGACCAACTCTTCCATCTCTTCCCTGTTCCTCGACGGCCCCGCCGGCAGGCTCGAAGCCCTGCTCAATTCCGGGACTCCTACCGCAACCCACGCCGCGCTGGTCTGCCACCCCCACCCCCTGTTCGGTGGCTCGCTGCATAACAAGGTCGTCTTCCACACCATGAAGGCCCTCAACGGTTTCGGCTTCCCCGTGCTGCGCTTCAATTTTCGGGGAACTGGCTTGAGTGAAGGCGAGCACGGCGATGGGGCCGGCGAAGTGGACGACGTCCGCACCGCACTCGACTGGCTCCACAACCAGTTCAACCGTCCCATTATCTTTGCTGGATTTTCCTTCGGCGCCGCTGTGGGCCTGCGCGCCTCCGCCCCTGACCATCGGGTACAAGCCTTGATCGGCCTCGGCACTCCCGTGGCCCCGGTGGACGACCGCACTTACAATTTTGATTTCCTGCAGACCTGCACCAAGCCCAAGCTCTTTGTCAGCGGCGCTCGCGATTCATTCAGTCCGCGCACCAAGCTGGAAGCGTTGGTGAATTCCCTGCCCGAGCCTAAGAAGCTCGTCCTCATCGAAGGGGCCGACCACTTCTTCGCAGGCCGCCTCCGCGAGTTGCGCGAAAGCGAAACAGCCTGGCTGCGCGACGTCCTGCCCACTCTCTCTAGCTAAATCCCGATCCACTCCACTTTGGGTTCCACCGTGATCCAGCCTGCTTTATAGCCCTGGTCCAGCAGAATGCCGACTGCTTCCCGCCCGTCCTCGCCATAGTCGAGCGTCCGCTCATTCACATACATCCCCACAAACTTGTCCGCCATCTGCGGCTCCAGATCGCGCGCAAATTGCATGGCATACTGCAACGCCTCTTCGCGATGGTCCAGGCCATGCTGAATGCTGTCCCGCAGCGCTCGCGTCACCGTCGCCATCAACTCCGGCCCCAGGCTGCGGCGGATCGCATTGCCTCCCAACGGCAACGGCAAGCCCCTCGTTTCCTGCCACCACTTTCCCAGATCAACGATGCGGCGCAGTCCAGAATTCGAATAGGTCAATTGCCCTTCATGAATAATCAACCCAGCTTCGAATTTCCCTGCCAGCACTTGCGGAATAATCTGATCAAACGGCACCACCTCGACCTCGATCTCGGGCGCAAACAGTTTGAGTGCCAGGTACGCCGTGGTCAATGTCCCCGGAATCGCAATCCGTTTTCGCTTGATTTCCTCGACGCTAAACGCCGAGCGCGCTACAATCATCGGCCCGTAACCCTCGCCCAAGCTGCCCCCGCAGGCCATCAATGCGTAATTCTGTTGAATGTAGGGGTACGCATGAAACGACACTGCGGTCACGTCGTACACGCCTTCCTGGGCTTGCCGGTTCAGAGTTTCGATGTCGCACAAGGTGTGCTGAAAACGCAGCCCGGGCACCCGCACCTTGTTGGTCGCGAGCCCATAAAACATGAACGCGTCGTCCGAATCCGGACTGTGCGCAATCTTGATTTCTCTGATTTGGGTAGAGACCGAACTACTCATGAAATGTACGTCACTCCGAATGTCGAAAGAAAATCACCAAGCGCCTTATGCGAACGAAAATCACCGAATGTTAAAAAGAGAATCACCGGAGCGCCTTTGCTCAGCCTCGTGTTCCGATCCACCGTCGCAACTGCGGAGCCAACCCTGCCGCCATCATGATCTTGATCACTTCCGCAAAGATGAACCAGGAAAGACCCAATCGTATCGCCATCGAGTGTGTCAGCATCCGCCAGCCAACCTATTCCCCCGGCGAACAAAACCGCCTGCGCCACCACTCCCGCCGAAACTGCCCGCAGAAAGCCAGTCCGGTCATGACTTCCTCCTGCGCAAGGCTGGCGGCATGCTACCGGCGATCTTCTCCGTTGTGCGGAGGCGCCGCGCCGGGTCCTTCGCCGCTGCTGTCAGTGGTAGTTTTCTCGCTCTGCGACTCGCTCATGTGGTGACGAATCTTCCAGTACAGCGCGATCGAAACCCAGATCACCGCCGCCACACTCGCCGCCACAATCAGAAACCACCATGTCATTCCCGAACCTCTCAGCATACCAGATGCCCGCGCCTTGCTCGACCCGAACATCCGAGCCACTACTTCCCCGGCTTCTTCGCCAGTGCCTTGCTCCGCGCCGCCGCCCTCTCCACCGATAGTTCCAGACGCTTGCGCGACGCCTTCGTGCTGGTGGCCACTTTCTCAACGTTGGCCAGCAACTGCGCATTGTTCAGCTTCGTCCTCGTTTCCTTCAGCAGCGGATAAATCTTGCCCAGAATGAAAAACATTTCCCCGCTGAAGCCCGGCTCCAGAAACAAATCCTGATGCAAGGCGCCATGCAGCACCAGGGAGGCAGCAATGTCCCAGTACCCCAGCACCTGGCGACTCCAGGCATTTTCCTGCCCCGGAAAAGAGTTGACCAGCTTGACCACGTCATCGGCGCTCTGCGGCCAAAACTCCGCTACCATGTAATTGCGCGCCTTGCGCATCTCCGCTTCGCGCCGCAAATCGTACAGCTTTAGAATCAGTTCCCCATCGTGTGCCGTTGCCCTGTGTGCCATGAAATCTCCTATCACGAATGAATTGTTTGACTTTCCCTGGAACGTTCGTCGTCCCCAGACCCCTGCGCTCTAACTTTCGAGCGCTGGCGCCCCCTCGGACGCCCCGAAACAAACGAAACCGAACCCCTCAGACCTGCCCGCCCTCTATGCGCTGGCCGGCATCGCCCGCTCGTAGTCGCAGGCTTTGTTCGGACACGCAATCACCGGCCCCGCCTTCAAATTCTTCTCCACCAGATACTCGCTGCCGCACTCCGGACACTTTTCCGCAATCGGTTTGTTCGATGAAGCGAACTTGCACTCCGGGTAGGTGGAACAACTATAGAACACGCTGCCCGTCCGCGCCTTCTTCTGCACCAGCTCGCCGGTCTTGCACTCCGGACACTTTACTCCAATGTAATTGGGCTTCACGTACTTGCATTCCGGGTAACCGCTGCACGTGGTGAACTCGCCAAACCGGCCGTGCTTGATCAGCAGATTGCGCCCGCATTGCGGACATTTTTCCTCCAGCGGAATGTCCGGCACTCGCTGCCCCTGATCCAATTGCCGCGTCGTCTTGCAATCCGGATACAGAGTGCACGCCATGAATTGCCCAAAGCGCCCGCGCTTCAGCACCATCACCCGCCCGCAGTTGTCACAAAACTCTTCCTTGGTCTCCTGCACGTCCGTCGTATCAAGGTCCGACAGGTTGATTGGATTTTCTTTGGTGAAGGTGCAACTCTCTTTGTTTTTCTTGTCGTAGGTGCTGCACGCGTAGAACGATCCGTGCTTCCCCCACTTGATGATCAGCGGGGCGCCGCACCGTTCGCATTTCTCGTCGGTCGGCTTCTCCATGCGC
>JBBQVN010000021.1:0-36054 GCA_038211475.1 Terriglobales bacterium | reverse complement strand
TTCGGCCAACGGCCACAGAGGGCGCGGCGATGGGAGCGTTGAGGGCTCTCACCGCAGATGGGCTTTTCGTCGGCCAGTCGAAAGAGTTTTTCGATTTCATGCGAAATCTTGCCGTCGAGGCAGACCGGGCTCGACGCCTGGCCTGATTCTCAGGCTTTTTCCTCACTCGGGGGCGTTGTAACGGGAAACCCTGCTGCTCGCCCTCGACATCCTTGGCGCTCAGGAGTTGCAGTCGTTTTATTTGTCAAAAGTCGCCTTGGAACAACCGGATGGCGACAGGTACAGGCAATCTCCGATCCATCAGAGCCGACATCCTTTCGCAACCGGCTGCAATACTTTTCCCCAGCGGGACGACTACGCTATGAAAGGATCGACTGTGTACTGGATCAGTCCGAGGAATCCCACCGGAAGGGGGGGCTGTTGTGGTCGCTGAGATTGCCGCCAACCGTGTTGTTGTCGCGTGCGAGCCAAGGGTTACCGCTTTAGCGCTGCGGGGGTGACGAACCACTGCGTTGCCGTGCTATCGGACTTCAGAAAGTTCAGCAACTGCTGAGACACCTTCAGTCTCGCGCCGCTGTTTGGATGTGTGCCATCGGACAGCACGTCGTGGCAGGTGTATGCCATCCCGTCGCTGCGGGGTAGCATGCCGTTGGCCCACACATACGGTCCCCATGCCATCCATGGCGCCAGGACCGTCCCTTTCGCCGGATCAAAGTTCAGATTGCTGTTGCCGTTCAGCTGATCTTGAATCATGTTTTTCACGGCAAAACCAGATTCGTATGCGTACGGCTCGGGGTCCAGAGTCTTGACCCCGTTCGAGTATCCCGTATAGTAGACGCTCGAAACATACGCGATTTTGAGATGGGGAAACTCGGTGAGCAGGTTCTGCGCTACCGTTTCGTACTGCGACTGCAAGGTTGTCATGTCGCTGGGAAAGGTCCCGCTAGGCCCGCCATCGACATCCATAAACCACACGGCCACCACTTGGTTCGCCGTGACGCCCGCATTGGGAAGATAATTGTTCAAGATCGCTTCCCAGAACAAATTACTATTGATGCTGGTCAGTTCATTTGCGCTAGCGCCGCCGCTGGCACCGTTCACGACGACGAGGTGGGCGTTCTTTGCCGGGTCAACCATCGCCATCGGCACAAACGTGTTGAGAACGTCCTGGGTGATTGAAAGGCCGATGCCAAGCAATACATAGCTGCCATTCGGATCGTAGTTGCCATTGCTATCGAGGGGCTGAATGCCGGCGGCGAGTCCTTGTCCGAAGGAAGTGTGAGCTGCGGTGTCAACATTGCTGCCGTTGGCGTATACTCCGCCCTGTTCCGCGCCTAGATAGGAGCCGGTTCCAAGGTCGGTGATCGGCACCAGCGGTCCGGAACCATCGCCGGCGTTGAACGAAGTGTTATTACAGTTTGCTCCGTTAGAGTTATACAAAGAAAAGATCTGGGTCGCGCTGGCGCTGTTCGACGGTGTTGAGGAGTCCGTGACCTTCACGCTGAGCAACGAAGTGCCGGTTTTCACTGTCGAAGCAATCGTACCGGTAATCAAACCGGCGCTCGAAAGCGATAAGCCCGCTGGCGGCGTCGATCCCGTCGACAAACTCCACGTGTATGGCGGCTTGCCTCCGGCCGCAGTGAGTGTAGCCTGGTACGGGTACGCAATCGTTCCCGAAGGCAGACTTGGATACGTCGTGGTGCCCAGGTTTGCGGCGGCCGTGCCCGTGCCCCACAAACTAACGGCATTCGGAGGCGCCATGTCATACGTTAGCCCAATTTGCCCCGAGATTGCCCCTGTCACATTGGGCACGAAGGTCAGCGTCATGCTAAAAGATTTTCCCGGCTGAATCTTGGTCACAGACGTCCATCCCGACTGAGCGAACGGAGGGGAAATCGTCACGCCCGTCAGGCTCACTGCCGCCGTGCCGTTGTTCGTGACGGTCAGGGTCTGGCTCGGGCTGTTCGCCCCCAGCGCCTGGTTTCCAAAGTTGATCGAGCTCAAATTCAAACTCGGAATCGCACTCGTATTGATCCCGTTTCCGGTCAAGTTTACATTTTGAAGCGTGGCGCCGTTGAAGGTGAAGGTTAATAGCCCGGTATACGCCTGCGCCGCCGTCGGCGTGAACTGCAGGGAATACGTGACCGTCTGCCCCGGGGCCAGCGTGTAGGGGACCGTACCGGCCACAATCTTGAACACGCTTTGATTAATGTTGTCTGTGCTGATGGTAAACGTGTTCGTCCCGATGTTGTACACGGTGACATACTGAATCGGCCCGCTGGTTCCGACCACTTGACTGGGGAAGGTCACTCCCTTAGGAAATACGGCAACCGTTGCCGATGCTATGGTCGAGTAAATCAGCAAACTGAGAACAAGAGCTCTCTTCAAGGTTGGCTCCTTCTTCTTGCCGTGTTTGGCCCTGGCGAATCACCTACTATACGCGCCTCCAGCGATTTTAGCGCATATCCTCTCGGCTGATCTTGAGGGTCCGGCAACGGGTTCGCTTGTCCAGGCCCGAATCCCCGAGGGTGCTAACAAGTCCATCTTGTCCAGGTTTCTCATGCACCCTTCCCGCGGAGGGTTGGTCTGGACTCCATTTCCCGGTCTCTTCTGCACGAGTGTCACCGGCGGATCGTTCCATGCCGGCACTGTGTTCAAGGTAACTTTGCGTGGGGGTGCAACTACAACCGCAGCTGCGCCTCAAATCCCTCCACTGATAATCACCTACAACCAACCCTTGGCGCGCGCGATCCTGGCAGCATCCACCCGGTTGTTGGCGCCGAGTTTGCTGATGGCTTCGGACAAATAATTCCGCACCGTGCCTTCCGATAACCCCAGCTGCTCGGCGATTTCTCCGGTGGCGGTGCCTTCGCCAGCCAGACGCAGCACCTGCCGCTCGCGGTCGGTCAGCGGGTCAGGCTCGCTCCAGGCCTCGGTGGCGAGTTCGGGATCAATCACGCGAAGTCCTTGATGCACGCGGCGCACCGCGTCGGCCAGCTTCTCCGCCGGACTGTCTTTCAGCAGATAGCCCGAAGCTCCCGCATTAAGCGCGCGGCGTAGGTACCCGGCGCGGGCAAAGGTGGTGACGATGATCACGCGAGTGCCAGTACGCTGCCGCTTGAGTTCGGCGGCTACGTCGAGCCCGCTGAGCTGGGGCATTTCGATGTCGGTGATGAATACGTCCGGCTTGTGGGCGAGCACGGCAGCCAGAGCTTCCTGGCCATCGCGGGCCCGGGCTACGACGGCAATGTCGCCTTCGATTTCCAGCAGAGCCGCGAGCGCTCCGAGGATGAGCACTTGATCTTCCGCGATCACCACGCGGATCATCTTCCGGCCGCTTTTCGGCGCGATGGTCACGCGGAGACGACTTCCGTTCTAGGGGTCACGGGAAGCAGAATCGTGACGCGAGTTCCCGCGCTGGTGTCGCGGGCCAAGCTTCCTCCTAGCGCTTCCACTCGCTCTCTCATGCCGCGCAAGCCGTTGCCCTCCACCTGGGACCCACCGCGACCGTCATCGTGCACCTCCAGGCGACAGTGACCATTGGACTGGTCCAATCGCAACTGGCAATGCTGGGCGCGGGAATGGCGCAAGACATTGGTCACCGACTCGCGCAGGGCCAGGGCCAATACGCTCTCTTGCGTGGGAGGGAGCGTCAGTGGCGCACGCTGACACTCGACTTTGACGCCGGCTGTCTCAAGCGTCGCCTTGGCATGGCGGAATTCCTCTTCGATGCCGGTGGCGCGATAGCCGCCGATGGCCTGGCGCACTTCGGCCAGAGCTTTCCGGGCGGTGTGCTTCACGTCCGCAATCTCCGCTTTCGCCTGTGCCGGATTGCTGTCCATCAGCTTGCCCGCCAGTTCTGATTTCAACGTGATTAACGACAGCGTGTGTCCCAGCACGTCATGTAGGTCGCGGGCGATGCGTTCGCGCTCGGCCACCTTAGCCAGGAATTCAATCTCCGTGTGAGCCATCTTCAATTTTTCGAGAGAGCGAGAACGCTGGGCGAAGAAGATGTTGCCGACGCCGATTGAAACCGAAAAGAAGACCGCGGGGATGGTGAATCCCAGTTGCAGGTGCAGCCCTCGCGCTTCGATGCCGACCAGCGCCATCAGACCAACCAGCAAGGTAACTGCGCCGAGTTCGCTGTCCACAATAAAAGGCAGGAAGGCGGCCGCGTAAATGATGAAACACGAGGCCCCGGGGTTAAACGGAGCAAACCCAAGCCCGAGCAGGGCGATGCCCGCAACCGTAAAGTAGCACCAAGCTGGCGCGGCGCGATAGGTGAAAAAATAGAGCGGCAAGAACGCGGCGACCGCTAGCAGAGTTGCCACCCACTCGCGCGCGCTCACTCGATCGGCGACGGGGTGGATGAAAAAAAACACCAGGTACGCCAGCCATACCAGTGGCATCCACCCGTGATGCTCGTCTTTGAAAATGTTCATGGCCGTCTCCCGATAAGCCTACCCTGTTTCACTGGCTAGCCATAAATCTTTCCCTCGTCGCGGAGGAATCCCCAATAGGCGAACCCCAGGCAGATCAGAGTGAATGCGATTAAGACCTGCCAGTGTCCCCAGTTGGCTTCATGCCGGCCCCCGCCGACGACGCTCAGCGCCAGCTGCGACAGGTGGTACGGAGGCAGCACCAAAGCGAACTTCTGCATCAGCTTGGGCAGGAACATGTAGGGAATCCACAAGCCCGACAAAAACGACATCGGAAGATAAATCAGATTGATCGTGGCCGGAGCGGAGTTGGGCCCGGCGAAGTACCCGATGACCAGTCCCATGGCGCAGAAAGGAATCGAACCGGCGATTAGCGTAGCCAATAACTTCACCGCCTCGACCGCAGAGAGAGTGACGCCCCCGAACGAGACCGCCAGCAACACCAACAGCAGCACTACGATTGCGCTAAACGCCATACTGATGGCGAACTTGGCGCAAAAATAGGCAAAGGGTGGCATGGGACTGGCCCGCTTGACTTGCATCCACCCCAGGCCGCGTTCCGCCGCCAAGCCTGCGGCGGTGCCGAAGAGCGAAGCGCCCATCACACCGAAGGTGCCGTAGCTGGCGATCAAATAGGTGCTCTGACTCATTCCGCCAATTTGCTGTCTGCCAAAAACCAGTCCAAACAGCACGTAGAACATGAGCGGAAACAAGATGGTCGAAACTGAATACATGGGAAAGCGCAACAGTTTCAGAAATTCATACTTCGCTTCCTTCCCGTACACATTGATGGTCTGGCGGAGCGATCGGCCGCGGCTGAGAGTGGGCATCGTGGCTAGAGTAGTGCTCATCGAATCACCTCCATGGTGGAATTCTGTGCATTATCTTCGCGGGTCAAGGCCAGAAAAGCATCTTCCAGGCCGGCGCTGGTTACTTCGAGGCCTGACAGTTGCGGGTCGCGGGCCAGCAGTTCACGGATCACAGCTTCGGGCCGCAGGGTGTGAAGGTCAAGCGCTTCGCGATCTTGCTTGGCGCTAGTGACGCCGGGCAGTGCCAGAACCTCCTCGGCGGTCAGTTGCGTCACACAGCGGACCCGCTTACCGGACGTGCGCGCTTTGATCTCTGCGGAAGTGCCCTCTGCGATCACGCTTCCACGGTTGATGACGACGATGCGGTCGGCTAGAGCGTCGGCTTCTTCCAGATAGTGGGTGGTGAGCAGCACCGTCTTGCCCTGCTGCACTAATTTGCGGATTTCGGTCCAAACGCTGCGCCGCGCTTCCACATCGAGTCCCGCGGTGGGTTCGTCGAGGAACAACAAATCAGGATTGCCGCATATGGCCAGGGCAAAAAGGACGCGCTGCTTCTGTCCGCCTGAGAGATCGCCAAACTTGCGGTTCTTGAGGGCGGTGAGCCCGGCGGCCGCCAGAGTCTCCGCGAGCGGAAGGGGATGCAAGTAGTAGCTCGAGAACAAGTCAATGTGTTCCCACACTTTCAAGGTTTCAGGCACACGCGCCACTTGCAACATCGCGCCAATCCTCATGCGGATCGCAGCTTGGTTGGGATCTCCGCCAAACACGCTGATGTTGCCTGAAGCGGGTCTGCACAAGCCGAGCAGGCTGCGCACGACAGTGGTCTTGCCGGCGCCGTTAGGGCCGAGCAGGGCGACGACTTCTCCCGCATGGACCGCGAAATCAACTTCGCGCAGCGCGGTTATCGGGCCATAGTTCTTGGTGACTTTTGCCAGCCGGGCCACAATGGCGCCGGCCGGCGGTTTGGCGGTGGTTCGAACTTCTGTTTGGGTTGCCATCATCGGTGAACTCCTTGTTCGACTGATGAATTCATGATGGCGGTCAGCGCGAAGCCGCACCAGTGCGAAACATCACGGTGCGCGCCTGACAAATGTCATGCCTCGCGCTGCGGGCTGGCAAGGAGTGCGGTGCTGCGGTGGCTCAAGCTACGGAGCTTGGCTTCAGAGCGTGAATTTGGAGCGTGGCCTTGGATCGTGAAGTGAGGGTCACGAAACTTCGACGGGACTACCGCGGCAGGACGTCCTTCAGGGCGCCCTCAATGCGCTCAACTTCTTCGCGAATGACCCTGATGGACTGCTGGTTCTTGGAGGCGTGGGCCTGAGGACAGATGGCCTCAACCGCGTGGCGGATCTGGTGGTTCCGGTCCCAGATCAAATTGAGCCGCGCGTTGGTTTCTTTACGCTGTTGATAAGCGCTGCGGGCGAGCTTGGTGGCCAGCCAGGCAAAAACCAAGCCGAAGAAGGCTTCGATCGGAAGGCGGTCTTTGGCGCCATCGAAATCCGAGAACAGGAGCCGGTACACTGCTTCGCCCAGACCGAGGGATGCAAAGAGCACGGCGGCTCCCACAAAATACACTTGCAACCTCTGCGCGGTTGGGTAGCGCAGAACCTCATCGGCCTTGCCCCGGATGCGTTCTAATACAATCGCCATATCGTCCCCAAAAACTTCTGCTTCGGTTCAGTGTATTGCAGAGTCGCACTGCGGCGTCGGCCAGGCACAATTTTAACCCGAAATTAACGAAGGCCTCCAGCGGATTGCACGGGCGTCCGACCTTCGGTGGCCCGCACCGGGCGGGCGGCCAGAATCTGGTAATTCTGATACTCGATGGTCAACGTGGCTCGGCCCCCGGCTCGGATGGTCGAGACGCTTTTATTTTCCTTAGGCAGCCAGAAATCTCCGACCTTCGCGTAGGTATGATGAATCTCGGTTCGCTTGATCCACACTGACGGGTTTTTGGCGGGCTCGGCTTCGATACGGCAAACTGCGAAGTCCGTCGAGTCTACCCAGACCCTTCCGCGATAGAGAAACTTGCTGGGGACCTTGGGTTCGACAGCGAGAGCGTAAGAGCAATCGCGACTGACGCCGTCATCCGCAGCGGGGGTGAAGTTGTAATTTTGGGTGGTCAAGGCGTTACGCTTCCAGTTGTCTCCCTCGGACGCTTCCCGCTCACTCTCCACCAAGCGCTTCAGGACGCGATCCACCAGCCACTCGTTGCCGCTTTTGGAAATGATGGTGAATTCCTTTTTGTCGGGCGCGGTGTAAGTCATGTCCAACAGCATGGAAGCGTGAAGATGGATGGGAAACCCCACATAATCCACCGTGTACAGACGCCGGCTACGATAACTTCCCAATGCGTTGGCGCGCTCGGCGTTGTGGCGAACCAACTGAGTGACGACTTGGTCGGGGGTGAGCTGGGCCGCAGTAGCGGACACGGCGCGCGATTGGCCCTGACTCGGTTGCGGAAATAACGAGCCGATTCCCACCCAAATAAGGAGGAGCCAGCCACGTTGATGTAAATAAGTTTTCATAAAACAGCGCATTCCAACCCAAACAACCGGGAAAATAAAACTCAGACCTTCGGGCACAAACCAAAAATCTCTAGGTCAAACCTCGGCGACATCGAGCATTGAGGGGTCGGCGAGGCAGCCAGTGCCGATGCAGCCCTGGTAAGCCGAATACATGCCTTCAAAAATTCGCTCCCACGACGTAGACAGGGCATGCCGACGGGCGGCGACTCGCATGGGAGCCAGCAGCTCGGGCCGGGTCAGCAACAAGTCGGTACACCCCACGAATTCGTTGAAGTCGCGCGCCACAAATCCGGTGTGCCCGTGGTCCACGGTGAACTTGGGTCCCCCCGCTGCGGAAACCAATGCGGGGACACCGGAGGCCATGGCCTCAAGCACCACTAATCCGAAGGTGTCCGTCTCCGACGGGAACACAAACAGATCCATATCGGCGAAAGCTTCGGCCAGAACGCGACCGGTCAGCACACCAGTAAATTCGGCGGTCTTCATGTGTTGGCGGAGCCACGTTTCTTCCGCTCCCTGGCCTACGATCACGATTTGAAAATTGTCGCGGCCGCGTGCAAGCAAGGCTTGCTCCAGATGGGCGAGAAGACGAACATTTTTCTCGGCGGTGAGCCGGCCCACATAACCGATGCGGAAAGGGCCACTCTGCCGGCGACGGAACGCCGGGTTAAATGCGGTGGTGTCGACACTGTGCGACATTGGGAAACAGGGTTTGCCGGTTGCCAGACCGAGCTCGCGAACCATTTCGTGGTTAGGAGCGAACAGCAAACGCGGGATTTTGTAAAATCGCGTGGCGCCGCGCCAACTCCAATGCTCTGCGGCATCCAGGAGTCTTGTGGTCCACGGCAGTGGCAGGAAATCCAGTTTCGACGCCAGGCGAGTGCGGGTGTATTGATGTAAATTCGTTTGCCAGCTTGCGGCGAGGGGGACCTGTAACCTGTAGGAAATCCATACCCCAAGCATCCCCAAGTCACTTGGGCCGGTGATGTGCACGACGTCAGGATCGAAGTCTCGAACCTGACGCGCCACCTCGCCAGCATGACGCATGAACGCCAGGTCAAAGTGGTGTGTTTGGTCGAGCGGGAAAGTGAACGGGCCGCGGGGAAGTTGTACTCGGGTCACACTACCCTCAACCACGGTTCGGCGCTGCGGACCAGCGTGGATGGTGAGAAATGGAAGGCCGCGCTCTTGTGCAAAGGCCTCAAAGTGGCGGGCGGTATGGGCCACACCGTCCACTTCATTATAGGCGTCGGGAAAGAAGGCGATTCGCAACGGCCCGCGGCTGGCGACCCTCATAAACTGGCCTCATACGCGGTCTCGGCTGGAAGATGCAGGTCCACTTTGTTCTTGAACATCTGCCGCGCAGCCCGGCGCACGGAAGCATTGTCCAACATGCGAATGCCGAAGAAAATCCGATTTAGGAAAACAGGAGGCGCGTTCCAGTAAGAAGAGACCGGACGGTCCAGCAAAGTGACTGGGTCGGGATGGAACACGCGCTCGTCCCAACGGCGGCAGCCCTCGGAATATTCTGGATAGTCGCTGATTACGTCGAGCAAGGTTTGGAGGGTCCGAAGGCACAGCGGTTCAGCATACTGCGGCATAAATAAAACGTGGCTGCGCTTCTCGACACGGATCTCGTGAACAAATTCGCAGAAACATGCGGCGCGGGTCAAATTGAGGGCGGCGCTGGGCTCGCGTCCGTGCCGGTCTCCCCCTGAAATGATCAGGCGTTGCCACTGCCCAGCCAATTTCATGACGCTGTTGTTCTCGGCGCGGCTCCGCGTACCGTTAAGCTCAAAAGCGTGAAGGAACTCGATGTGGTCGTGCAGGAACCGTTCCAGGCTTTCGCGGTGTGGCTCCATCCCGGTGCGGCAGAGGTCCCACAGGGGATGATTCACGATGATTAGTACGCCGGGATTCTCGTTCAACATCGCCAGGAGGCCGGAAAGATCATTCGGGACAGGCGCCGCGGTGTAAGCGGCAAGTTTCGAGACGATCGCTTGCGCCTGAGCGGGCGGAAGGTTGTGCACTCCCAGGTGAAACATCGCGCCTTCAAATGGGACACTCCACTCCAGCGAAAACGGGATGTGACTGGTCTCAGGCACGACGCGCAAAACCGTGGGGGCTTCAATGCTGTCATGGTCGCTCAGGGACACCAGGCCTGCTAATCCCAATTTATCTTCGATCTGTCGCTTCTCCACGCCATAGGCAGCTTTCGCGGTGAGCGGCGGAGTCCAGTAGGCGCGGTCGAGATCCACGGGTACGGTCGAGCGCCGGCACTGACGTTGCAATGCCCAATGCAGCAGGGGATGCCTCCGCGCGAACGCCGGGATGAAATAGAGGCTCTCTTTGGATAAGTTGGTGTGGCTATGCAGGGAAACCGCAGCCCGGTATTGTGGATCTAGAGAGGGCTCATTCCACAGGCATGACAGTTGGTTTTCAGACAATCGCAGCGCCTCGATTAAGCAGTATGAATCTCACTGAAATACCCGTGCGGCGGTTGCCACACCAAAGCCAAGAGAGACTCAAGACATTCCGGTGCGTTGGATGTCACAGGCCGGGCTTGCGGAACACATCCCACGGAAGAAAGTAGAATCCTCCGCTGCGTAGCGGGTTGGTAATGATCTTGACGTTCCCAAGAAGTGCAAACACTCGCACTCTTCAGTACCTAGGATGCCAGATCGTGGGCTTTATGTGGACACAAATCGACAAATTTGTCGAAAATAAACTCTCGAAAACGCAAGACTAAGACATAATACATCGTTTGGCAGCCGGACCTGTAAGCCGAATTTTGTCTGCCGGAGTGAACCAGCAGGACGATCATTCCTCTGGGCCTCGCATTACTGCGAGGCTCTAGCGACCTACCCGGAGGTTTGGCGCGCCGGGTAGGCACGCAACCGCCGAAGCGGTTTTCCTCCCTATTTGGTCTTGCTCCGTGTGGGGTTTACCATGCCCGCCACATTAATGCGGCGGCGGTGCGCTCTTACCGCACCTTTTCACCCTTACCCCGGCATTGCGGCCGCGGCGGTTTATTTTCTGTGGCACTTGCCGTCCAACGGGCTTGAACCCGCCGTCCCGGACGTTATCCGGCACACTACCCTGCGGAGTTCGGACTTTCCTCCCTCTTGCGAGAGCGATCGTCCGGTCCGGCTGCCAACCCGTTGATTATATGCGAGGAGAGACCACATCCGCTGGCGGGCTGGCACGGGGTCCCCTCTCCGGACCCGCCCAACGTGTTAAATTCATAAGGGTTCGCTCGGGTGGTTTCGCGAAACGGCCTGTACCAGAGGCAAAACCATCTTCAGGGAACTCCCAGCCCCGACTCTGCGTAACTAGGAACATGCATGAACTTTAGCGAATCCATTCGCATCGCGTTGCAGTCCTTGTGGGTCAACAAGCTGCGTTCCGCGCTCACCCTGTTGGGTGTCGTGATTGGCGTCGCTGCGGTCATCGCCGTTGTGACCTTCGTCAACGGAATTAACGGGTACGTGGCGGAGAAGATTTTTAACTTGGGGGCGGACGTCTTCATCGTGTTTAAGGTTTCGCCGGCAGTCACAAACGTGGAGCATTTTCTGGAAGCGGAAAAGCGGAAAGACCTGACCTACGAGGATTATCTGGCGGCGCGGGACTCATGCAAGCACTGCGTCTTCGTGGGCGTGGCCACCCGAAATGAAACCGGAAAAGTGACTTACGGGGGGCAATCGTCCGGCGATACCTCGGTGCGCGGGGTCAGCCCCGAGATGTCTTCAATCTATGATACCGATCTGGTGGCTGGACGTTTCGTAAACGAAACCGATGTGGACAACAAAACCCCCGTGGTGGTGGTGGGGCCTGACATTGTAGAGAACCTGATGCCTGGCCTGGATCCGCTGGGCCGGGACATTCGCATCGACGGCTGGGAGTACCAGATTATCGGCGTCGGCAAGAAGAAGGGCAAGACGCTGGGCCAGAGCCTCGACAACTGGGCCATGATTCCCATCACGATGTCGCTAAAGCAATATGGCTCCCACAGCAACAACCCGATCCGCATTGCGGGCAAAGCGGCCGGGGCGGGGGTCACGCTCGAGACGGCGATGGATGAAGTGCGGGTGGCGCTGCGAGCCCGTCGCCACGATGCGCCGGGAGCCGACGATAGCTTCGATGCGGAAACCAATGCCAGTCTGCTCGGCATCTGGTCGAATTTCAGCGGCACATTTTTTATTGCAATGATTGGAATTGCGGCGATTTCCCTGCTCGTGGGCGGCATTGTCATCATGAATATCATGCTGGTGTCGGTGACCGAGCGTACCCGCGAAATCGGGATTCGCAAGGCTATGGGCGCCCGCTCAAATGATGTGATGCTTCAGTTCCTGATCGAATCCGCGACCATGGCATTGATCGGCGGCGCGGTAGGAGTCTTGTTCGGCATTGTCTTTGCCAAGGGCATCACGGCGCTGATCGGTATGCCATCGGCCATCAAGTTGTGGGCAGTGATGGCAGGGTTGATCGTCTCCACTAGCGTTGGAGTGTTTTTTGGGGTGTATCCGGCGCGGCGGGCCGCCAAGCTCGACCCCATTACGGCATTGCGTTTCGAAACTTAGTTCGGGAGTGATTGCGGTATGCAAAGAGGCGATTACGGCGTAATAGTCCGGATGGCGCTGGATACGATTCGCGGCAACAAGCTGCGTTCCGGTCTGACTGTGCTTGGAATCGTCATTGGCGTGGCCGTAGTCATTGGAATTTCGTCGATCGTCCAGGGGCTGAACAACAACGTGAAAGAAGTGGTCAGCAGCCTGGGCTCCGACGTGGTCTTCGCCTTTCACATCCCGGCATTCAGTTTTGGACGTCCGTCAGAAGAAATCCGCAAGCGGAAGGAATTGACCTACGAAGACGCTGAAGCCATGCAGGAGTTGCCGCACGTGAAGGCGGTCAACGCCGGTTTGCGATTTTTTCGTCCCGAATTTGGCATCGGCACTTACGCGGTGAAATACGGCGACCGGAAGGCGAAAAACACGATTCTGGAAGGTGACATGGCGGCCGCCAAAGACGTGTTCGACACCAAGCTCGATGCCGGCCGGTGGTTCAGCACGGTCGATGAAGAGCACCGTTCTAATGTGGTGATCCTGGGTCACGACACGGTGGACGAGCTGTTCGGTAGTTCGAGCGCAATCGGTAAGGAAGTAACTATTGATGGCCTGCTGTTTGAAGTGATCGGCGTGGCCAGCGTGCAGAAGTCCGTGTTTGGCGGGGGCAAGAACCCGGAAGACAACATCGTGTATTTTCCGCTGCCCACATTCAAGAAGCTGCACCCGGAGATGAAAGCGTACTGGATCAGCATCAAGGCTACGTCCCAGGCGGACGTGCCTAAAACCATTGACGAGGTCCGCGAACTGTTGCGGCGGCGGCGCAAGGTGGCGCCCGACAAACAAGACAACTTTGACGTCTTCACGCCCGACTCGCTGTCAGACACCTGGAACCAGCTCACGGGTGCGATCTTTGTGTTCATGTTTGCGGTTTCGAGCGTGGGATTGGTGGTGGGCGGGGTCGGAGTGATGAACATCATGCTGGTTTCGGTGACCGAGCGGACGCGCGAGATCGGAGTGCGCAAGGCAGTGGGCGCCCGCAAGGCCGACATCCTGCTCCAGTTCACTCTGGAGGCGATTACGCTCACCGCCATTGGCGGCATCCTTGGGGTTGCGCTGGGCGCGATGATCACCTGGATTATTCCCATCTTTTTCACCAGTTTGCCGGCGCGCATGTCCACTTTCTGGGCGCTGTTCGGGCTGGCCGCGGCGGCTTTCGAGGGTTTGGTGTTTGGCATCTATCCCGCCTGGAAAGCCTCTAATTTAGACCCCATCGAGTCACTGCGCTATGAATAAGATGGCGGCGATGCGGACACAACTTTGCCAGCCTGCTCACGCTTTCCGAGCGGCGCCGTCCAAGTGAAGGGAAAGCACTGCGTCAAGTTTCAGATCAACCGATTTTCGAAAATCTTCTCACCACAGGAGCCTGTTCCATGCGTTTTCGCCTGGCCATTTTCAGCATCCTTCTCTGCCTGAGCGCATTTGCCTTCAGCCAGACCGCCGATGAGTTAGTGCAAAAAAACATTGCCGCCAAGGGAGGCCTGGACAAGATCAAGGCCATCAAGAGTATCCGCATGACGGGCGAAGGCTCGAATGGCGGATTCAAGTTTTCCGTCGGCCAGCAGAGCATGCGTCCCGGCATGGTGAAGCAGAGCTTTTCCATCCAGGGCATGACCGCAACGCAAGCCTATGACGGAAGCGCGGGCTGGCAAATTCAGCCCTTCGGCGGCCACAAAGATCCAGAACTGATGGGCGAAGACGATCTGCACGACCTCGCCTTTGTGTCGGACTTGGATGGCCCTCTGGTCGATTACAAGGCCAAGGGCAATAAGGTGGAATACCTCGGTCACGATGTGGTGGACGGCGACGACGCGCTCCGCTTGAAAGTCACGCTGAAGAATGGCGACATCGCCTATTACTACCTCGATCCCGACACTTTCGTGGAGATTCGCGTGGACACGCAGTACTTTGTGCGCGGCTCGGTACGCGAGAATACGACCGACTTCGGTTCCTACAAGCCGGTGGCGGGCGTGATGTTCCCCTACTCCATCTCATCCGGCCCCAAGAACGATCCAAGTTCCTGGCAGAACATCGCGGTTCAAAAGATCGAAGTCAATGTGCCGCTTGCTGAGTCTGACTTTGCCGTGCCAGCGTCGCTGAAGAAAGATGCAGCCAAGAAATAGCGCTGGTCATTTTCCGTTCCCGGTCATGAAATTACGAATTCCATTTTCGAAGTCACAGGACCCAAAAGATGACATCTCGCATGCGTAATTTGTTTTTTAGTTTCACTCTTCTCCTCGTCGCGGCCGCCGCGTTCGCCCAAGCACCGGTCCGCTTTGATGCGGCCACAATTTCCGGCTTGGCCGCGCGCAACATCGGGTCTGCCACCATGGCCGGACGCATTGCGGCGGTGGATGCGATTGAACAGGATGGCCGCATCACCGTCTTTGCCGGCGCCGCCAGCGGCGGGGTGTGGAAGTCGGTCAACGGCGGCACTACCTTCAAGCCAGTCTTTGACCGCGAGAGCGTGCAGTCTATTGGCGCAGTCGCGATTGATAAAGCAAACCCCAAGACGGTTTGGGTGGGAACCGGAGAAGCCTGGATGCGCAACAGCGTTTCCGTAGGCGACGGCATCTACAAGTCGACCGACGGCGGCGACAACTGGACCAAGGTTGGCCTGGGTGATTCGGAGCACATCGCCAAGATCATCATCGATCCTAAAGACGGCAACACCGTGTGGGCCTGCGCGGCGGGACATTTGTGGAATGACAGTGACGAGCGCGGCGTGTACAAGACCACCGACGGCGGCAAGAGCTGGAAGAAAGTCCTGGCGGGAGCCAACGGTTCAACTGGTTGCGCGCTGCTGGCCTCCAGTCCGCAAGAGCCCAACACATTGTTTGCTTCCATGTGGGACTTCCGCCGCCAAGGCTGGACGTTCCGTTCCGGCGGCCCCGGTAGCGGCCTGTTCAAGTCCACCGATGGTGGCGAGCACTGGACCGAGCTCACTTCGGCTAACAACAAAGGTATGCCGGAGAAGCCTTACGGCCGCATCGCCGTGGCCGTCGCGCCCGGCAAACCGAACGTCGTCTATGCCAATATTGAATCCAAAAAGAGCGCGCTGTTTCGTTCCGATGATGGCGGCAGCACCTGGAACAAGCTGGATGCCAGCCAGTACATGACCTGGCGCTCATTCTACTTCGGCAACTTGATTGTTGACCCAAAGGACGAAAACAAAATTTTCAAACCCGATCTTATTCTGCTGCTGAGCACCAACGGCGGCAAGAGCTTTAGCCGCGCCTCAGGCGGCGCTCACGGCGATTTCCATGACGTGTGGATCAATCCCAAGAATCCGCAGATCATCTTTGCCGGCGACGATGGCGGCTTGTGGTACAGCGTGGATGGCGGCTCACGCTGGAACCGCGAATTCAACTTGCCGGTTTCGCAGTTCTACCACGTGAGCGTGGACAACTCCGATCCCTACCATGTGTATGGTGGGTTGCAGGACAACAGTTCGTGGGTCGGCGATTCTTCCTACCCCGGAGGGGTCACGAATTCACGGTGGGAAAACATGTTTGGCGGCGACGGCTTCTGGATGTTTGAAGACCCGTCCGACGCCAACTATCTCTATGCTGAGGCCCAGGGCGGCGAAATTGGCCGCGTCAACCGCATCACCCACGAAATCCGCCCCATCAAGCCGCAGCCCGAGTATGGCGAGAAGAAGCTGCGCTTCAACTGGAACACGCCCATCCACATGAGTCCCAACGAGAAAGGCACCATCTACATCGGTGCGCACTACTTGTTCCGGTCGCGCGATCATGGCGGGTCATGGCAGCGCATTTCTCCCGATCTCACCACCGACGATCCGGAAAAGCAGAAGCAAGAAGAGTCTGGCGGAGTCACGGTGGACAACTCTTCGGCCGAAATGCACACCTCCATTTACTCGATCTCCGAGTCTCCAAAGAACGGCCAGACCATCTGGGCCGGCACTGACGACGGAAACCTGCAAATCACCCGCGACGGCGGCAAGTCCTGGACCAACGTTGTCGGCAATGTGCCGGGTCTTCCGAAATTCTCCTGGGTGTCTACGGTCGAGGCCAGCCGTTTCGACGAAGCGACGGCATACGCGACGTTTGATCGCCACACCTTCGGCGACATGAAGCCGTACACCTACAAGACCACTGACTCTGGCAAGACGTGGACCGCGCTGAATACTCAGGACAGCGGCGTGCGCGGGTATGCTCACGTCATCAAGGAGGACACGGTCAATCCAAATCTGCTGTTTTTAGGCACGGAACTCGGCCTGTACGTCTCTGTGGACGGAGGGCAGCGCTGGGCGCAGTACCGGGGCAGTGACTTTCCGGCAACTGCGGTGCGCGACATGGCACTGCAAGCGCGGGATTCCGACTTGGTGCTCGCGACACACGGTCGTGGCATCTGGATTATCGACGACATCACTCCGTGGCGCGCGCTCGGCTCCGAAACCATGGCCAAAGAAGCGGCGCTGGTTCCGGGCCGCCCCGCAATTCAGTACTTCAACGCATTTAGTGGTTGGCCGGAAGGAGACGGCACTTTTTCCGCCCCCGAGCGCCCAAGCGACGCCCTCATCACCTATTACCAACGGGGACGTCACATCTTCGGCGATCTGAAAATCGACATCCTGGACCAGGACGGGAAAGTTGTGGACTCGGTCGCTGGCAGCAAACACCGCGGACTCAACCAGGCTCGCTGGTCGATGTTGTTGCCACCGCCGCAGGTTCCTCCCGCCGCCCAGGCGCTGTTCGAAGCCGGACGTGGTCCTCGCGTGTTGCCTGGCACCTACACGGTCAAGATGACCAAGGGCGACCAGGTTTACACCATGCCGCTGAAGGTCGAGCTTGACCCGCGCGCCAAGTTCACACTGGAAGATCGCAAGGCGCAGTTTGAGCTGGCCATGAAGCTCTACAAGCTTCTGGGCCGAATGACCTATACCACGGATGCGATCCAAGGGGTTCGCGACCAGGCGAATGCTCGCGCAGCCAAAGTAGCGGAGAAAGATCCGTTGCACGCTCGCTTGCAGAAGTTGGCGAAGGGCACCGAAACTTTGCGTGGCAAGATTGTGGCCACCAAAGAAGGTGGAGCAATCACGGGGGAAGAACGCATTCGCGAGTTGATGGGCCAGTTGTACGGCTCGGTCAACAACTACGAAGGCCGGCCTTCCGCCCAGGAATATTCCCGCACCGAATCGCTAGGCAAGGAACTGGAGGACGTGCTGAACCAGTTCAAGAGCATGGCGGACAAGGATCTGCCGGCCATCAACAAGGACCTGACGGCGAAAAAAATGGAAGCCATCAAGGTGATGAGCGAAGATGACTGGCAGAAGATGCACGCCAGCGGTGGAGCTTCGTCAGCCAAGATGGAGCGAGAGAACCCCTGGGAGCGAGATTAGGCTTTCGGGAAAAGTATCGACCACAGAACTACGCCCACGGGAGAGATCCTGTGGGCGTTTTTTTGCGGTTTACTGTGACCTATCCGGTAGGGCCACGTTTTTTTATTCTAGCTTTCGGTACACCTCACTCGCCCGCTGCAGCAAGTCCAGCACTTCTTCCTTTTCTTCTGCGGTGTTCCAGTCATGATTTGACTGTGCGGAAGAGATCAGCCGGTCGATCCAAGTCACGAAGAACGCCGCATCGCCATGCGCGTGCTGCTTGCTTCCCGCGACGCTAACGTAAACTGGACTGGTCGTGGCGTAAGGATAAATGTCGAGCACCGGATACTCCGCGTGGTCGCTATAGGCGCGAAGCAGGCACCATCCAGACTCGACGAGCGGCACCGTCCCAGTTATGTCTGCCATCGTGCGATCTTTACCGAGCGGCAGATCGCGCGCGACCTCGCCATTGCAAACGAGTTGCAGGTGATCCACGGGGACAATCGACCGCAGCCACGCGGAAAATTTCACTTCATCGCTACCCGCTGGCAGCTTCACATCGCTACCTGCCGAAGCGCCGTTGAGCGTGAACCCCAACAGCGGACCATTCGTCGCGAACGTCTTGCCCGCTTTCAGTCCCTGCAGCCAGGGTTCGATCTTCAGCGGGCCGCGCGTCACATTCACATAAACGCGATTCACGCCTACCGGCCCACGCAAGGAGGCATAGTTCGCCATCGCATCTGTGCCCGCCGCCGCCGGAAGCCGAAAGCCGCAATTCAGCAGGCGGTACCAGATTTCCGCTGTGGCCTTGTGATCGCTGAAGCCTACCACTTCGATGTAGTCCACCTTGCCGAGCGCCACATCCGCCGGTAGCTCATCCGTCAGCGATGCATCTTTTCCAGGATCCGGCAGTGTGTCAAATGGGTGGACATATCCCACCAGGGCGTTCTGGGCGTGAGCGAAGTCGGCCACGTTCGCATTGGCCGGATACAAACTTGCCGCCGCCGTGTTGGTGTATCCCACGTATCCCGGTATCAGGAAATTGTGGGTCAGGTTCAGCAGTCCCAGATGTCCCCAATAACTGGTATGGAATTCCTGTCCGTGCAGCAGCAGGTGCTGCGGATTCGATGCGCGGTCGGGCTCAGGGCTGAAGTATGCGATATCGGGAATGCGTTGCTCTTTGTTGACCACCAGGTCCTCGATGATTGGCAGGTTCTCCGCCTCAGCTTGCTCCACCAAATGCTGCGGCGTGTTGCGGTAAGCTCCGCCGTAATTCATGTGGACGTGAACGTCGCCACTGATCCACTGCGTAGCCGCATCGCGAGGGAGATCCAACGGTTGAAGCTTCACCATCAGCTCTGAGGTCTTGCCCGCGGTGACTTCTACCTGCCGCTGCTCGAAGCGGAATTCAAAGCCGCGCATCACCTCCACGGTCAAGTGTCCGGCCGGAACATCACTCTCCGAAGTGCCGCCAGTCTGGAAATAGTGAGATTCAAAAGGGCGCTCTCCTCGGTCGAAGCTGTCGTCGGCGTAGATCCAGGTGTCGTCCGGCGCATAAGCCCGGCCGTCGTTGCCGGTGACAAACACTCGCGCCGCCAGAGGCTTGCCGACGAGATCCACAATCTTCAACCGCAGGCGGCCGGTGGGGCGAATGTATTTTCTCTGGCGTATCACGATCTCTGCCTGAGAACCTGAGGGCATGGTTTGAATCCAAAGCGCCGTATTTCCGCCGCGGTTGGAGATGAACGCGATCTTTGCTCCATCGTGCGACCACCGAGGATTGATGGCGTCAAAGCTCCCGTACGACAAGGGAAATGCGTCGCCGCCGTTCGCCGGCATCACCCAGAGCTGATGCCACTGCTGGCCCAGGTAAGATGCGTACACCAGACGTTTGGCATCCGGCGAAAATTCCGACCGCGCTTTCCACGCTGTCTCTTCGTAATGAATCTCGCGAGCCTCGGCGCCAGGCTCGGCTTTCATGCGCCAGAATCCACCAGTGCCGTAGATGTATCCGCGGTTCGACACAAACACAATTTCGCCACCGTCCGGCGACCACACGGGGCTGATTTCGTGGTCCGTCTGGCTGTAGTAGTAGCGAGGCAATTCGCTAATGTGCTCTCGGGTGAGTTGCTGCACATTGCTGAGAGCGCCGCCGGAGAAGACCCCCGCAAAGATGTGGAAGTGTCCCTGGTTGGAAGTGGAAACGAATGCGATGTGGTGGCCGTCGGGCGAAAACCGCGGCTCCAGATTCACCGCTCCTCCGCGAGTGAGCTGCAGCAGATTCTGGTTGCGCAGGTCCAACGCCCACAACTCAATGGCGTCATTCTGGTAGCGATCGAATACCACCCAATTGCCGTCGGCAGAACAATCGGGTTGGTAATCGTAGCCGGGCCCGGCGGTCAATTGCTGTGCCGTGTCACTCTTGATGTCCTGCATCCAGAGCGAGCCGCCCATGGAGTACACCATGCGGCTTGAGTCTGGCATCCACGCTACGGAACTGGGTCCGGTGGACAGTTGCGGGACGTACATCTCACGCCAGTAGTAGGAATGCGGCAAGTCCACCTGCTTCAACACTGGTGCGCGCTGGGCAAAAGCAAAGATTGGAACCAGGCACGCCCACAACATCCGCCACATCGTTCTTCGGAACACGCAACCTCCTCGGCCAGCTCGGCCGTTCACTACACCGCAGCGCGTTTGCGCACCCACAACCAGTTCACCAAAGCCACCGCCATTACGCCTGACAGAATCAACGACTTGCTCAAATCTAACTGCGTCGCCATGACCAGGCACAACACCACTCCGAGCCCCGCAAATCCCACTCCTCCAGGCAGCCGGAAGCGTGCTGCCCCCGGCTGTTTTCGCCGCAGTACGGGAAGAGCGGCGCACACCAATCCGTAGTACAGCAACCGCGCCACCGCAGACAGAGTCACGTTCCACCCAAAACTTCCTGCCAGCGCCAGCAGCCACACCACCAGCGAAAACATGATGATCGAAACATGCGGGGTGAGAAACCGCGGATGCACAGCCGCAAACTGCTGGGGCAGATCCCCGCTTTGCCCGAGCGCATAAGTAACGCGAGGCATGGATAGAATTTTGGCGCTGAGATATCCGTACACCGAGAGGAGCGCCCCCACCGCCACCAACCGCGCTCCTCCTTCCCCCATGGTCAGGCGCGCCACCTCCGCCAAGGGACGATCCGTGTGCGCTGCGTTCTGCAGCAGTCCCACTACCGCCCATTGCACCGCGGCATAAATCGCACCGCAGACGACCAATGCCGTAAACAGCGAGAACACCACATCCCGCTGCGGGTTTTTGGCTTCGGCAGTCAAGGCCAGCGCCGACTCAAAACCTCCGTAGGCGAATACAAGCAGAAGGATAGCGCTTAGCCAGGAATGTGGCGTCGTCGCAAGCCAGGGCGTGCCCGCCGCCGCGTGTCCGTGCAGCGCAACCACGCCTACGCCGGCCACCAGCAACAGCGGCGCCAGTTTCGCGATGGTGAAGATGTCGCTGACTCGCGCTCCCGCTTTCACGCCGCGAACATTCAACAGCGTCAGAATCCCAATGAGCAAGCTGATGACCAGGAAACGCGGCCACGGATCTTTGGCGTGGGGCCAGAATTCGCCCAGGTAGATGACAAACAAGTTGGCATTGGCGGCCGGCGCCGCCGTCTGCGCCAGGTAGAAGAGCCATCCCACTTCGATTCCTGCCAGCGGTCCGAATGCAGTCCGCACATACAGATAAGGCCCGCCCGCGTCACTGAATTGCGATGCGACTTCGGCAAAGCAGCCCATGACCACGCCCATTGCCGCACCCGCCACCACCACGGCCAGAGGACTCCAACGGCCCAATAGTCCGGCCACCACCGAGGGCAACCCAAACACGCCGCTGCCAATAATCGAGTTGATGGTTAGCGCCACCAGGCTCCAGCGGCCAACGGCGCGAACCAGTTGCGGACGCGAATCTGTCACAGCGGCTTTGTATCACACCGGCATTGGTTACCGCGATTCGGCGGTCGGCCCACGTCACCAATACGGCCTTAGGCGTCAAAGCTGGGATGCACGAGAGTCACCTCAAGACACTGCCGGTTCATCCCGATAATGCTATTGGATACCGCTCATGGACAACGCAAACTTCATCGAGAGTCTCTACCTGCGGCTTTTGCGCGCTGCCAACGAGATCAAAGCCCTACAACAAGAATTGGACTGCCTGGCCATGGTCGCATTCAACGATTCAGAAGTCGCCGAGGCGATGGCCGCGTTGCTTGACATGGATGCACCCTGTGCTCTCAGTGCCGCCATGGACGACATGCGTCACAACTTGTGGTTCTATATGGAAGTGCTGCGAAATGGATCTCAACTGGGCGATAGGCTGCGGGAACATTTGGGCCGCGAGCAGCGTTCATCCTCCGGTGCCGGCGACGGTGTGATGCTGCGCTATCTGGCTGATCACCGAAACCATAAGCCTAACTAAGCGCCGGCATCAGCGATGAACGACCAGCGATCAGCGACCTGCGAGCAGCGAGCAGCGGTCACCGACGAGTGACCAGTGCCTCGGCCACCTGCCGCCCCGAACGCAACGCCCCATTGATGGAAGCCGTATCCAGAAAGTCTCCGCAGACGTACGAGCCTTCTGGTGCCCGAGCGCTCCCGTCCCCCAAAGCAACGCTGGTCTGTTCGGGCAGCGCATCGGGAATGAAGTAGCTCTTCAAGTGCTGCCACCGCTGAACCGCGGGACCAAACCAACTGGTGAGTTGCTGCCGGACCGCGGCCTGCATTTGGCCGTCCGCCATCTCTCGCTGTCCCAGCACCGTCACTGACACCAAGTGCGCTCCGGCCGGCGCATATCCGACGGCCACGAGATTTGGCACGCAAACGCTGTTCACGGGCCCGCTGCTGTCGCCATTCAGCACCAGCGTGGGTTCATCAATCGGAGCCTTTTCCGCGGCGAAGTACAGGCAGGTCGCGCCTTTCGATTCCACCTGCGGCAGCGATGGCGCCAGCCGGGAAGCATTGGCGTGGTCGGCCGCAATCACCACCGAGCGGGCGGAAAGACGTTCGCCTGTCGCCAACGTTACCGACTGCGCCGCTACCTCGGTCGCTCGCGCATTCAAGCGAATTGTCCCCTGGGGGAGCCGCGATGCCATTTGCTCAGCCATCGCGCCCATCCCGCGCGCCGGCAGTGCCGCGTGGCCTTCGGAAAACATGCGGAACACAAACTGAAACATGCGGCTGGAGGTGCGCAACTCACTCTCCAGAAATATGCCGCCGAGGAAGGGACGGAAGAAGCGCTCGATCATTGCCGGCGAGAACCCTCGCTCTCGCAAGAACTGACCAGTGGAAGTCTCTGGCGATTGAAAAATTGCCTGCAGCGGCCCGCGAGTCACCTGATAGCGCAACTTTGCGATGCGCAGTTTGTCGCCCAGCGTGCCGATAGGGGAAAATGCGGTCTGTAAACTCGAACTGGGACGGCGACACGGATCCGCAACCCGCTGAAATTTTCCCGCCAGACGTACCAACGCTCCGGGCTCAAACCGGCCCAACTGAAGAGCGGCGTAATCCAATGACCGCTGCGCCTCGGGATATGCGGTCAGCAGCACCTGAAAACCGCGATCCAGCAGAAATCCGTCGAGGTAGTCGGTGCGGGCGCGCCCGCCCACACCATCGGAGGCTTCCACGATCAGACTCGGAATCTTTGCTTGGGCCAGTTCGCGGGCGCAGGATAACCCGGCCAGGCCAGCGCCGACAATGATCACCTCTGCCATAAAGTGCCTAAGGAGTATGCCGCAAATAGTCTTACTCTTCCACCATGTGGTCAAGCGCGAGAGCGAATGCGCGACAACCCGCCGTCGATGCCCAACACTTGCCCGGTGACCCAGTTCTGCTCAGGTGAGAGCAGCCACTCGATCGCGGCCGCCACATCGCTTGGTTCGCCCACTCGTCCCAACGCATGCATTCCAGCGGAGGCTCGCTTCATGATTTCGCTGGCCAGCAGTTTCGCGGTCAACTGAGTTTGTACCATCCCCGGGGCGACGCAGTTTACGCGGATGCCGCGGGAAGCATAGGACGCCGCTGCCGCCAGCATCAGTCCGACCACGCCGGCTTTGGCCGCCGCAATGGCTTCATGGTTCGCCAATCCAATCTGAGCTGCTGCGGAAGAGACCAGGACAATCGATCCGGTCCGTTGTTGAAATACTCCCACCGCCGCCCGCACCGTTGCGAAGGCCGAGGTCAGGTTGGTTTGCAGCACTGCCTGCCAATCCGCTTCAGTGGTCAGATGGGCCGGTTTCAGAAGCAGCGATCCCACGCAATTGGCTACGCCATCGAGCTTGCCGAAATGACTTGCCGCAGTCGTCAGGCAAGCCTGTACCTGCTCAAAGCTGCCGGCGTCCAGCACCGAGTATTGGCTTCCCAATGAGTCCGCGAGCGGTTGTAGGGGAGCCTCGGTCCGCCCGGCCAGCCAAACCTGATCTCCCTTGGCAACGATTCGCCGGCACAGCTCCGATCCGATTCCACCCGCCGCCCCGAGCACAACGTAATTCGCCATCGTAAAGTCCCCATTCCCATTTGTTCTTTCTTCTCAATAAGATTCCGGTCGGCGGTCGACGCATTAGGAACCGGGATGGCAGGGCCGCAACGATGGCAAATCGAAGCAAATCCAGCGTCTTGATTTTCATCACAGGCAAAAAGTGGTACTGAACTTGCGCGGGCGCTTCCCGACGCTGACTGGTCCCGAACCCGCGCGGTCCGCCCAACGGCCCGTGATCATCCAATAGCGAGCATGTGGAAACGCCGTTCCCATCCCAACTATTCTTTCCCGCCCGGACTGGAGCACAACTTGCTCTGGTATGCATTCCGCAAGTTTAAGCCCCAGAATCCCATTGCGCTGTTCGAGGAACTGGCGCGCCGCTTTGGTCCGATCGCGCATTACCAGATCGGCCCCGAGCACATCGTGTTCGTCAACCATCCGGAGTGGATTCGAGAAATTCTGGTGGTACAGAACGACAATTTCGTGAAGGAGCGCACTGTGCAGCGCACCAAAATGCTGCTGGGCGAGGGCATGATCACCAGCGAAGGACGTCAGCACCGGGCGCAGCGCCAGGTGGCCCAGCCTGCGTTTCATCGCCAGAGAATTGGGGCTTATGCCGAGGCGATCGTGGAAGAAGCGGTCCGCCTGCGTGACTCGTGGCAGGCCGGAGAAACGCTCGACATCTCCCAGGAAATGATGCGGCTGACATTGCGCATTGTGGCGCGCACGCTGTTTGGCACGGAGTTGGCTCTGCCACAAGCCAGAGCATTAGCCGATGCCATCAACAAGATCATGGATTTGTATCACTACCTGATCATCCTGCCCGCGGTCGAGACTCTGGTGCACCTGAATGCACCTAAGGTCGGCGCGTTTGGTCCGGCGCGCGCCCGGCTCGACGAAGTGGTTTACAACATGATTGAAGAACGCCGCCGCCGTGGCAGCGGCGACTCTTACGACCTGCTCGATATGATGCTGGCAGCCGCCGGGGAAGGCCCAGAGGCAGAGAAGCAACTGCGCGACCAGATCATCACGATTTTTCTGGCGGGCTACGAAACCGTGGCCAATGCCCTTACCTGGACTTGGTATTTGCTGTCTGAGAATCCCGCCGCTCGCCACACTCTGCAGCAGGAAGTGGATGTGGTGCTGGCGGGCCGGACGCCTACGCTCCAAGACGTTCCGCAACTGAAGTACTGCGAGATGGCGCTGGCCGAGTCAATGCGATTGTATCCGCCCGCCTGGGCGATGGGACGCCGCGCCCTCGAGGACTTTCACCTCGGCCCGTACTTTCTTCCCAAGGGAACGACACTCCTAATCAGCCAGTTCATCACTCACCGCGAGGAGCAGTATTTTCCGGACCCGCTGCGCTTTGATCCACTGCGCTTCACTGCGGAGGAAAAAGCGAAACGCCCGAAGTTCGTGTATTTTCCCTTCGGAGCCGGGCCCCGCCAGTGCATCGGCGAAGCCTTTGCCTGGATGGAGAGTGTATTGGTGATTGCAACTCTGGCCCAGAATTGGCAGTTGCAGATGGTCCCGGGGCACCGGGTCCAACCCCAACCCTTGATTACGCTGCGCCCGAAATATGGCATGAACATGACGGTGGCGCAGGTCCCGGTGGGCTCGATAATGGGGCAGCCTCGTTTCGCAAACCGCTAGGTTTCGCCCTCGAGATGATTGGAAAAGCGGTTGCGTCGAAGGGAAACAGTATAGTAGCCTTTGACTAGTCAGACTAGTCATATGGAAAAGAGAAAAAAAGAAAGAGAAGCGCTTCGCTTGTACCCTCGCTGGCAGCTGCAAACGGCCAAAGCGAGATTCAGTGAGTTGGTGCGGCGGGTCCACAGCGAAGGCCCGCAATTCGTTACCCGCCAGGGCAAAGATGTGGTCGTCGTGCTCTCCGCCAAGGACTACGACCTTGTGCGCGCCCGTTCGCGTCAGCCCCGCAGCCTGGTAGATTTCTTCGCCGAGTCGCCACTGGCAGAGGCACGGCTTAACCTTGAGCGCACCCCGGACTTCGGACGCGAGCTTGAGCTGTGAGCGGGTTCCTGCTCGACACCAATGTGATTTCCGAACTGGTGCGCGCCAAACCCAATGCGGGAGTTGTAGCCTGGATCAGGGCCACCGACGAATCTCTGCTACACCTCAGCGTGCTCACATTGGGCGAGATTCGCAAAGGTGTTTCGTTGCTTCCCTCTTCCTCGCGAAGAGCCCGCCTCGAATCCTGGCTTGATACGGAACTGACGGACCGCTTTGCAGGGAGAATTCTGACCGTTGACCAATCTGTGGCGGAGCGCTGGGGCCGTCTCACCGCCGCTGCACCGCGTGCACCTCTTCCGGTGATTGATGGTCTGCTCGCAGCGACGGCCTTACACCACGGCCTGACCTTGGTAAGCCGCGACCTCTCGCCCGCCGCCCGCGCCAACGTGCCCTGTTTCGATCCGTGGGCGTCCTAACTTTTTACAAGTTCACCACTTTCATCATCGCCTCGGGATAGCGCAGCCCCGCCGCCGCCCCATGCGGCATCACTTCACTGATGCGCTTCAGGTCAACCTCGCTGAACACAATCTCCGCAGCCCCCGCATTTTCTTCCAGATAGGTCCGCCGCTTGGTCCCCGGAATCGGCACAATGTCTTCGCCTTGAGCCATCACCCACGCCAAAGCCAGTTGCGAAGCTTTGCATTTCTTCTCCGCCGCAATCTCTTCTAACCGATGCACCAGGTCGAGATTTTTCTGGAAATTCTCGCCCTGAAAGCGCGGGGAGAAGCGGCGATAATCATCCTGCGGAAAATCCTCGAAGCGTTTGAACTGGCCGGTAAGGAATCCGCGTCCCAGCGGACTGTAAGCCACAAAGCCAATCCCAAGCTCGCGGCAAACCGGCAGAATCTCCTCTTCAGGATCCCGCGTCCACAGCGAATACTCGGTCTGCAATGCCGCAATGGGATGCACCTTCGCAGCACGCCGTAAGGTGTTCGCCCCAGCTTCCGACAGCCCAAGATAACGCACTTTCCCTTCCTTCACCAGCTCCGCCATTGCCCCCACCGTCTCTTCGATCGGTGTACCCGGATCGACCCGATGCTGATAGTACAAATCAATGTGGTCCACGCCGAGGCGCTTTAGGCTGCCTTCGCAAGACTGTTTCACATACTCGGGACGGCCATTGACGCCCCGCTTGGTTGGATCGTTCAGGTCACGGACAATTCCGAACTTCGTGGCCAGCACCACGTCCTCGCGCTTTCCGGCAATCGCCTTGCCCACCAACTCTTCATTCGTATAGGGCCCGTACATGTCGGCGGTGTCCAGAAAAGTGATGCCCAGTTCCAATGCGCGATGGATGGTCGCAGTCGATTCGCGGTCGTCGCGCCCGCTGTAGAAATCCGACATGCCCATGCAGCCGAGGCCCATGGCAGAAACCTGAAGTCCGGAGCGGCCAAGTTCGCGAGTTTGCATAGATGAGTCCTCCGTTGAGTGAAGCGTGGTTGAAACTGAACCCGATCCAGAAGAATTTACAAGTCAGTAGATGCGGGAAAATCTCTAAATGTGTCAGTCCGAATGTCTCAGTCCACCATGTCTTGTCCACATGCCTAGTCCACTTGAATCAGAGGCTTGGCGGCTGCCCGAACTTCGCCAATCTCAACCGCGGGCACGCCCGCAACATTCAGCGCGTCGGTCAGGGCTTTGGCGTCCGGCTCGGCAACAGAAATCAGCAACCCGCCGGCGGTCTGCGGATCAAACAACAGCGTCTTCAGCTCGTCGGCAACCTTGGCCCCATACTCGATCACGCACTCCGCAAACTCCCGGTTGGCATTCAATCCCCCCGGAATATGCCTGGCTCTCACGCATTCCAAGGCTCCTTCGAGCAGCGCCACCCGGTCCGCGTGGATGCAAAGACTCACTTGCGACGCCAGCGCCATCTCGCGGGCGTGGCCAATCAATCCGAAGCCGGTCACATCGGTCATGCTGTGGACGGTCCATGCGCCAGACGTGATGACCTCCGCCGCCAGCTTGTTAAGCGTGGTCATGGACTTTACTGCCGCATCAATCCACTCCTGCTTCGCCGCGCCTTTCTTAATCGCGGTCGCAATCACGCCCGTGCCCAGCGCCTTGGTAAACACCAGCCGGTCGCCAGCCTGGGCGCCCGCATTCGCCATCACCCGCTGCGGATGCACCACCCCCGTCACCGCATATCCAAACTTGGTTTCCTCATCGCGAATGCTGTGCCCGCCTATCACAGTGCAGCCCGCCTCCATCATCTTCGACAAGCCACCGGCTAGGATACGCTCCAGAATCGCCAGATCTGCCTTGTCCGGAAAGCACACCAGGGCCAGCGAGGTCAGCGGCCGCCCTCCCATCGCATAGACGTCGCTCAAAGAGTTGGTCGCGGCGATCTGACCGAAGGTGTAGGGGTCATCCACAATCGGAGTGAAAAAATCGACTGTTTGCACCAGCGCAGTGTCCGGCGTCAGTAGATACACTCCGGCGTCGTCGGCGTGATCAAAGCCGACTAGCACATTGGGGTCGTGTTGCCGGGCTAATTTCCCAAGCACCGTGTCCAGCGCCGCTGGACTCAGCTTGGACGCTCAACCCGCAGCTTTAACAGACTCCGTCAGCCGGAATGGCTTGTTCTCAGGCACAGGGACATTGTAGAGGAGGCGCCGGGAAAGCGAGGGCCGGATGCGGATTTGCGGAGTCTAGCCTACTTCAACTTCACGTCCACAAACACAATTTCGGGTTCGGCGCGGTTCCACTGTTGGGAGATGCCCTCAAACGTCAAGCGGAAAGGCTTGGTCTGTCCGGGCCCCAGGGGCGAGGCGCTCAGATCCACCGCGTCGGGGTAGGGTCCGCCGGTCTGCAACACGCGCAACCCGACTTCTTCCTTCTGCGCCGTCTGCCCCATGCCGTCCTTGAACACCACGCGCACCACTGCGTGCACGACCGTCTGTTCGCCCGTGTTGCTCACGGAGCCGTCCAAATAGGTCACACTCGCGCCGACGAAATTCTGCGCCGCACTGAGCTTCAGGTCGCTCAACTTGAGACTGGCGACATAGGCTGGGGGAGCAGCAGGAACCTTGCGTTCGCTTCGCATCATCAGCGCAATGGCTCCGGCAGCGGCCAGGAACACCACGACGCCAATAAAAATGGACCGGGAAACCGTCTGCTTCTCGGCCTGAGGTGAAACCTGCATCATCCCGCCCATACCTGCGATTGTAGTTTGTGGGATTTTGGTTTGTCGATTTGCAGGATGGACCTCCCGCAGCGCGGAATTCGCCGCGACTTCTTTAGGTTTGTCATCCCGAGCGCAGCGAGGGGATGAATTCACGTTTGAAGTGCAACAGAGTGATCCAAGAATACCTCGTTGGGAGTTTTGAAGGCGAGGCACTTTCTGTGGGTGTTGTTTTGGCGTTGCATGATGTTGGCGAGGCCGTGAAGGAAGCAGCAAATCTTAAGCGGGGAACTTTCGGGCCCCATATCTCCTCTAAATTGCAAATCGCTACAAATGCGGTATAACTTATTGATTTCATTGGATTTAGCGGGGGATTTGGCTACCGAAGCGTTGTTCTGTGCCGTCTGCGGACTGCAAATTGCGGTGCGACCCCTAGCTTAAAACACACGCTATGGCACTCAGGGAGGCCGTGGCGCCACGATAGGCATCGCGGAGGCCTTGGTGGTCATTCCAAGGTCCACTACGCCTTAGAACGCTTCCTACAGCTTTTATGTGCAAAGTTTTGCGCCTTTCGTAGCCGTAACGTTTTCCGGAAGAAAATCCGCTCGCCGTTTACCGCCCGGGTTGTGCGTCCTCAGTTTCTCCCAACGACCAGCGCGCACGACCTTCCTCCCACCTGGCTCGCCGGAGGGGCACCCGAATGTAGCCCAGCACTTCAGCGCTGTGTATGCCGCCAAGGATGACAAACTGCAGATCCCTCGCTGTGCTCGGGATGACAAGTGTGGGAGTGCTTGAGACAGCGGGCTCCAGATCTTTAGCTTCACTGGGGATGACAAAGTTCGGGAAAAGCAGGCCCTTCGCTTCGCTCAGGGTGACAAACTCGAAGGGGGCGCTTCGGATAACCATCTACCCCCGGCGGCTAGGCAAATTGCATGAGATTGACGCACCGCTCCGTTCGCTCGTGCGCTTGAGCAAGTGCCACGGGTTCAAGCGCCGGCGCCGTAGGAACGGTGTGGGATGGGCCGTTGTGGAGATGAGTTGTTGTGTGGGAAGAGTCGGTGTGGGGGGATGGGCCAGTGTGGGGGATGAGCCGGTGTGTAGAGCCGCAGTGCGATGAGTGGGGATGAATCATTCTGGGATGAGCGGGTGGGCGTTGAGTGGGGGCGACTTCCGTCGCCCCCACTCAACATTACTTCGCGGCCGTCTCGCCGCCTTCTTCCGCCTTCGGCGTGGTGGATGCCACTGTGAAGTTGGCCTCTCCCACCTTGAAGCGGGTGAAGCGGCGCACTGCGATGTTCTCGCCCAGCTTGCCGATTTTTACCGCAATCAACTGCGCAATGCTGACCGTCTGGTCTTTGATGAAGGGCTGCTCCAGCAAACACACTTCCTCGTAAAACTTCTCCATCTTTCCCAGGACAATCTTCTCCACCACCGGGGCGGGCTTGCCAGTCGCCAGGGCTTGGGTGCGATAAATGTCCTTCTCGCGATCAAAGTCGGCGGCGGTCACATCCTCTTTGCGGACGTAGCGCGGATCGCTGGCGGCAATGTGCATGGCAATGTCGTGCACCAATTCCTTGAAGTCCTCAGTGCGGGCGACGAAATCGCTTTCGCAGTTGACCTCAAGCAGCACGCCAATCTTGCCTCCAGCGTGAATGTAGCTGGCGACGGCGCCCTCACTGGTGGCACGCGTGGCCTTCTTGGCCGCGACTGAGACTCCCTTTTTGCGCAGCAGGACGATGGCCTCCTCCAGATCGCCTTTGGCCTCAGAGAGGGCCTGCTTGCAGTCCATCATGGGTGCGCCGGTTTTCTCGCGCAGCTCTTTGACTTGGGTAGCAGAGATGTTTACAGCCGATGTGCTCATATCAAGTTCCTATTCTATGAAAAGCGCCTGGGGCGCGTTATCGGAACGGGAGTCGCAAAGTGCCGGGCACGGGCCCAACATTCCTGAAACACCCCGAATAAAAATCAACCCGCGGCGAAGTGCGCGCGGGTCTGAAGAGAGGGAAGCTTTCAGCACCCTGGCCCGCAAAACGCCGAACCCGGGTCTTGCCAGCCACAAATATTAGTTGGTCTTGCTTTCGACAGCCGCTTCTTCCACCGCCGGAACCGCGTCCACCACAGCGGATGGCCGCTTGCGCGTGCCCGCGCCCAGCAGATCTTCCATCCGGATGTCTTCACTCTCCGGGGCGTCCGGATCCGCAGCCGTCACCGACGCATACTGTTCGGCCACCGGCTCGGTCTGAGCCGCCGCAACATCCGCAGCCATTTCCGCGAACTGCTTGTCGCCCACCAACTGTACGCCCTCGGCGATCGACTCGGCGATCTTCGAGGTGAACAGGCGGATGGCGCGCAGCGCGTCGTCATTGCCCGGAATAATGTAATTGACCTCGCTGGGATCGCAGTTGGTGTCCACCACCGCAACCACAGGAATGCCAAGCTTGCGCGCTTCCCGCACCGCGATCTGCTCCTTGTTGGAGTCGATCACGAAGATGGCGTCCGGCAACCGCGTCATGTTCTTGATGCCAGCCAGGTTCGCCTGCAGGTGCTTGCGTTCGCGCTCCAGCTTGATGACTTCTTTTTTCGGCAGCAATTCGTAGCGGCCGTCGGTAGCCATCTCGTCGATTTCTTTTAGCCGCTTCACCGACTTCTGCACGGTTATCCAGTTGGTGAGCAGCCCGCCCAGCCAACGCTGGTTAATGTAGAACATGCCGCAGCGCTGCGCCTCTTCGGCAATAGCGTCCTGCGCCTGCCGTTTGGTGCCCACGAACAGCACGATTTTGCCCGCCACTGCCAACTCCTGCACGAACTTCGACGCCTCTTTGAACATCTTGAGGGTCTTCTGCAGATCGATGATGTAGATACCGTTGCGCTCGCCGAAGATGTATTCCTTCATCTTGGGATTCCAGCGCTTGGTCTGATGCCCGAAGTGTACTCCCGCTTCGAGCAATTCCTTCATGGTGATGTTAGCCAAAGACCCTCCTTTATTGGTCTGCATCCGGCATGTGTCAGTGGTCCCTAGCCAGCGGCCGGAATCAGTAAATCTCACTGAGAACCAGCTGCTGGCAATCGACGTCTGCACTTCCGGATTGCCATTCCCGCCCCAAGCCCAGGGCCCAGGAAAGAATTGAAAAAAACAATTGCCAGTAAAAGCAGTTGCCAGTTGCCAGTGAAAGCAAAACCTGCTCCCGGAAACTTGAAACTGCCCCTGCTCGAAACTTGAAACTGCCTCTCGAAACTCGAAACTACTTTTCGAAACGTGAAACTGCTTTCGAACTGCCGTTTACCGCTTGCTGAACTGGAAGCGCTTGCGAGCGCCTTTTTGTCCGTACTTCTTCCGTTCTTTGGCGCGGGGGTCACGCGTGACCATGCCTGCGGCCTTCAACTGCTTGCGCAGTTCGGCATTGAACACCATCAGTGCGCGGGCAATGCCCAGCTTCACCGCGTCCGCTTGCCCGTTCACTCCGCCGCCCGACACGTTGGCCAGCACATTGAAGGTAGCCGAACTATCGGTCAGCACCAGCGGCTGTTTGGCCGCGGCGCGCTGCGATGGGGTGACGAAATACTCCTCAAATGCCAGTCCGTTAACTTTGAACTCGCCGCTGCCAGGACGCAAAAACACTCGCGCAATCGCGGTCTTGCGTCGTCCGGTGCCGTAGTATTGAACCAGTTCTGCCATTTTCCGCTTCTAGCTGCCAGTTCTCCGTTCGGAGCGAACCGGCCTGCGCTAGTACCTTTCCAAAGATTCGAGGCCCCTCGGGCCGCGATAAAACTTATTGCGGCAGCTTCAACTCTTGCGGCTGCTGGGCTTCATGGGGATGTTTATCCCCCTTGTAAACTTTCAGTTTCGAGGCCATGTGCGTGCCCAGTTTGTTCTTGGGCAACATACGTCCCACCGCATCTTCAATCACCAGTTCCGGCTTGCGGACCATGCGCTTGTTGAGCGCTTCGGACCGCAGTCCGCCCGGATACCCGGTATAGCGGTGATAAAAGTTCTGTTCGGCCTTCATGCCCGTAATCTTGACCTTTTCGGCATTGATCACGACCACATGGTCGCCGGTGTCAAGAAATGGCGTGTACTGCGGGTTTTCTTTGCCCATCAGGATTCGAGCCACGCGCGAGGCCAGCCGGCCCAGGACGAGTCCCGAGGCATCGACCACGTACCACTTGCGCACGACATCTCCCTGTTTCGGGAAATAGGTTGACATCTGAAATCTCCAGGAAAATCTAAAATCGCCAATGATGAAGCGCTGTGTGCCGCTCACTTCGCGCAGAACGCGCGTAGGACTCAGTCGGTCAAACGCAGGACTTCCAAAGGCTTTTAGAATATCGCAGTCTTTCTGCCAATGTCAACGCGACGCTAACCCAAGCCGGGGGCACCCCCCTCCTCCTGCTAAACTGCTGGTGGTGGCCCCCCCTAAGCAATCCCCGGAAACACCTACTCCTCCGCAAACCGGTGAAGCTGCCTCGTCCGTGTCGCCGCCCCCAGCGGATGTCGGCAAGGGCCGCATCTTTTTGATGGACGCGATGTCTTACATCTTCCGCGCCTACCATGCTTTATCACGCGGCCCCGCGATGTCTACCCGAGCCGGTGTGCCCACCGCGGCGGTACTGGTTTTCGTCAACATGTTGCGCAAGCTGCGCGACGATTTTTCCCCTGAATATCTGGCGGCCGTGTTCGACATCGGCGCCCCCACTATCCGCGACGAACAGGCGCGTGCCATCACCAGCCTGCGGAAGTTCGACAGCAAGACCCAGACCTATCAGGACGTCCAGTACCTCGGCTACAAGGCCAATCGAGCCGAAATGCCTCCCGACCTGGTGCAACAGGTACCCTACATCCGGCGCGCCCTGGAGGCTTATCGCATTCCCATCCTGCAGTCCGAGGGGTACGAAGCCGACGACGTAATTGGCACTTTGGCGCGGCAGGCGGCCGAGCAGGGTTACTCCGTTTATGTCGTCTCCAACGACAAAGACATGATGCAGTTGGTCAATCGTCATGTGTACGTTCTGAATCCCCCCAAAGACAACTTGATTTGCGATCCCGCCAAGGTCGAAGAATTGCTGGGCGTGCCGCCGGAGCGGGTGGTGGACGTGATGGCGCTGCGGGGGGACTCGGTCGACAATATTCCCGGAGCGCCCGGAATCGGCGACAAAGGCTCGGTGGAACTGATCAAGCGCTTCGGAACGGTGGAAGCCGCCCTCGACCACGCCGCGAAAGTCGAAAAGAAAACCTATCGCGAGTCCCTGTTGAACAATCGCGAAACTGTCCTCACCAGCAAGCAGTTAGTCACCATCGATACCCACGTGCCGATGGACCTCGATGTCGACTCCATGCGCATTGGCGACCCCGACCGCGAGCAGTTGCGCCAGCTCTTTACCGAGCTCGAGTTCAACTCGTTGCTCAAAGAGTTGTTGCCCGTGGTCGAAATTCCTGAGGGCACCTACACTCGGGCAAATTCCGCCGCTGATGTGGACGCCGTGCTGGAGGCGCTGCCCTCGGAGGACGCACTCGCGGTGGCATTGTCCGGAGTGGCCAGCGTTAAGACTTCGGAAGGCGAAGACGAACCGGACGAGCCCGAGGAGGCGATGCTTCCTTTGAGTTCCGGAGAAGTTGAGAGCGAGACTACACCTGCGATTCTCGAAGCCGCCATCTCTGCGGTGCCTGGCACTGCGGTCACGGTGCCGATGGCTGGCCTGGAAGCAGCCATCCGGTTGAAGCAGATCCTCGCGGATGCCTCGATTCCGAAGGCAGTGCACGACTCCAAAGCGGCAATGCACTTGCTTGCTGCTTCCGGGGTGGAGCTAGGTGGGTTGCGAGATGATTCGATGTTGTACTCCTATCTGCTCAATCCGACCGCCACTTCCCACCGGTTGCCTGAAGCTGCGATGCGGCATTTCAGCCAGAAGATGGGCGGGGCCCTGCCAGAGGCCGCTGACCTGACCCAGCGCCTAGCCCAGAGCCTGCGCCAAGAAGTGGAAGCGCTCGGACTGGCGAAGGTGTACCACGACATTGATCTGCCTTTGGTTCCGGTGCTGGTGCGCATGGAGAAGACTGGCGTGAAGGTGAACACCCAGGTACTGGCACACATGTCCACGCGGCTCGAAGGCGAGATCGCCGCCAAGGCTCGCGAGATCTACGACTTAGCCGGCACTGAGTTCAATATCAATTCGCCCAAGCAACTGGGCGATGTCCTTTTCAATAAGCTCGTCCTTCCCAGGCCGGCGAAGTATGGTAAGGGCAAAGTGACCTCGACCGCGCTGGCCGTGCTTGAGGGGCTTGCCGACCTTCATCCCGTGCCGCGGCGGGTGCTGGAATACCGCCAACTGGCCAAGCTCAAGTCCACCTACGTGGACACGTTGCCCGCGCTGATTCGTCCCGCTACCGGTCGTCTGCACACCACCTTCGGCCAAACCGGTACCGCCACTGGACGCCTTTCTTCTGCCAACCCCAATCTGCAAAATATCCCCACGCGCACCGAGCTGGGCAGGGAGATCCGCGCCGCCTTTACTGCCGAGCCGGGAAATGTGCTGCTGTCGGCCGACTATTCGCAGATCGAGTTGCGCCTGCTCGCACACTTCTCCCTCGACCCGCTGCTGGTGGAAGCCTACCGGCGCGGCGACGACATCCACAC
>JBBQVN010000020.1:0-36119 GCA_038211475.1 Terriglobales bacterium | reverse complement strand
GACGAAGCCGACCAGCACCCCACTGGCAATGTCCGCATACGGCAGTCGGACCGCCTGGAACTGCGCCAGGAAAAGGGCGTCGCGCGCTACTTTCCCGATCACATAGGCGCTGATGGTGAGAAACAGGCAAGCGCTCAGCGGCACTCCGCGGGCTAAGTCTCCGGAATGGATATTCAACGCCCGCTCTATCCAGCGGTTCATCTCATCCACAACCTTTGCTCGCTAATATTCTTCGGCGTTCGCGTGACCTGCCGGCGCGTTTTCTTTGTCTGCTCCTGATTCTGGTACCGATGAACAACTATGAGTGAAAGACTGATCAGATTCCGTGTAACGGCTGTCTTCGCGCCGCTCGCGACCACCAAATTGTACCGCGTCGCTCGTGCCTTTGACTGCAGCAATCGGACGCGCCACCCTGACCGGGTTTTCGTTTACCATAGTGCGAGAAGTTCCTGTCCTTTTCGATTGAGGTGTGCATCTATATGAACATGAAGAAAAACGTTGCCCTGTTTCCATTTTTGTTGATGCTGCTGGCGCCATTTGCTCCGGCACAGGACATGCAGGACGTGCTGCGTCCGCCCAAAGGGTCGCAGGTCGCACTGGTAGTGTTTGAGGACTTGCAGTGTCCGGACTGCCGCCGCGCCGCGCCGCTGGTGGCCGAAGCAGGACGTACTTACAAGATCCCCGTAGTGCGCCACGATTTTCCGCTGCCAATGCACAACTGGTCGTTGCAGGCGGCGATCATTGCTCGCTATTTCGACAAGACCTCAAAGCTCATGGGCAACACGTTCCGCGACTACTGCTTTGAGCACCAACTGGAAATCACGCCTGATAATCTGCGCGGATTCGCGGACAAATTTGCCACCGAGCACAAGCTCACCCTGCCTTTTGTGGTGGACCCCGACGGCAAGTTGCAAGACTTGATCAATGTCGACAAAAATCTTGGCAACCGCATTGGGATTGAGCACACCCCGACGATTTACGTGGTCAGCAATCGGCGCTCCGGCAAGCCTTTCGTGGAAGTGGTGGATCGAACCCAGCTGTTCCAATTGATTGACAGCATGAAGCGTGGCGAATAGTGGACCGGCGCTGAGGGCGTGAAATCACCCAGAACTGAGAGCTAGCACCCGGCGACTGACTCGCGGTCGCCGTTACAACCTCGGGTGCTAGCTCTAACCCTTTGCAAACAAAGCAAGAACAATCCTTTGGCGCTCGCTCGATTTGGCAACTGGGGTGCACCTAGTCATGGTTACTCTCGTGGGCTTCGCAACGCCCAAGGGAATCCTTTGACTTTTGAGGAGCGGCACATGACGACCGAGACCATCCCCTCCGCGGCACAGACTTGGCGTCCCACCCATGCTTACATTATGGCGGCTCTCTGCCTGGTAGTGGGATTGGCGGTGGGATATCTATTTCGCGGATCGCAAAGCGCGCACGCGGCGGCGATCGCTGCCGACAAGCCTGCGATCACTGTGCCGCAGCATCAGATGCCCAGCCTGGACCAGATGAAGAAGATGGCCGCCGCCAAGGCCGATCCTTTGCTACAACAATTGAAAGCCGACCCGAAGAATTCGGCGCTGCTGGTGAAGGTAGGAGATATCTACACCTCCACCCATCAGTTTCAGGAAGCCGAATCGTATTACCGGCAGGCGCTGGCAGCCGATCCGAAGAACGTAATCGCGAGCACCGAACTGGCCTCGTGTTTCTACTATCGAGGAGATGTGGACGGGGCCATCACGCAGTTGAAAGAGTCTTTGAAAGTGGACCCCAAGCATGAGGGCACGCTTTTCAATCTGGGCGTGATGAAATGGAAGGGCAAGGCGGACGGCGCCGGAGCCGTGACAGCCTGGCAGCAATTGCTCGCGCTCAATCCTGAAACCAAAAACAAGCCCGAGATTGAGAAACTGATTGCCGATGCGCGGCAGCATCCGGCCGGCAAGTAGCGTCGAGAGAACGAGAACGATCGACAGCCTTACAAGGAGCACGAAATGAACCAAGCAGTGAACAGGACGAGTACCAATTGGAGCAGCATGCAGGCCTACACGCTGGCAGTGATTTGCCTGCTGGCAGGTGTGCTTTTCGGATGGCTGGTGCGGGGCTCGCAGTCTCCCGCTGCAACAACCGCGCAATCGCAGCCTGTCACAACTCCTATACCTGCCAATGAAACTGCCCAGCCCACTCCCGAGCAGATGAAACAGATGGCCGACACTCAGGCAGCGCCGTTGCTCGCCAAATTGAAGAGCGATCCCGAGAACCCGCAACTGCTGGCCGACATTGGCAACATCTACTACGACACCAAGAATTTTCCTCCCGCTATCGATTACTATCAGCACGCTCTGAAGCTCAAGCCTGACAACGCCGGAGTACGCACCGACATGGCGACCGCCTACTGGTACTCAGGCAATGCGGATACAGCCATTCAGGAGTTCAACAAGGCGCTGGCTTCGCAGCCGAACCAGCCCAACGCGCTGTTCAACCTCGGGATTGTGAAGTGGCAGGGGAAGATGGACATCGACGGTGCGGTGGCAACGTGGCAAAAACTGCTCGATACCAACCCGGACTACGAAAACAAAGACCGCGTGTTGGAATTGATTCAGCAGGCCAAGAAGCACACGGGAGTGAAGGCAGGAACGCCGGCTAAGCCGCTGACGTAGGCTGGAAGTCTCAATCGAAGATTTGAGCCGCACCCAGAGCTACGGGCCGCAATCGAAGTAACCTTCACGGGAGCGCACTTGTAACTTGCGGTCACGCGGGACAATTTCCAGGCGATGGTGTCCACACGAACCATCGCTACTGGGAGTAAACGCGATCAGGTATTGGGAACGTAGCTCCTGTTCAATCTGCTGAAACACACCGACTGCGTCAGCATAACTTCGCAAGACAAACGCGTGTCCTCCGGTGTCCGCAGCCAACATGCGCAGCACTTCATCGCCGCCAGCTTGCTTGCCCGGGCCATGGGCGCTGATGGAATATACAGCGATCCCAGCACGTTCGGCGGAGGCAATGGCTTCCTGCAGGCTGTGGAGGCTGAAGTTGTCCTCGCCGTCGCTGAGCAAGATGATGGCGCGTCGGCTCAGGGTCGCACTTCGGTCTGGCGCGGCCATGCTGCGGGTGGCGGTAAGCAGCGCATCATAGAGTGCCGTTTGCACTGCGATCGTCTTGCGCGAATTGTGGACCGCCGACTCAAGCGAGCTTCGATCGCGAACCGTGACCTGGGCAGCAAATTCCAACACCGCCGAGGAATCGACGCCCGGTCGCACAATGCGGCCAAGAAACTCGGCGGCCGCCCGTTGCTCCTGCTTGAAACCGGCTTGCATGGAGTCGCTCAGGTCCACTAATAGGATCAGTTGCAGGGGCAAATCACGATCGCATCGGAAAGCAGAAATCGCAGGGACGGCCTCGCCATCTTGCAGCAGAGAGATTTCTTCCCGGGTCAGGCCTTCCACCGGCTGCTTGCTTTCATCGCTGGCGGTGAAGATGACCTGCACCTCGCGCACATCCTTGCGAATGGTCACAACCTCGGGCAGATCGGCGCCAGTGTCATCCCGCGCGATGCTGGCGGCTGGAAATAGACAGGTAAACCAAGCAACGCAGATAAGAACTTTCCCCAGCGCCCAACGCGATGGCAGCAGCGACACAGTTACCTCGTCGGAGGAAGGAGTTCCTCGCTGCTACAGTCATCGGGCTAGGAAAGTGAACGCTTCTCAATAATCGAAAAGACTGGGTTACGAAGGTAAAACGCGCTGGTCCGTGGCCGTCCTGCTACTTCTTGACCCCGAGACCACCCGTCAGCAGGGTGACCTTGCCGCTGGATTCGTGTGCCGCCTGGTGGCAGGTGAGCGTGCATGTGGCGGTCCCACGATTGTAAGTGATGGGAGCGCCGCCATTCGGTCCCACTACATTCAAGTCAAAATTCAACAGCCGCTGGCCGCCCAGATTCGCACTGGCCGCCCCCACGCCATGCGCGCTGTGACAAGTGGAGCAAGAGAAACCCGCGCTAACGTGCTTTTCATGCCCGGCAAAGCTGGCGTTTCGCATAATGCTTGAGAGATCGTGGCACTTGGCGCACATGGCATAGGGACCGTTGGCGCTAAGGTCCGGGTTCGACAGTAAATTCGTCACCCTTTGTCCCGGCGCCGGCGCCTGGTTCATCTCATAGCGCCGCTCCAGAATGTGCGTCCACTTCGAACCATGCGGTCCGCTTGGGCCGGTGCCGCCGAATTCGCGATTGTCATCGCTGTTGTGGCAGTCGCTGCAGAAGATGCGCGTGCCCATGGACCTTCCCTGGGTGGTTCCGTTCAAGTTCAACATGTGCGGGAGCAGGCTGGGTTGCGGCAGCGGACTGCTGCGGTCTCGCATCACCGGATGGCTGGAAGTAGCCGCGGAATTAAACTGAGGAATCACGTTCAGCGGATCGCCCGATAACTGCCGGGCAGGCAAATATCCGAACTTCGGGCTCGCCGTCTTGACCGAAGTGGTGCCGTGGCAACGCAGGCAAGTCTGGAATTGCTCCACCGCCGGACGAACTACCTTGGTTCCATCGGTCGCGCTCATCCCAGACATCCCGGCTTGGCTGGGGCGCAGCGCGGGGGCCGCAGAGAATGTGGTCTGCGCTTGCACAGCGTGCGGATCGTGGCAATCAATACATCCGGTCTGGTTCGGAGAGTCGGGGGCGGCATTGCGCAATCGTCCCTGCTCCCGATTCGCAGGGCCACTCTGCACCGGCATATTTACCGTCGCGATGGGATGACCGATCTTGGCGTATTCCGATTCCACGTTGAGTTGGGCGACGAGATTGGCCGCAACCGTAACCCTGGGTGGCAGCGGCGCTCCGCGATTCGCAGCAGACGGTGTCGCAGGGCCCGTGGCGGAATGACAATTCAAGCAAACTTGGTCGCCCGCGCCGCGCTGCAACCACTCCGCCCCTCCAGCGTTATGGTCGGTGTGACAAGACAGGCAGGCATTCTGACTCAGATTCGAATACGGAAGATTCTGCACACTGACGTTCGAGGTGGCGTGAATGCTTTGGGGCCACCCGGCTAAACCGTTGGGACCCTGATTGCCCGAAGGCTGCCGGTTGGGATCGTGGCAGGCCAGGCACAGGGCCCCACTCGAACTATCCTTCGCCAGGAATTGTTTGGCGACTTTATCTTTGGCTTCGACGTGGGGGTTATGACAGGAGGTGCACTCAATATTTCCATTGATCAGCTTGACCGCGCCCGTCGAATCGGCAGTCTTGCCGCTCGAAGTTAGGCTGGCCACTAGGTCGGAAGCGTCCTTCAACGGCAGAACCAGGCTCACGGGATGCGATGACTGCAGAGTTCCGACGATGTCGGTCGGCCGCATCGCGCCCATGGTCGCAATCTTTCCGTACACCACCGTCATGCCCACCGCCACCGTTCCGTCATGGCAGCTCAAACACAGGTTGGTGTCCGTGCCCGCCACCGGCTGGTTGTTGCCCTTTTGGCTGTAGGTGGAACTAGTGTAGGAAGTATAAGTCTGAATGGTGAGCTTCTGGTTCCATAGATTCCCGGAATCGAGGCCAGAGTGTGGCGCGTGGCAGTAAATGCACGAACCAGATGCCGCGCCGGTGATGGGTGAGGGACTTCCCGGTCCCAAAGAATGTTGACCGATCACGTCGCCCGTGATCTGTGAACGCATGGAACTTCCACCGCACACCAGCAACAAGCACACCAGCAGGATCCTCGTTCTCATTGCAAGCCTCCATTCGCAGGCTTGGCTATGCCGGTGTAATGAAAGACCTGCACCCGATGGTTAAACGAATCTGCCACATACACGCGGTCGTTGCGGTCAATAAACAAACCTGCCGGCAGTTGAAACTGTTCCGCACCGTTGCCGCGGCCGCCGAAGTAATACAGCAGTTGGCCCTTGCGATTAAAGGCCTGCACCACCGCCCATAGCCCATCCACCACATAAACATCGCCTTCGGAATCCACCGCAACGCCCTTGGGACGGAACATGGTGCCGCTCTTGTCGCCGAGATTGCCGATTGCGAACTGAAACTCGCCGGAGCGGTTCAGCACCTGAACCCGGAAATTCATCGCATCCACCACCAACAAATTTTGGCCATCCAATCGAAGTTCGGTGGGAAAATTAAACTCGCCTTCGCCCTGACCGTGCTTCCCGATCTTCTGAAGCACATTGCCCTCCATGTCGAGCATGAAGATCTGGTTGCGCAGCGTGTCAGTCACATAAATGCGCTGAGCCGCGGAGTCCACCGCAATTCCGGTCGGCCGCTTGAAATAGCCTTCCCCACCCTTGAGGCTGCCGATGGCTCGCCGATACTTTCCGTCCCGATTAAATACAAAGATCTTGCCGGTTTCCGAGTCGGTGACGTAGATGTTGTTGTCCACATCCACCGCCACGCATTGCGGCGAAACCATCGCATCTTTGCTTTTGTCGAAGCGGGACAGGAATTTGTATTTCTGTTGAGCGAAGTCGAAAATGTGCACGCCCGCCACACCTGGGTCGGTCACAATGATGCGGCCGCGGGAATCGGTGGCCACGCTGTACGGCCGGACCATGGCGTGGAATTCGGGTTCGCCCGCGACCACGTCCACCACGCGAGTCCAGAACCCGCGCTGAGGCTTCACCTCACGCTCATTGCCAAAGCTGCGTTCGAAACTGAGCTTGCGTCCGCCCTCCAGCAAAAGCTCGGGAGGCCCCGGCTCCGGCGTCTTGCTTTTGGACTTACCAGACGCCCCCGCCGACCCCGTCCACAGCAAACTCACGCAGAGCACTGCCGCCACGGCGCAAACTCGCAGGAATTCCCAGCCGCTACGCCGCCGTGTCAGGCTGGCCGCTCGGCTCAGGATGGCCCCTTGGCCGAGGGCGGCTCGTCCACCAACAATCGCACCTTCGCAAGCTTTTTCCCTGCTGGTTAGAAGAAGCTGAACCATCGCGATACCCCCACAAAATACGACGATACTACAGCCGGCGGCTTGCCCGTCGCACTGAACCCCTGGGAGAGCCTCGCGTAACCCGCAGTGAAATACATCTTGCGAAATTGATAGCGAATATAGGTGTTGTATTCTTCGTTTTGCCCCGAAGACGTCAGGCCCGCATCGTTAGTCGTCGTCCTGGATCGGGCGAATGCGGCCGAGACAGTCAGCCCGCGGATGGGCGAGGTCGAGGCGCTGAAAGAATAGCTGTGGGCGCCGTACAGCACGAACAGGTTCTCCGCGATCGGTGGCGGAAGTGGTGCAGGCACAATGCCGCTTCCACTCAACAGGCCCTGGCCGTTCGATTTCGAGTAGCTGGCGGACGCCCCAATCCATCGGCTGTAAGAGAGATTGGTTGAGAAGCTTTGGCTCCCGCTGCCGAAGCCGGGACGGTCGGTCAGTCCGGTATGGGTGCCCGCCGCAGTCGCTCCCCAGGTCAGCCGCTCAGCGAACCGCCGGCGAATGCTGGCTGAGTAGTTGTAATAAGAGCTGGTATAGGTGACCAACAGGGTCTGCACGTTTTGCGCATAGCCGAAGTTGCCGCTTACACTCCACGGCCCGACCTTACGGCCGAAACCCACCGAGCTATTCAATCCTAGCGAATTCTGATTGCTGTGGTCGAAAGTATTATCGGTCAAAGCTGCGGAGGCATTGAAGCTGCCGCCAAACCATTGGCGACTGTAGCCGACTCCGCCCCCAATTTGATTGGAACCGAAGGTCTGCCCCAGGAAGGTCTGCACTCGTCGGCTGGCATAGACCTGAGTCTGCAGGCTGGTCAACAGCGAGTAACTGAGACTGCCGAGGAAATCCCAGGCATGGGACGACTGATTGGTGTCGGAGACCCCCCCGCCGAGCGGGATCAGCGATTGGTACAACGTGCCCGCCAGGTTATCTGTGTAGTTCGCGCTGGCCTGCACGTGAAGCTTATTGGTGGGCTGCATGCCAACCGAAGTGTTAACCGTATCGATGTTGCCTTTGAACTTATAGCCTAGATAGTCGCTGTCCACTTGCGAGCGGCTCAGGTTGGTCGAGAAGCTGCCACGCCAGGGCAGCGAATGCCCCACTCCAAATCCATACACGTTGGAAGCCGCACGCGACTTCAGTAATTCAGTCCCGGTGGCCAGAAGCTGGGGATATTCCGCTACCGACGCACTGTTAGCGAAGAATGCACTAAGGTTGAAATCGAGTAGCCGATACCCGGAACTGACGTTGAACCCCCGCTGATGAGTGTGTCCGTTCTGGTTCGTGCCAAACAAAGAGTACTGGTTGTTACTATCGTTGAAGCCTACCGACAGACTGGGCAAGCCAGGCAGCAACTCACTCCAGTGGATGCCGAAATTGTCGCTGTTCCCGCGAGTGGTGAGGTCAGCAACCCCAGGCAGTCCGAAGCTGCCTTGCTGGTTGTAGCTGCGGGAATAGCTGACCGACCCCGGAAAATGACTTCCGCTAAAGATGCCGCTGGTGAAATCGAACCCGCTGGCGTCAAATACCGATTGGTAGTTCGAGTTGGCCCGCGACTGGTTGTAGTAAGGCGAAAGAGTGAAGCTCAAGAAGTTCGGATCATAGTAGGATCCTGCGAGATTCCCGCTTCCGCCGAAGTTGACGCTATGCGCCGAGTTGATCAGGTTGCCATAGTCGGCGGAGTAACCTGCAGCGACGGTGCCGCTGAGGTTCATGTTCAAATTGCCCGCCTGCACCTGTGCTGCTGCCGGCAAAGTAAGCAGAAGCAGCCCCAACACTGCCGCACCTACGAAATGAATTTTTACTGCCACAAATCCCCATTCCTTCGGCCTAGAGCACTTCTATCTTGGCGTTCTTACGAAGCTTCTGGTCAAACGCGGCGCGCACAGCGTTCAACTTCTTCTTTTCCAACTCCTGCTTCAACTGTTCCTTCACCTCTGCCAGCTTGGTTTTGCCGGCAGGCGTGTGTTTGTGCAAACGGACGATGGTGTACACCTGGTCCACCTGGATGATGCCCGTGACCTGCCCCGACTGCATGGCATCAAGTGCCTTCAGCGTCTGGGGAGCCATCTTCGACCGCTCAATGGGCTTGTGTTCGCCCATCATCACTCGATAGTCGTCTTCCGACACTTTCTCCGCCAGCATCCCAAACTTCTCATCGTCTTTCGCGGCCTGCGCCAGTGGCAGGGCGGCTTCGGCCCGCTTGCGCGCTTCGTTCATTTGCTGCGGCGTCGCTTTTGCGGGAGGCATAAACGAAATGGTTTGGATCAAGAACGATTCCGGATAAGAAAACAGCTTCGGGTTCTTGTTGTAGTAGGCCTGCACTTCTGCCGGAGTAACAGTGGATTTCCGGTTCACCTCAGACTTCAGCAGGCTCTCAATCAGCAGTGAGCGCCGCACCTTCTCCTTCAACAATCGCGGCGATCCCTGGAACTCGCTCTTGAGTAATTGCTGGTACTCGGCCGGAGTGGCAAACTGCTTGCGGAAGGCCGCTTCCGCGGTTTGCACAGTGGCCGGCGGCACCGTTAGTTTGCGCCGCAGCGCTTCCTGGTACACCAATTCTTCGAAAATGATCATTTCCATGGCGCCCTTGCGGATGCCCGGTTCCATCTCTTTCGGGATGTTGCCGCCGTGCTGCCGCGCGTAAGGGAAAATGGCATACTCTTCGCGCATCAGATCGTGGTCCGTCAATAATGCGCCGTTCACTCGCGCCACTGGCTTCGCCGGGGCAGGTGGGATGGCGATGTTGGCGTTTTTCGGTGCCAGCGTGGAGGAATGCGAGGTGGCGAACTGCGCCCACGAGGGCGTAATCACTGCGAGTACCAGCCACCAGATTGTCCATTGCTTCTTCATAAGATTCTCCGCCGCTTTCAGTAGTGAAAAGGGGGAGAGATTGCTCTCTCCCCGGTTAAGGGTTTAGAAAACGGTGGGGATGGTTAGGCCGCCGTTGGCTTCATTGGCTTCATATCCATGGCACTGGCGGCAGAATTGCGCCGTCTGGTTGGAGCCGGCAGTTGTGGAGGCCGGATTGTAAGGTGCGCGAATGAAGAACATAGTGGCGTAGTTGCCTTCCGGCAGACCGCTGGTTTTGGTGCCGTACACGGTATCCTTCACGTTCACTACGTTCATTTTGTGCTGGTCATGGCAGCTCGTGCACTGCACGGTGGCGTTGTTGTTGTACGCCTGCAGGTCAACGAAGAAGCCGTAATTGGTGACAAAAGCGGACGAGTTCGGGCCCGTCATGGAGATCTTGCCATTGGTTAAGGTGCAATCCCAGGCATAAGTTCCACCGCAGCCCACGAAGGCATTAATTCCCACCGGGTGATCGTTGAGGTAGTCGCCGGCCGAGTTGCCATCTTTGCCGAGCAGAGTGGGAATCGCATTGGAGGTGCCGTAGGTGCTGGGTAGAGTCTCGTACACCGCGTTCTTCATCATGGCGCCGGTGGCCAGGTTGCCGTCATGGCAGCTCAGGCAAGTCAGCGTCCCGGTGGTGTCCGGACGAGTCAGATCAAAGCTGGAGGCGAAAGTCTCCACATAGTTTCCACCTCGGCCGTTCTGGCCGGTGGTGATGGTTTGGCCATACAGCGGCCCTACATCCTGGCCCCAAAGAATCAGGTTGCCAGTCGTGGTATCGCCCGACTTGTTGGCCCCGTTGCCCCAAGCGCCGCTATGCGGAGCGTGGCAGGCAGCGCAACCCCGGCCGTAGTTCAAGTGAGCGCCGAGGATGTCAGACGTTGGAGTGCGTAACTGAGCCGTTGCAAAACTTGCTACGGCCAGAATTGTTAGCAGTACGAATAGCATTTTCTTCATTGAATTAAGCCTCCTGATTTAACTGCCTACCACATTTACTTCTACAACTTACTGCTGTGAACTCTTATGGCGCGGGCTTCGCCTGGACACTCTGCGTTGACGGCTCTGCGGATTTTTGCGCCGCTTTACCGTCGCGCTTCTGCTCAATGGCTTCCTGACGTCGCGTTTTCTCACCTTCCGCTTCGCTGTCTGTGATGTAGCGGAACATTTGCAATCGCCCGGGATACTGGTCGGTGGCAAACACCCGGTTCAGTTTGTCAATGTAGACACCCACACCTGAGGCAAACTGGCCAGGGTAATTTCCGTGGCCGCCGAGGAAAGTCAGCAACTGCCCGTCGCGATTGAAAACTTGCAAGCGGTCCGTCACCTGGTCCATTACCCAGATGTGTCCATCGCTATCCACCGCAATGCCCTTGGGCCGGGCGAAGTCACCCGGACCGTCGCCATTCTTGCCAAAGGTGGAGATGAACTTGCCATCCGCGTCAAAGATCTCAACCCGGTCGTTCAGCGTGTCGGTGACATACACGTTGTTGTCTTTGTCTAAAGCCACGCCATAGGGCTCGGCAAAGTCACCGGGAGTGGTGAGCTGGTGGTTTTTGCCACCGGTCCCGAGGCGGCGCAGTGGCCGCAGGCTGTCGGCGTCAAACACCAGCACCTGGTCCAGTTGCGTGTCCACCACATAGAGCAAGCGGTTTTCGACATCCACGGCCATGCCGACCGGATCCTTGATGCCGTCTTCGATGACGCCTTCCTGCTGATGCTGTGCGTTGAAGACCACCACGCGATGCAGTTTCGCGTCTGAGACGAATAGCCGGTCGCTGTCGTCAATCGCGACTGAGTTGATCCAGCCGAACTTGGCTTCAAATCCGTTGCGGATCAGTTGCACATCGCGCGTTTCCGTATTGAAGATGAAAACCGCGCCCACCCGCTGATCGGCCACATACACCAGGCCTTTGGAGTCAGTCGCAATCCCCGCTGGCCCGATCAGTTGAAACGGAAAGTCTTTGATAATGTCAGTTGCGTCCTTGGTCTGCGCTCCCGCCAGCCGATCCATCCAGCTCGCCTTGACTTTCTTTTTGTTGGTATCTGCGTTGGCGTCAAACTTCATCCCCGCATAGAAAGCCAGAAACTTGACTCGGGCGATGGACGGCGGGTTGGGCCACACCAGTTTGGAAATGTCCATCTTGACCTTATCCGGCACCTTGACCGCCGTCTTGGGTCTGGCCTGCACCTTCACAGGTGCGCTGTACAGGTTGGCCGGCGCAGCCAGAAGCATTCCCAGCACGACCAGGAGAATCGCCACGCCCTTGCCGCCACGGCTTGAATTGGAACGATTCGTAAACATCGCTGTGCTCTCCTTGGTGATCATCTACTTCACATCCTTCAGGTCCATGCGGTTCTTGTGGCAGGTGTCGCAAAACGCCATATTGTTTTCCTGATCTTTCACCAACAGGTTCGGCTTGGCCGAAGCATGCGACTGGTGGCAACTCAAGCAGCTCACCCGCGACTTCACCTTGGTGACATCGGTGGCTTCCATCACGTCTTGCACCGGGTGACCGTTCACCGGGTGACCAACGCCATACTGCAGCGGCAGAATGAACGTCTTTGTTTTCTGGAAATAATCCTCGGGGAGTTTCACCTTGCCGTTGAAGATAGTCAGCAGGTGCTGACTCTCCAGCTTCTCCGGCTTGGAGTCGGCCCCGTGACACTCCAGGCAAAGCGCATTGCCTTGCGCCCGCAGCAGATTGGCGCGCTCGCCCCCGTGCGGCTCGTGGCAGGTCGCGCAACCTTGGGTGAAAGCCGGCTGGTGATGAACCGCTTTTTTCTGCTGGTCGGCTACATCGCTGTGGCAACCCAGGCAGATGTTTACAGGATCGGTCTTGGGAAGCCCCGGGCTCTTGCTGGCATGCGCATTGTGGCAATCGGTGCACTCGCCCAGCGCTCCTGGATGTTGCACCTTCGCAGATTCGATCTGCTTGGCCTTGTCGTCGTGGCAGGTCACGCACAGCGGCTTCGCGCTGGCCTGAGTCAACACCACTTTCCCGTCTTTCGCTGGCGCATGGCAGGTAGCGCAGGACCCGCTGGCAAACGGAGCATGCAGAAATTTCTGCATCAGCTTGGGTTTGTCGGACTGGTGCGGATCGTGGCAAGTGATGCAGTCCGCCGTCGCGAACGGCTGGTCCTTATGCGCTTTGACCAACTCGGCGCTCTTCACATCGTGGCAGGTGATGCACAGAGCCGGACTCGCCTTAATCAGGTGCGAATTGAATTCCGCGGTGCCAGTGTTGCCCGTCTTGTGGATGCTGTGGCAGGAGTCGCAGCCCATATCGAGTGCGGCGTGGCGGCTGCCTTTCGCCGGAACATTGAGCCCGGTCTTGTGACAACTGAGGCAGAGATTTTGTTTTTCGTCGCCCGTTGTCGGCTTCAACAGTTCATTTTTGTTGTCCGAGGTGTGCGGGTCGTGGCACTTCAGGCAATCGCGCACGTTCGGGCTGTGCACGTTGCCCTTGATCTCGGCAGCGTTCTTGTCGGCATGGCAGGTCAGGCACAGGCCGTAGGGCGTCGTGGTGATCAGTTTGACTCGGGTCACGTCTTTGGTCACCCGAACTTCATGGCAACTGGTGCAGCCCAGGGCGATCGCGGAGTGGACGGCCTTGCCTTTGGCTTTATCCCCGTGACACTCAATGCACTTGGCAGAGTCAGTATTTTTCTCGAGAGGAACCGGGTGAGTGGCGGCAGTTGCCGGTTTGCCTGCCAGTGCGAAACCAATCACGAGGCTGATGAGCAGGGATTGTCGAATGGCCGCTTGCAGGAACGCTTCCGGTCTTCGCGCTGTGACTTTCACTGCCTTCTCCCACCATGAATGTGCACGTGGCACGCCGTACCATGACTAAAGTGATGTGTTTCGATACATCCGCTGTAAGTTATTTAAAATAAATGAGATAGATGGGACGAAGAGAAATGGCGCGAAGTTAGCATTCCCATTTTGGGAATGGCGATGGGCTTTCTCCCACACTCCAATAGGTGAAATGACCCAAGTCACTCTCTAACGGAAGAAAAAACGCTGGTTGGCGGCCCGACATCGGATGAACACCACATTTTCCGGCGCAACCGATTTCACTTCTGCGCCGGCAGTTTTACGAAGGCCACATCACGGCTCGTTGTGACCGGTGAACCGTCCAGCGGTGATGGGTGAAATCACAGTGCGGATCCGCACGGGGTGTGTCATTTGGCCCAAGAAGCCCAATCAAGGATGACCGAATACCCGCCTAACTCATTGAAATCACACCACTTCATCGGACCTACCGAGTCTGGCGGAGTACGTGCATTACTGGGGTTGATCGCAAGGGGAAACTCATGGCATCAACTCTTCATACTGCGGGTAGCAAGATTTGGCAGACGCTGGCTTCCATCAAGACTGGCGTGGTTCTCTTAATTCTCACTGTCATCGTGGCGGCCGCTGGCACCATCATTCTGCAGCGCCCCAATACCGAAGCGAACGAGATGCAAGCCGCCTATTCCCCGCAGATACTGCGACTGCTGGACGGCGCCCGGCTCACCGACGTGTATCACGCCTGGTGGTTCGTGCTGCTGCTGTTTCTGGTGAGTTGCAGCATCATCGCGGCGTCCATCGAGCGCTTTCCCAATGCCTGGCGATTTTATTCGCGGCCTTACAAGCGTCCTGATGAGTCTTTCCGCAAAGCCCTGCGGTTGCAAGCCCTGGTTCCAGTGACCGACGAAGATGCGGGCTTGGCCGCGGCCGAGCGCGCTTTGAAAGCTTCCGGCCTGCAACCCCAGACACTGATTGGCTCCGAGCATGCATCGCTGTTTGCAGAGAAGAACCGCATGGCGGAAATGGCGGTCTTCATCGTCCATGCCAGCCTGTTGCTGATTTTCCTCGGCGGCATCGTGGACGCGCTGTTTGCCTGGCATTCCTCAATGGACCTGACCCAGGGACAGCAAAGCGCTCAGTTGCAATTAAAAAGCGGCGCGGTAAAAACGCTTCCCTTCGCCATCCGCTGCGATGCGGCCGGGCGGGAGAACTATCCTGATGGCTCGCCGAAAAAATGGTGGTCGAAACTTGCGGTGGTAGAGAACGGCCGCGACGTGCTGACCAAGGAAATCACGGTCAACGATCCCCTGGTGTATCAGGGAGTCCGCTTTTACCAGTCCAGCTTCGGATCCAATGGCAAGGTAGATAAGCTGATGCTGAACGCGCATCCCAATCAGGGTGCCGATCTAGCCAGGCCGCTAGCCCTGGGCCAGGGGGAGACGGTGGCTATCGACACCGATACCACCGTGCAATTCGCCCAGTTTATTCCGGACTACGTAGTGAGCGACGGCCAGGTGTACACGCGGTCGGCGCAGGTTGAAAATCCAGCGGCGCACCTCATCGTCACCTCGTTGAGAACGGGCAAGCGAGTGAACGTCTGGATTCCTGCCATCGACGGCTTTGACCAGACCGCCGAGTCGCCCTACCGCTTCGAGGTGCAGGATTTGAAGATGGGATACTTCACAGGCTTGCAGGTCTCCCACGAGCCCGGACAATGGGCGGTGTGGGCCGGCGTCCTGCTGATGGGAGTAGGCCTGGGATTTGTCTTCTACCTCTCCCACGTGCGCTTTTGGGTGATGCCAGTGCGCGACGCTCGCGGACATACGCAGCTCTGGGTCGGCGGCATGGCCAATCGCAATCGCGACGCTTTCGAGCAGCGCTTTGGCGATGTGGTGGAGAAGATCAAGCTGGAGCTCGAAACCGATGCTGCGGATATCGAGCAAGAGGTCAGCGCTTTAGCGGGAGACTAATGACTTTATTTTTTCTGGGAGGATGAATTTATGGCGCGGGCAAGAGCCGAAGCACTGCACGAGGCACCGAGTTCCACGCCGATCGTCATGATCGGACTGGCAGTGGTGGCCATGCTGTTGATGGCATTTCTGAATGTAGCGAAGAGTGGCAATCTGCTGAACGAGAGCAACATGCTGTATGCGTCGTTGATTTTCTACGGCGGCGCAGGAGCTCTGTATCTCGGCTTCGGCGTGACTGGCGCGGAGTCGTATGTGAAGTTCGCGTCGCTCGCGACCTGGGCCGGACTGCTCGCAAACACCGGAGCGGTGGCGCATCGCTGGTATGAAGCTGGCCACCCACCCTTCGCCAGCATTTATGAAATGCTGTTGAGTTTTGTGTGGACTCTGGCCGTACTCACCCTGGTCGCCGAAAAGAAATTTGGCGTAAAAGTCATCGGCACAGTGACCATGCCGGTGGCGATTGTGGGCGTGGTGCTGATGCAACTGCTGCGCACCGAAGTTCATCCCCTGGTGCCCGCCCTGCAATCGACCTGGCTGCATGTGCATGTGACGCTGGCCATGCTGGCCTATGCCGCGTGTGCGCTCAGCTTCGCACTTGCCATGATGTTCTTGATTAAAGACAAAGTCGAGACCCAAACCTTTCTCGCCGCCACCAGCCTCTGCACGGCCGGGATTTATCTCGCCGTTCTTACGCGCTTTGAGAAATGGGGCGGATTGAACGTAGTGGGCTGGAACGCGGAACAGAAGGCGGAGATGTTCATGGCCAAGGGCATGCGGCTCTATGTGACCATCCCGGATTTGGGCTGGCTGATGCTGCTGGTGCTGGCGGCCGTCACCGTGCCTCTTGCCCTGTATGCGATGGCCCGCTGGAAGAAGAATGACGCATTTCTGGCGGTAGCGAATCGTGCCGTGTTCCTGAGCCTGCTGTTGCAAGTGCTGGCGACCGCGTTCTTCGTACTCCGCGCCAAAGATGGCCAGTACGGCTCGCTCGACGCCGAGGGATTGTTTCCCACCAACCTGGCCGCTAGCCCGTTCATACTCTCCGGCTTGGTGGGCGGTGTGTTCCTATCGCTCATGTATTTGCTGCTGTTGTGGCGGCGCACCGATCTGGAGCGTTTGCTGCCTGACTCCGACGCGCTCGACCGCATCACGTACAAGACCATCGCCATTGCATTCCCGCTGCTTACTTTGATGATTGCGGCGGGCGCATATTGGGCGAACCGCACTTGGGGTTCCTACTGGAGCTGGGACCCGAAAGAAACCTGGGCCGCGATCACCTGGCTGGTGTATGCGGGATACTTGCACATGCGGATCACGCGGGGCTGGCGTGGCCGCAGGGCAGCGTATTTCGCCATCCTGGGATTTGCGGTGGTGATGTTCACATTCTTCGGCGTCACTTACTTGCTACCGGGGCTTCATGCCTACGCATAAAATAAGAGCGGCGCGTCTGGCTTCAGACCTGAACCTGGAGCCAGACTTCAATGCGCAACCGGCCCTTGAAACCAGGAGCGAGTCTATGGCGGAAGAGGAACCTTATCGTTCCAAGCTGCGGATGAATTGGCAACTGAAAGCAGTCTTGCCCATCGCATTCGTCACCCTCAACGGGATGCTGCTATTTCTGTTGGCCACAGTGTCGTTGCGCGATCCCGTGCGGCATGAAGTGCTGGTAATTGCAGGCGCCGGGGCGGTTGCCATTTGCGCGGTGCTGTTGCTGGTGCTGGCGTGGATGGTGCAACGGCCGCTGGTGGAACTGCAAGATCGGATGGAGCGGGTCGGCGAAGGCGATCTGACTGCATCGGTCCGGTTTGCGCGGCGCAATGATGAGATTGGCGACTTGGGCCGTAACTTCAATCGCATGGTACAGCAGTTGCGCGACAACCGGGAAGAGATTGACCGCCTGCACCGCACCCAGATGTCGCGGGCCGAACACTTGGCCACGCTCGGAGAATTGGCCACTGGGCTCGCTCACGAGATCCGGAATCCGCTGGCTGGCATCGCTGGCGTCGTAGAAATCATAGGACGCGATTTGCCCTCCACCAGTCCGGCGCGCGCGGTGGTAAAAGATGTGCGAATGGAAATCGCTCGCATCAACCGCATTCTCACCGATCTGCTGGAAACCGCGCGTCCGCGAGCGCCCCAGATCCGGGCCAGCGATTTAAACACCACCGTGGAACACTCTGTGATGCTGGCGCGACAACAAGTCCTCTCCAAGCCCATTCAGATTGAGCTGCGGAAGAATGATGCCCTGCCCGAAGTGGACCACGACAGCGACCAGATCAATCAGGTGCTGTTGAACCTGCTGCTCAATGCAGTGCAGTCCATTACGGGGCCGGGACAAGTGACGGTGGAGCTCGCGCTCCGCGATAATTACGTCGCCATCCTCGTCCGCGACACTGGACGCGGCATTACCAGCGAGCATTTGCCCAACATTTTTCGTCCCTTCTACACCACCAAGGGGAATGGCACCGGGCTCGGGTTATCGCTGGCGCGGCGGATTGTCGAAGAGCACCACGGCCAGATCGAAGTGGAGAGCAAGCTGGGCAACGGCACAACGTTTGTAGTGCTGCTTCCTTTAAAAAAAGTGGATGCGGAAGCCGCGGTGGCGTAGCCCGCAATCCAAACTCCTGCTTCACGGCCGCCTGGCTTGTTGCAGATACTGTTCCAAATCCATGCGTTCGGGATCATTCTCGAAATCAGGGTAATAGTCGCACACGATCTTGGTTTCAGCGTCTGACAATTCCAAATACTCGCGCGGCTTAACGTACCAATATTCGTAAGCGCGGTTGGCCTCATAGACCGCGACCTTGCCGAGGAGCGCCAGGCGTTGCACCGCGGCGCTGGCGCGATCCGGTTCTCCCACTAGCAGCGCAACCTGTGCCTTGGCTTGGTGGAACGCTTCGTAGGCGGAGCTGTAGTCATTGGCCAGCTTTCTGGAAAAGCTGTACACATCTTCGTCGTCTTCCAGGTAGGTGAGCGCGTTGAAATAAGTTTTCAGCGCCGCGACATCGTCGGTGGGGTAATAGTGGTTACGTATTTCGTGCCAACAGCGCGCACAGATGCGCTCTCCCACCCGGTTCTTGAAGTAAAACCCGCCCAGAGCCATCCGCATGTCGCGCATCACCTTGCCAAAGCGCAGCAGGTGAAACAGCAGTTCTTCGGTCTTGGCCTCTTGAATATTGGCGATCGGCGGTTCCCCTGGAACTGCAGGCCTCGCGAGGTCCACCACATTCTTTTGGAAGTCGTCCCATGCCTTCTTGACGCCTCCCGTGGTGCTGCCGATGGGGATGTAGAACTCGCTTGCCCGGCGGTGGCTCTCGGGCAGCATGAGCTTGTAGGTCTCGGCTCGAATGGACCGCTCCTGCTCCTGTCTGCGGTCCTGATGTTGCAGCCACCAGGTGAACAGACCGGTGATCAAACCAAAGATCGCGGCCGCAGCGGGGATTGCCAAGTCCTTGTTCTGTGCCAGGAAATGTTCGAAAGTGTTTTGCACCGCGTGCGAGCCTGCGGCAACGCTAAGCGTGGATTGAGCAGAATTAAGCTTGTACTGGAACACGAAACTGACTGTGGTTGCAGCGTGACGGTTCTGCGAGACTAGCGTTCCCCATAAGGCGGACTTGCCAGGCGGCACGTCGTTCAGAGCCGCAGGTAGTGTGGTCCGGTCATTGCACAAGTCAGATGCTGAGCCCACTGGTCTGGTGCACAGTTGCGTCAGAGCATAGTCGCTCGGAAGGATGCGGATCAGCGCAACATCGTGCACAGCGTTCTTTGGGTCGGAGTTTTGCAGGGTGCCGCTGAAATGGATGCTCTCGCCGATCAACGATGCTTGTTCGGCCAAAGTAACGGAAATCGTAAACACATCTTTCGCGGGTTCCGGCGCCGGGACGACGCCCTGGGCCGAGACCAAGAGCGGCGCCAGCCAGAACGTTAGCAGCAGTGCGAGATGCGAGGCGGGTTGGCGGGACATAGCGAAGCCTCAACCGCTTGGGCCGAATGCGGGAATCATACACCCGTTTCCCGCGGCGACCGCGAATTATTCGTCGGTTGAACGCTTGAGAACCGTGTCGGACTAGTCCGGCGCCCGGACCTCCCTTTTCACTCCACTGCGGTAGAATCGGGGTGCACCCATGGCTTCGGAAAAAATCTTGATTGTGGACGACGAACGCCTGGTGCGCTGGTCGCTGCGGCAGAAGTGTGAAGAGTGGGGGTACCAGGTGGTGGAGGCGGACGCGGGCGAGCCTGGACTCCGCATGGCCCAACGCGAATCGCCGGACCTGGTGCTGCTCGACGTGCGGCTGCCGGATATCAGTGGAATTGAAGTTCTAGGCCAACTTAAGAAGTCGGGCGATGCCCGCGCCGTCATCATGATCACCGCCGACCCGCAACTTGACGATGTGAAAGTTGCGCTCAAGCTCGGAGCGTATGACTTTGTCGGCAAGCCGCTGGACTTCGACGAACTGCACGTCGCCATCAAAAATGCGCTCGAAACCTCGCGACTGCGCACTGAAGTTCATGCACTGCGCGGCGAGATGAAGCGCCGCGCCGGCTATCACCAGGTAATTGGCGCGTCGGCGAAGATGACTGAGCTGATGAGCTTTGTGGCCAAGGTAGCGTCCAGCGAAGCCACCACCATTCTGATTCAGGGCGAGAGCGGGACCGGCAAAGACCTGATTGCCAAGGCCATCCATTACGAGAGCTCGCGCCAGGAAAAGCAGTTTGTGGCCATCAACTGCTCGGCGATCCCGGAAACCCTGATGGAGGCAGAACTGTTTGGCCACGAGAAAGGCGCCTTCACCGACGCCAAACAAATGAAGAAGGGTCTGTTCGAGGTGGCCGACGGCGGCAGCCTGTTTCTGGATGAGATTGGCGAATTGTCCCCTCTGTTGCAGGCCAAGTTGCTGCGGGTGCTGGAAGATCAGTTGATCCGGCGGGTTGGCGGAGTGCGCGACATGCAGGTGGATGTGCGGGTCATCGCCGCATCGAACCGCGACTTGGAGAAAGCGGTGCGGGAGGGGCAATTCCGGCAAGACTTGTATTATCGCCTGGCCATCATCGCGATTTTTATTCCGCCGCTGCGTGACAGAAAAGAAGATATCCCACCGCTAGTGGAATTTTTCATTGGGCGCTACAACCGGAAATTTAAGAAATCGGTGCGTGGCATCACCGATGAGACTCGACGCTTGTTGCTGGCACACCACTGGCCGGGCAATGTGCGCGAACTCAAGAACTCCATTGAACGGGCCATGATCCTTGAGGACGAGCCTTACTTGCGTCCGGCCTACATGCCGTTTTCAGTATCAGAATCGCAGTCGGGCATGACCCTGTTTGAGCGCACTGCGGCGAATGAATTGGGACAAGTTCTGGAGAACGGGCGGACGCTGCCCAGGCTGTACATCCCCGAAGGCGGGACTTCGCTGGAAGAGGTGGAACGAGCGATGGTGGAGCTGGCGATGCGGCAGGCGGGAAATAATCAGACGCACGCGGCCAAGCTACTGGACATCAGTCGCGACGCCCTGCGCTACAAGCTGAAGAAATTTGGCATCATGCACGAAGAAGAAGTGCAGGGCTAAGACGCGCGTTGCGACGGCGATTTCCGTCTAGGGCCTAAACGCCGTAGCATAGTCGCGGGCGAACTCGTGGAACCGTATCGGCTTCCGCCCCAGAAGTTGTTCGACCGCCGGGCTTACATCACTGGCTCCCCCTGCGCGATAAAAACTCTGCAAGTCCACCAGGGCGTCGGCACTCCACTCGGGCACTCCAGCGGCGAGCATGCCTTGCTTCAGGGCATCGGGCGGCAGATCGACGTAGCTCACCGTGCGTCCCACAATTTCTGAGATGGTCGCGGCAAGCTCGGCATTGGTCAATGCTTCGGGACCGGTGAGCTCGTAAACTTTGCCTTCATGGCCGCTGCCGGCAAGCACCGCCACCGCCACCGCTGCGATGTCCCTGATGTCAATGTGGCTGACGCGGCCCTCTCCCTGACTTCCATAAAAAGCGTTCTGTGAATTGATGGTGCCAGCGTTGTAGTTGACCATGTTTTGCATGAAGCCATTGGGACGCAGAAACGTGAACGGGATTCCGCTGGACTGAATGTTGGCTTCGGAGTCGGCATGCTGGCGAGGGAAGGTGGCGCCGCGTCCTCCCATGGCCGAGAGCTTCACCAAGTGACGAATGCCGGCGCGATGGGCCTGCTCCACGGCTTTGGCTTCCAGTGCGGGAAGGGCCTGGGTGGGCGGGCCGACCAGGAATAGGCGCTCGATTCCCGCGAACGCGGCGACGACGGATTCGGGCTGACTGAAGTCCATCAAGACAGTTTCAACTCCTGCGGGCGCGGCTGCAGCCTTCTCGGCTGATTGAAAAGCAGCGCGGATTTTCTTACCCGTGCTTGCGATCTGCTTCAGAACTTCTCTGCCTACATTGCCGCTGGCGCCGGTAATCAGAATCATTCGTGTGTCCTCCTGGTTGTTGTACTCGGTTCTTTCAAATGGTTGTTATAACGGATCGAGTTCTTTGTAGCAAGTACGCACCTTTCTGTGCTATACCAACCAAATGGTGCGTACCAAAGTGCAAGCCAAAGAAGAAGCCAACGTCTTGAACGGAAAATGCCCGTCCCAGCAGGTGCTAGAGCTGGTGGCGGATCGCTGGTCTGCTCTAGCCATCTACTGCCTTTGCAAAGGGACCAGGCGCAACAGCGACTTGATGCGGCAGATCGGCGGCGTCTCGCAGAAGATGTTGACCCAGACTCTGCGGCGATTGGAGCAAAATGGAATTGTATCGCGCAAGGTGTACCCGGTCACCCCGCCGCATGTAGAGTACTCGCTGACGGCACTGGGCGCGAGTTTGACGGGGCCGCTGAAAACTTTGTGTGAGTGGGCGCAGAACCACATGGGTGAAGTGCAACGCGCGCGCGCCCGCCATCAGCAACAGGAAGAGCGGCGGAATCCTGTAGCGGAGGCGTAGCGTGTGAATTCGCGAAGATCATAATGGAGAGAATAAGGAGGCGGGAATGAGCGAGCAGCAGCCGGCCCCGGAACGAACGATGGAACGACGGATGAAGCGGCGATTTGAGCTGCGGCTACCGCTGCATGGATGGTACGGCGGAGAGAATCGGAAAGAGTTTGACAGCACTACCCATGACATTAGCGCAGGGGGAGTGCGCTTTCATCTGGACGATGCGCCCGAGAATGGCGCCCCGATCGAATTCACCCTCACGCTGCCGGAAGAGATCACGTTGAGCCAGCCCATTCGCGTGCGCTGCAAGGGCCGCGTGGTGCGGGGCCCGGGACCTGGCGCTGACCAGAAGAAACTGGTGGCGGCGGTTATTGATGACTACGAGTTTGTACCGGAAGTTGAAAACGGTCCTCGGACATGATTTCTCAAAACACTTTGCGGGTCTGGCTGTGCGCTGGAGTGGTACTGACGGCGGAGTTCATGCACGCCCAAGTGCCGCGCACTGCTTCAACCCCTGCGCCCCAGACATCAACTGAGCCCCAGACATTGCCTACGCCTGCGCCTAAACGCATAGCATCGCAAAAGGGTGTCGGGGTGGGCCATGTCCAGCTTGTCCGCGACCAGGACGGCGAGGCGGTCGAAGTTTGGTGCTCGGGGCCAGTCGAACCGGCGTTTCAGGTTCTGACAAATCCCGAGCGGCTAGTCATCGAGATTCCGGGGGGGCATCTGGCGCAGGGCTTTTGGGTCACTGCGGCGCGCGACAACATGGTGCAGGCCATCCATGTGGAACAGCAGCGCACTCCGCTGGCCGTGCGCATCGTAGTGGATTTGCGTTCGCCGCAAACTTACAAATGGAAACAGGCTGGGACGCATTTGCAAGTCCGGTTGGGCGGGAGCGCCAACCCGAGCCAGTCAGCGGGTGGCGAGGCAGGGGGCGCTGAGTCAGGCGGCGGCGAAATGGTGATGCCGGTGAGGCGCATGGCTCCCGGATCGTCCATCACCGCGGGCTCGGATACGGCGATTCTGCGGATGCCCAGTGGCGGCGAGGTGCGGGTGTGTCCGGGCACGACGGTTTCAGTAACTCCTGCGCAGAACGGGCGCGACCTGCTGCTCGCCATGAGCACGGGCGCCATCGAGGAGCATTTTCACCTCGGCGTGTCGGACGATACCATCGTGACTCCGGACTTCCGCATTTTGCTACCCGGGCCCGGAGAGTTTCACTTCGCAGTGAGTGCCGACGACAAAGGCAACACTTGCGTGCGCGGACTGCAAGGCAACACCGCGTCCGCGTTGGTGACCGAACTGATGGGCGACCGCACCTATCAGGTGAAGCCGACAGACCAACTGATGTTCCACGCGGGAAGCCTGGACAAGGTGGATGCGCTGGTGCCGCTGGAGTGTGGCTGTCCTCCGCCCTCGCGACCCGTCGTCAGAGTGGCGGAAGCTCCGCCGGAAACTAAAACGGAAGCAGCAGCGGACAACAAGACCGAAGCAATGCCGGACACCAAAGAAGCTGCCGCCTCAGAAGCCAGTCCGGCTGCCGCCTCAGAGCCGGGTCCCGTAATTCCCTCATCGCCCCCTCCGGCTACCGCCGAGTCAGCGAAAACCGAGGGCGGCGCGGCAGTGAATTCTGAATTTGTCTATCGCGCGCCGGACGTAGCCGATGCACCAATGCAGGACGCAAACCAAATGGCCATGACTACTAGAGAGCGCCTGGGTGAGTTGCCAACGCCGCAGCCCGAACCCCCGCCCGCTGCCAAGAACCAATCCAGCTTTTGGCGAAAGGTGGGAGGATTTTTCTCTCGCATTTTCCGCTAAAGTCGACGCGACCGACAGGCTATCCGCGATTCGGTTCAGCCTTTTCGACCCGTCAGCCGGCGCATCTCCAACGTCACGAGCACTATTGCAATTTTGAGGGCTAGCTGAACCGGCGACGAACCGTCTTGCCCAGTGGCTCGACCTGTTTGCGAACGCCTTCAGCGAAGTCGCTGGTGCGCTCCACTACGTCTCCCAGGCGATCTTTCGCTTCGTCGGCCCAGTCGCTTACGCTGTCGAGCGCGTCGTCGTAGCCGCGGCGCAGGTCCTTGCGAAGCTCTTTGCCGGTCTTGCGAGCCAGAAGCAAACCGATGCCTGCACCGATCCCGATACCTACGAACAGAAACGCCACAGCAGAACCGTAATCCGATGCTTCATATTTACCGGAGCTCATAAATTCATCCTCCGCAAAAAAGTGTATGTGATCGAGGTGCGCTCCCATGTTGCCGGAACCGTACCACCTTCATTCTATTCCGGTTGCGGTCGTCGCGCCGCTCCGGGCTTTCGCTCTCCCAGTCAACCACTAGAAAGTGACCTTCAGCGCGAGTTGCATAATCCGAGGATCGCGGACGGATGCCACTTTGAAGAAGCTGCCGCTGCTGATGCGGGTGGAGACAAAGCTGTTGAAGTTGGTATGGTTCAAAATGTTGAATGCCTCGGCACGGAATTGCATGCCTAGGCGTTCGGTGATTTTGATGTTCTTGAACGCCGAGAAATCCAGCCGAACTATTCCGGGCCCGTTGATGATGTTGGGCCGTGAGTTGCCAGGCTGATTGTTGCTGGGATCGGCAAAGTCCGCCTTGGTAATCCAGTGGTCGAAAGTGTGGGGCTGGCCGCCGTTGGGGTCTTGCACCACAACATCGGCGCGCTGAGTGGCGTAACTGTTGCCCAGGGTTCCGGTACCCGCGTAGTCGCGGAAGCGCGAACGCACCTGGAACGGCAGCCCCGTCTCCGCCGTCAGAATGCCAGACAGCTCCCATCCGCCCGCCACGTGCCCCAGGAATCCGCGCTGCGCTTCGAGGAAGGGCAGCGCATAGACATAGTTGAAGGTCAAAATGTGTCGTCGATCAAGCGCGAGGCGGCCGTATTCCGCGTTCAGGTCATAGCTGTTTTGCGGACTGCCGCAGCAATCGCCGTAAAGGCTGGTGTTGTTGCCGCGTCCCAGCGCCTTAGACCAGGTGTAGTTGGCCACCAGCAGAGAATTTCCCTTGAACTTCTTGGTCACCTGGGTCTGCCGACAGCAGGTCGTTGACCGGGTCTTGAGGCACCGGCAGCTTGGAGAAAATATCGTTGATATAGGCCTGGGCAATCGGGTGCGGCGTAATGGTGGTGGTGGTAAAAGAGCAAGCGGCATCGCCGCAGACCGGCTGGCTGAAGATTCCCAAGCGCTCATTTGCGTTGGGAACGGCCGAAGTGATGGCATTGCTGGAGGCATGAATCCGGCGGAATTCCTGCGAGAAGAAAAAGAAGGTCTGGCTTTTTTCCCGGCTCACCACGCCTGGAATATAGAGTGGCCCGCCCAGGGTCCAGCCGAAATTGTTGTAGCGCAAGGGCGGCTTGGGATTGCCATTTCGGTTGCTGATGAAGTCGTTGGCGTTCAGCGTGTCATTACGGAAGAATTCATATGCGCTGCCGTGGAAGGAACTGGTGCCCGACTTGGTGACCACGTTGATCTGGCCGCTCGCACTGCGCCCAAACTCAGCATCGTATTGTCCGCGCAGCACCTTGAACTTCATTGGAGTCCACGCTGGGATAGGAGAGCAGAGTCAAATTTGAACCGCGGTCCACATTGTCGGCGCCGTCCACGGTCCAGTTGTTGCCGCTGTTGCGTCCCCCGTTGACCGCAAAGGAAGTAACGTTGGTCTGGTTGGCGTAGTTGCTGACGCCGACATAAATCTGGTCGGTGGTATTGGCGCTCACGCCGGGTTGCAGTGCAACCAACTGCTCGTAGTTACGATTGTTAAGCGATAGCTCGCGCACCTGGGTCCCGGTGATCAGGCCCTGCGCGGCAGTGGTCACGGTGTCTACCCGAACCGCGTCGCTTTGCACCTCAACCGTCTGGCTCTGGCCGGAGACTTTCATGGTGACGTCAACGTTGACGCGGTCGTTGACGTTGAGTCGAATGGAGGTCACCGAGGTCGTCGCAAAATTGGCCGCCGTAACGGTGTTTTATAAGTGCCGACAGGCAGCAGCGCCGCCACATACTCCCCGGAAGCACCTGTAGTCACATTTCGCAACACGGTGTTCTGATCAAGGTTGGTCACGGTCACCTCGGCGTTAGCGACCACTGCGCCAGATGGGTCTTTAACCAAGCCGCGGATATCGCCACTGATGCTTTGGGCGAAGCCCAGGGAGAGCAGAAGCAGACAAGCAGTGAGCGACGAAAGGAAGAAGCGGGCAGAACTCATGACGACCCTCCCATGGCCGGCCAGAAACCCGCAGGGTTTGGCGGCGGTGTGATGTGAAACACGATTTTACACCTGTGCGCGGTCCGCGAGTCAAGAACTTTTCCCAAACATTTCGCAACACGCTACATTTGTTTCAGCACGACAACCTCTTCCCATTATGCGAGGCCCGTTAGTCGTTGTACCAGCGGAACCCTGTGCGTTGCTCTCGGTCCACCCGCTTCAGAATGCTGAGAGTGCGGCCGCGACGATGATTGGCGCACACCGTCATCAGCACGTTGATCAGGGCATGGGGCGCAGCATAGGAATGGCTGAACGGGGCTTGCACTGGCGTGAGGAAATATTCGTCGGCAAAGCGTGCTGCGGGCGAGGCGGCAGAGTTGGTAATCGCGACGCAATAGGCCCCGTTGGAGCTCGCCTGCTTCAGACCTTCAACCGTCTGGCGCAGCCCGCGCTGAAAGGTGAACGCAATGACCAAATCGCCCTTGCCGAGGGCGTCGACGACATGAAAGATGCGGCCCGGAGACACCACACCAATCGAAGGCAGTCCGAGCAGATTGAACTTGTAGTCCAGCACATCGGCCAGGCCGGAAGCCATATCGCCTGCGATCACGGCAATGCGGCGGGCGCGATACAGCCTCCGCACCAATGCCTCAATGCGCGGTAGGTCCAGGGTATTGCGCAGAGCCTGGAGATTCTTCAGATCCATTTCCAGCGCACTCGAGCCCAGACTGGCGAGCGAGGAGGGCGAGTGGTCGTCACTGCGCATGGCGTCGAGCGAGGTGGCGGTGGCGATGGACATTTCATGCAGGTACGCCTTGAACTCGCGGTAGCCGGCAAACCCCAGCGCGCGCACCACTCGGACCACGGTGGCGGGGTCGGTACCGAGGCGGGATGCCAGCCCCCGAATTGTCAGCAGGACGAAGTCGCGGGGATGTTCCTGCACTGGGCGGATCAATTCCTGGCGCTTCTTGTTGAGCCGTCGCACCCGGTCGCTGAAGCTCGGCTGAGGCTTGTGGACAGACGGGGAATGCACCGCTAAGTGAGCCTCGCTCGGTTGCCGATGAGAGGACATCATACAGTCAATGTTCCGAACGCAACAAATGTACCACATCGCGACTCGCGCCTGAACCAACCGATTCTCCGCACACCACAACTCCCGATTCATCAGATTGCCCTGAATAAGGCTTCTGCCTCAGGTCCGATTTTGAAATCGTAGGGCCACACGCCCCCTAATCGCTCGCCAGTGCGGCGCTCACAGAGCCGAAGCGGCGTATATTGTGGAAAGATCGCAAAGCCAGCCGGAAATTTAGACCAGGTGGATGAAAATGAAGAACCTATTGTGGGCGCCAGGTGCTCCGAAACACAAAATTCACCGCCAATCGGCGATAGCAGTGGAGATGGCTGCACTCATTCTGTGTATGTTCCTGGCCGCGGGGGCTTTCGCGCAACCCGCCGCAGCTACATTCACAACCATCGATGCGATGGGTGCAGGGACCCAGACTGCGCAGGGAACTTTGGCGATTTCCATCAACTCAGCGGGCGTCATCGCGGGATATTACCTGGATTCGAGCAACGTGTTCCACGGCTTCGTGCGCTCGTCGACAGGGGTGCTGACTGCGTTCGATGCTCCCGGCGCCGGCACGGGCTCCACCCAGGGGACACATGCCTTGAGCATCAACAGCGCCGGCACGATTGCGGGATATTATGTTGACAGCAACAGCGTGTACCACGGCTTTGTGCGCTCTGCCTCTGGCGCGATCAAGGTATTTGACGCTCCGGGCGCCGGCACGACCGCGAGCCTGGGGACCAACGCCGTCAGCATCAACCAGGCGGGCGCAATTTCCGGAGCATACTCAGACGAGAGCTCTGTGTACCACGGATTCTCGCGTTCTTCCAACGGCGCTATCTCAACGTTCGACGTTCCGGGCTCCGGCACGGGATCCTTTGAAGGCACCTTCGCCGGACAAGTCAATGCCGGGGGCGTGATCGCCGGAGACTACCTGGATAGCGGCAATCGGTTTCACGGCTTCACGCACCTCACCAAGGGCGCGTCCTCCAAATTCGACGCTCCGGGCGCAGGCACAGCAGCTTTTCAGGGCACTTACGCCGGCAACATCAACCAGGCAGGGTCGATTGCGGGAGGGTTCTCCGACGCGAACAATGTTTTCCACGGCTACGTGCGCTCGAGCACCGGATCCATCCTCACCTTCGACGCTCCGGGCGCGGGCACAGGCGCCTACCAGGGAACTTTGGCAGGAGACATTAACGGCGCGGGTGCAATCGCTGGCCCCTATACCGACGCGAACAGTGTGTACCACGGTTATATCCGCTCCGTCAGGGGAGCCTTCACCACGTTTGACGCCCCGGGAGCCGGCACCGGAACGTTTAAAGGGACCATCCCAACCGCTATTAACGGGACAGGAGCCATTGTGGGACATTTCATGGATGCAAATGGCGTTGCTCACGGATTTCTGCGGATGCCGTAGAAGCAAACTTCGCCGCAACGGCAAAGACATCCTCCGCGGCGACGGCAAACCTAACGGCGGCGGACAGGAGTGATTGCCTACACCGTGTAGAATATGAATTCGGTTTTCGCACTGCCTCGAAACCTGTCCTGAACGCAATCGTTGGTACATTTCGCGGACGTCCCGCAGGCTATGGCGATGGTCTGAGATACCAGACCCGAACAGTTCCAAAGGAGAGTTGAACCCGCAATGTCTATCCCCGCCACCCAGCTACGCCCGGGCATGATCATCAAGCACAATAACGAACTGCATTCGGTATTCAGCGTGGAACACCGGACACCTGGCAACCTGCGCGCCTTCATCCAGGCCAAGTTGCGCAACCTGCGCACCGGCGCCATGTTTGAGCACCGCTTCCGCTCCCCCGACCCCATCGAACGTGTGGTGGTGGACGATGTGGATATGGAATATCTCTACAGCGACGGCGACGACTACTACTTCATGAATACGCAGAACTACGAGCAGATCAACCTGTCGCGCGAGATTTTGGGTGACAGCGTGGATTACCTGACCGCGAACCTGCAAATCAAAGTCGAGTTCTTTGACGGTAAGGCGGTGGGTATTGAACTGCCTCAGACCGTGGAGTTGACCGTAGTCCAGACCGAGCCTGGAATCAAGAGTGCCACCGCGTCCAGCGTGAGCAAGCCGGCCAAGACGGAAACCGGGCTGGTGGTGCAGGTGCCGCCGTTCATCAACGAGGGCGAGAAGATCAAAGTCGACACCTCCGATGGAGCGTATCTCTCGAGAGCCGAAAAGAACTGAGCAAAAAAAGAATTGAGTAATTTGGTAATTTTGTAATTGGGTAATTTTGAAATTCCCAAGCCGATTTGGTGATTGAGTAATCTAAGAACGCACGCTGATTTATTTAGGAGCATTAGAATTTGCGCTGGTTTAGTTCGAACTGGTACCAGATGAGTTGCAACCTTGACCCCATCAGCTCGGGGTTTTTAAATTACAAAATTACCAAATGACCCAATGCCTCTCTCGGTCGTTTATTTTGCGCTGGTTCGCTTCGAACGGGTTCCAGATGAGTTGCAGGCTTGACCCATCAGTTTCAGGGTTTCAAATTACCAAATTACAAAATTATCCAATTACCAAATGCCTTCCTCTCCCCTAGCTCGCCGTTTTATAGTGCGCGGTCGTGTGCAAGGCGTGGGCTTTCGCTGGTTTGTGGAGCGGGAAGCGCACATCTTGGGCATTGCAGGCTGGGTGCGCAACAACTTGGACGGATCGGTTGAGGTACTGGCCATGGGGACACCGGAGCAGTTGGCCGGGTTGCGCTCGCGTCTGCGTGAAGGATCGCGGGCCGCACGGGTGGACGACGTCCAAGAGTTTGAGGCCGAGCCGGTAGCGGGACTGAAAGCATTTCGAATCGAAGGAGCCTGGTGAGTGAACCAAAAAACTGAGTTCGACGGCGCTGGCCTGAAGAAGCTGATCCGCGAAATTCCGGATTTTCCCAAGCCAGGCATTCTGTTTTACGACATCACTACCCTGTTGAAAGACAAGACCGGGTTCGCCATGCTGATTGACGAGCTGGCCCACCACTACACGGGGAAAGGCATTGACCTCGTGCTGGGGATGGAGGCGCGCGGATTCATTTTTGCGCCGGCGCTGGCATACCGTTTGAATGCAGGGTTTGTGCCGGTAAGGAAGCCGGGCAAACTTCCCGCCGCGACCGCGAAGTTTGATTACGCGCTCGAGTATGGAACCAACACGCTCGAGATCCACAAGGATGCGATCAACAAGGGACAGCGAGTAATTATTGTGGATGATTTGCTAGCGACGGGAGGAACTGCAGAAGCTACGGCGAAGCTGGCGCTCGGCCTGGGAGCCGAGATTGCCGGCTTGGCATTTGTCGTGGAACTCGATTTTCTCCATGGCCGTGACAAGCTGCAGCAGTATGACGTACTTTCACTGCTGCACTACGACAAATAAATCGACAAATAGAACGAGCGTCGAATAGCTCTAGTGATGTACCACCACCGCGACGACGCGGACCACTCCGATCCACATAGCAATGCTGGCGACGAAGGCACCCGTAATCCCCAAGAATGCCGACCAGTTAAAGGCTCCGTCTTCGATTCGAACCACTCGTCTTACCATCCTCGGTTCCCTTCTCTGCACGTCGTTTCTCCGCGCTTCGTTTGTCTGCGCATCGTCGATCCGCGAATCCACTCCGCGTACCTCTTCGATGTGAACGACCTCAGCTTTGCTGCCTCGATAATCGCGTGTTCCGTGCTGCTTATCGATCTCGCTAAACATATAAACCCTCCTCGCTTGGACTTGTTGCACGCGGGATGCCGAAATCTGAGGCAAACGCAAGTTCATGATTTAAAGGGTGTTAGCGCCGGAATGGGGCAGGAGGGTGGGGAAATTCTGGACGGAGAGGGTAGAAAGCTCTGGTGGGCTGCCGAAAAAGCGACGGGTCAGTCACAATCGGCCGCGCCAAAGGGCTGTTTTCCCCATGGTCTCGAAATGTAGGGTGACACACCCCGAATCCCTAGGCGTTGCCGGTGTCTCTTGAGGTTAGTGTAGGGCGGACACTCTTGTCCGCCGCCGTTGCTATTGCTCTTTAGCTCTTGCTTTCTGAGGCGAAGCATCAAGAAAGTAAAGAGCGGGCCCTAAATGAGCTCCGCAGCCTCAGATCCGAAAAGCGAGCGGCGCACACAATTACCGAACACCCGTTTAGTGAGTCGCTCCTGGCGTGTCTTCCCCGCCCCGGCCTTGACCGACTGGCGGCGCAACTCCAGTGGACTTCTGCCAAAAGTCTTTGGCGGCGGGCGGAAGCTTCTGAGTGCGGGTGAGGAAGGCCGCGATCTTCCACATGTCAGGTTCAGACAGTACGTTTTCCCAAGCTGGCATGGCAGTGTAGCGGATTCCGGTGCGAGTCAGAAAAAAGACTTGCCACTCGGGATCGTCCAACCCGCGCGGAATGAATTGAGGCGGCGGCGGATAAAAATTCCCGGCCAAAGGCGACGGCTTCAAATCGAGTCCGCCATGGCAGAGCGCGCAGTTCATGGTGTAGAGCTTCATGCCATCGATCAGGTTGTCGTCGGTCGGGGGCACGGGGCTGTTCAGATGCGGGGCATGACGTTCAATGGAGGCATCGAGTGCGGTGTTGGCAATTCGCATCTCGATGTGCGGAGGAGCGACGTTGGCCTTGTTGGGGAAAAGCCCGAGTAACAGAATCCCGAGACCGCCGAACGCCAGAACCGCGAGTGTGCCCAAGATGCCGAGGACGAAGTTGCGCATGAAACCTCCGAAACAATGCGGGACCGGCCAGCGGCCCGATTAGAACTCATCCACGGGCGCAGTTTCACGCAGGATGGCCAGAGCACTCTCCGCTTCCGATTCCCTCACCTGCAATCGAATCCCACCCAGTATATGCGCGTGCCAGCCCCCGATGCGCATCATGTGCTCGTTGAGCGCGAAGCATTCTACTCCGGCAGATTCCAGGCGAGTGCGGGCGAGCAGAAACTCGGGCTCGCTGTGAAAGGAAGCGATGGTGACCAGGCTCTCGTAAGTTTCCTCTTCGAGGCCGGCGGACAGGTCCCGCGGGTCAATAGGCATGGAGCTTGCGTGCCTCTCGAACAACGTCGCTGACCTTGGGCAGGTAAAACTCTTCCTGCGGCGGAGAAAATGGGACTGGCGTATCGGGGGCGGTGATGCGGACGATGGGGCCGTCGAGCGCGTCGAAGGCTTCCTCGTTGATGATGGCGCTGATTTCGCCGGCCAGACCGCCGGTGCGGGCGTGCTCATGCAAAATGATCACTTTGCTGGTCTTCTGCACCGTGGCAGCAATGGCTTCGCGATCGAGCGGCGAGACCGTGCGCAGGTCCACCACCTCAAGCTCGATCCCCTCCTGCGCCAGCAGCTCAGCCGCTTCCAACGCGGTGTACACCATGGCGGCATAAGTGATCACGCTCAGGTCGCGGCCTTCGCGGGCGATGCGCGCTTTGCCGATGGGGACGATATAGTCTTCGGCGGGCACTTCATCCTTGATGCGGCGATATAAATACTTGTGCTCGAAAAAAATCACCGGACTGTTGTCGCGAATGGCGGCCTTGATTAGGCCCTTGGCGTCGTAGGCGGTGGCCGGGCAGACGACTTTGAGGCCGGGCGAGTGCACAAACCACATCTCCGGATTCTGGGAGTGAAAGGGGCCGCCGTGTACGTTGCCTCCGCTGGGCCCGCGAATCACCAGCGGCGCTGGCGCGTTCCAGCGATAGTGCGACTTGGCGACCATGTTGACGATCTGGTTGAAGGCGCAGCCGATGAAGTCCATGAACTGAAATTCGGCGACGGGCCGCAAGCCGGTGAGCGAAGCGCCAAACGCCGCGCCCACAATGGCCGACTCGGCGATGGGCGTATCAATCACCCGCTCCGGGCCGAAGTGGTCAATAAAGCCGTCGGTGACCTTGAAGGCCCCGCCGTAGATGCCAATGTCCTCGCCAATGCAGAACACGGCAGGGTCGCGCTCCATCTCTTCCCAGATTCCCTGGCGGATGGCTTCGAGGTAAGTGAGTTGAGGCATGCAGGATTCTAGATGCTAGGTTTACTTCTCCACGCTATTGGACAGAATGTACTATAATGCAATTTGTACGTTTGGTACGGAGCCACTCAGATGCCCCAAAAGGTAACCGTCACTTCCGCACGTCAGAGCTTGTCTATGCCCCCAAAGTTGGCCGCCACTTCCGCACGTCAGAGCTTGTCTATGCCCCCAAAGTTGGCCGCCACTTTGGCACGTCAGAGCTTGTCTATGCCCCCAAAGTTGGCCGCCACTTTGGCACGTCAGAGGTTCTCTGACATGGTAAACCGCGCCGCCTATGGTGGCGAGAGAATTGTAGTGCATCGTAGAAATAAGCCCGTGGCCGCCGTCGTTCCTCTGGCAGATTTAAAATTGTTGGACCAACTGGAAGACTTGGGCGACGAGATTGATGCCCGCAAGAGGCGGCGTGAGTCGACCATACCATGGGAAAAAATTAAGAGGGACCTGAAGTTGTAGCGGTGCGAAATACACCATGCGCTATTCCCTCGAATTCACCAAGTCCGCCCTTAAGGAGCTGCAATCACTGGACCGGAAGACTCAACTGCGGGTCGCTGCAAGGACCACTGAAGTGGGCGCCGATCCATTCGGTGCCGCAGCCAAGAAGCTGAAATGGATGCCCGACCACTTTCGAGTTCGGGTTGGCGATTATCGGATCGTATATCGCGTTGATGGTGAGAGGGTGGTCGTGGTCATTGTGCGCATCGGACATCGCCGCGAAGTTTACCGTTAGAGGGGCGGGCCCAGAGTGGGGCGGGCGCAGAGGAAATGATTCGTCGTTACACGCCTGCGCCCGGGCCTCCCCCGAATTTCCGTCCCTATGTGCAGCATTGCGAAGTGCGACGGTCCTAGGCGCGAAACTCAGTTCGTTCCGTGATTGTTTGGGTGGCCTGGGTGAGCGCGCCGACCGGTCGTCACCGCAACTCGTCGAATCGCAAAGTTGTACAAATATTGCAACACTATTCAAATTAGGGTCATTATGTTGAATACAAACAGGTTAGCGGGTTGGGGCGTTTCAGGCCGACCCGGACATCTTTCTGATACGCGAAATGCCTAGGTGGCCTTCGCGCAGAATGCCCCTAGCGAGCCACAGGAAGGCCGTAGCGCGACTCTAGGGTGCGAGGTGGCCCTTTGGGTCATCCCGAGGTGCAGACGAGCTTAGAACGCATGTAAACGCGACATCCCCCTTTTGGATGTAAAAGTTACACTGTTCTATTTTAGCTTAGAGCTATTCATTGTGACAAACATCACAACGTGTGGCGGGCACTCTGGTTCGCCGCCTTTGATTTTGATTCCCGCTGTGTTGTTGACCTTGATGCTCGATTCTTAAGAAATCAAGATCAAAAGCAACGGCGGCCGGCAACAGTGTCCACCGTACACGTGACTGCGCTAAACTTCCTCCATGCCCTTTCCTATCACCCGAATGCGCCGCATGCGGCACAGCGAAGCGTTGCGCTCTCTGGTGCGCGAGACCCACCTCACTCCCGGCTCGTTTGTTTACCCCATGTTTGTGTGCCCCGGCGAAGGCGTGCGCAAACCCGTCCGCTCCATGCCGGGCGTGTCGAATTTGTCGGTGGACGAGGCGGTGAAGGAAGCGCGCGAAGCGCTCGGCCTGGGCGTGCCGGCGGTGATTCTATTTGGACTGCCCTCGGCCAAGGACGAAGTCGCCACCGGTGCATGGGCCGACGATGGAATCGTGCAACAGGCGGCGCGCGCCATCAAGCGCGAAGTGCCGGGCATGCTGGTGATGGGGGATGTCTGCCTGTGCGAATACATGTCGCACGGCCACTGCGGCATTGTGAAGGCGGGTCCTGCCTCGGCCGATGGCGCTGCGCAGTATGAGATCGTGAACGACGCCAGCCTGGAGTTGTTGGCAAAGACGTCGGTGTCGCTGGCGCATGCGGGAGTGGACATCATCGCGCCGTCGGACATGATGGATGGGCGGGTGGCGGCAATCCGGCGCGGCTTGGACGCAGCGGGACTGGAGAACACGCCGATATTGTCCTATGCCGCGAAATTTGCGTCCGGATTCTACGGGCCGTTCCGCGAGGCGGCAGATTCCGCGCCGCAGTTCGGCGACCGGCGCTCGTATCAGATGGACGGAGCGAACTTGCGCGAAGCCATGCGCGAGATTGAGCTCGATATTGAAGAAGGGGCAGACATGATCATGGTGAAGCCCGCTATGCCGTATCTCGATGTGATTGCAGCGGCGCGCCAGCGCTTTGATTTGCCGCTGGCGGCCTATCAGGTGTCAGGCGAGTACGCCATGATCGAAGCGGCGGCGGCCAATGGCTGGATTGAGCGGGAGCGAGTGATGATGGAGTCGCTGCTCTCGATCCGGCGGGCG
>JBBQVN010000019.1:0-36444 GCA_038211475.1 Terriglobales bacterium | reverse complement strand
TTTCGCAGTCGTCACGGACAACTCCTGCGATGACTGGGACTACAGTCGCGCGGCGGATTACCTGTTGTCGCGCCTGCGCGAACTTCGCAGATCTCATTCCCGCGTCTGCTTGCTTTCTGGCGGCGAAGTGACAGTGCGCGTCATCAACGGCGGCGTCGGTGGGCGTAACCAACAGTTTGCCTTGACCTGCGCGGAGAAGATCGCGGGCGACGCCATCACTATGCTGAGTGCGGGCACCGACGGCGTCGATGGCAACAGTCCCGCCGCCGGCGCAGTCGCCGATGGTGCCACATGGTCGCGGGCGAGGGCGCAGGGTCTGGACGTCGCGCAATCGCTCGCTGACTTCAACGCCTACCCGCTGTTCGCCTCGCTAGGCGACGACATCGACACCGGTCCCACCGGCAACAATCTTCGCGATCTACGCATTCTGCTAGCAGGGTGATCCGTAACCCAAAACAGTCGTGTAATCCCGAGCGAAGCGAGGGATGCGTAGTTCGGTGGCCATAACTCTCAAAATTTGTCATCCTGAGCGCAGCGAAGGACCTGCTTCTTTCAGGCGATCTACCCTGTGTAACCCCGCATCCCCGGTGGTAAAGCTTTAGCGACACCGCGGCAGTCAATACCATCACGAAAAAATCGGCGGCCGCAAGATTCGGCCACCGCAGTCGTCAGCGAGTCCGCTTCAGCACCAGGCCGAGAGCCGAGCCCTGCTGGTTCCACGAGCCCGTGATCTCCGAATTCTCTTTATTCATCGTGCCGTCAAAAAAACCAGGAATCCCAGTGCTCTCGAAATGCAGTTTTGGTTCCTTGTAGGTAATGGCGTTGATGATAATTCCGGAAACGTCCTGGTCGGGATAATCGATTGTGCCACTCAGAGTGCCGTCCTGCGACCCCGTAATGTGCACGACCACGGTCTTCTTGGGCTGAGCGCCAGGATCCAGCGTCCCCTCCCAAGTCCCGACAATCGGCGATGCCACGGCGGGGGGTGGATCGGCGGCCACGGAGAGCATCGGAGAAATCCCCAACCCGAGCAGCAGCACCAAGCCAAGCGGGAACCAAAGCGCGCGCGTATTCTTCATTATCGATCTCCCAAGATTGGTCTCAAGACCCGGCTGCAGACCCACTCACACTCAAACAGAGTGAATAAGTGGGCCTGCTCGGGAACAACTGGCCTGCACATGTTCAATCAATCAATCTTGCTCGCACATTGCGGATGACCGCATTCGCAGGAAAGTTCAGCTCCGGTCTTCATGGTTTCGCAGTGCGGACTGCAATACTTGCTGTCATTGGCAGTCGGGCAACTGCAACTGGGATGGGCGCAGCTATTGTCTTTCTTGTCGTTCATGGGATGTTCCTTTCTAGTTTGGGTACTATTTACGGTCGTACTTCGATCTGATTCACCACTTGCTGCACATTGGGGATCGCCGCCCCGAGGCTCTGCGCCTGCTCCCGCTGGTTCGCCGTTTTCACGCTTCCAGTCAGGGTCAACGCGCCATTCTTAGCTTTAAAACTAATGCTTTGCTTGTCCAACCGATTGGCAATCAGCGCTGCTTTATAGTTGCTCTCGATGCCTTGATCCAAATTCGAGGCAATGCTCTTGGCTTCCGATTCAGCGCCCACCGGCTGAACGCTGATCTCGTTGGCGATCACCCGATCCGCCGCTGCAGCTTTCGCCACCCCTGCCGCTCTGGTTTTGGCCTCGTCCGAGTGCAACGTCCCGCCCAGAGTGATGGTGTTTTTGTCTTTGTCCTCAGCCACCGTCACATCTTTCAGTTCGGCCTGCTCCAACGCCTTCTTAACGTTGTCTTTATAGGTCGGGCTGTCGTGGCGTGTGCATGCCACACTGAACACCAACGCCCCCAACACCACCAGCGTTGCGAAAGCTTTTCTTTGCGCCGTGATACTCATTGAGTTCTCCTTTTTGCGTCGTACTCTACCGAACCTGCCTCGAGGGACCGCCCGGGCATCCAGAAAAGCTTTCGATGCAACAGGTTGAGAATTAGTTTTCTAGGCAGGCTGCGGCTCGGGCATCCCTTTCAGCCCCTCGTGGACCGAAACTCCGAAAAACGCCAGCTTCGGTGACTGCGGGAGCAGCCCCGCCACCTTGGAGACACTGCGCGCCCCATCAGAAGCCGCACGGATACCAGAGTTCGAGCAGAGGGAGGGAATGTTCAGAATTGCTTAACGAGCGGCGGTTATTTATGGTGCTGCCGGGAAGGAAAATTATTGCCGATTGAGCGGAGAAAAGGGACAAAGGCGGTCTTCGGCGCTGAGGTTGATCCATCCAGGCTCGGGCGCGCCCTTCTACCAACTGCTGTAGGTCGTTCCTTCGCTGGAGGTCAAATTTGCGCCGCTGTGAATGTCGGTTATGCCCGGCTCTTGCTGGTCCACGGCCAGCAACACGTCTTCCTGCTCCACTTGCCAACTGTCGTTGCGTCCGGTCATGGGATCGACTGGAATCTTCTTCAAATATCCTGCGGTCACGATGTCCTCAAGCGCCACCGGGGCTTTCTGCTTGTCGAGCGTGTACTGCGAAATCACCGAACGCATGGTGAACAGATCCTGCCTCAGCACCGACTCTTTTGCCCGCAGCACGGACTGGTTGTAGACCGGCACCGCAATGGAAATCAGCACCAGGATCAGGCTCATCACCACCACCAACTCGATCAGCGTGAAACCGCGCCGCCGATGCAACCGCCGCAACCTGGTAGGTTGCCGCTGTGCGCCGGATTCTTGCCTTTGGTTCATTTACCAGTCCTTGTATTTCGTCCCGTCCAGCGCCGTGCCGTCTGACTTGCTGTAGACATCGAATACGTTTTGCCCGCCCCAGGATTCCGAGTCCGGTTCATCCTGCATCGAGCGCTCGCCCCACTCCTCTTTTCCGGTCATCGGATCTTTGGGAATTTTTCGCAGGAAGCGAACTTTCTTACTGGCCACGTCCACGCCCTTCACCAGGGTCTCCAAATCGGGGGGATAGCCGAAGCTGTCCACCTTGATCTGAAAAGCATTCCGGTCAGCCGCGTCCTTGTGGCGGTCGATCGCGTCGCGCATCGTCCACAAGGCCTCCCGTAGTTCGTGTTCTTTTTGACGCTTGATTTCGAAGCGCGCAAAAGGAACTACCATGCTGGTCAGAATCAACAGCAGGGCCGTGGCGATGATCAGCTCGATCAGGGTGAAGCCACGGCCATGGGAAGTTCCGCGCGCCCTCCCCCTCGTTCTGGCAACTCCAACTTTCATCACGCGAATCTCGCTCGGCGCATCATCACTGCGCTTCCTCACTCGGAGCATCATCAGCCGGGGCATTAATGGACGGTCACGTTCGCTTGCGCCCCGTTGACCGGGATAGGCTGATTGGCCGGATCGCGCGCCCCTCCCCGGGTGATGGTCAGTGGCGATTGTCCCGCCGTCTTTGCCATCATGGTCAGAGTCACCACCGTGCCTTGTCCGGTAACGCCGCCCGCACCCGGCGGACGCGTCGCCGTAATCTGCATAGTGCCAGTAGCCGCGTCGTCGCGATGCACCAGCGACACCACTTGGCCGTCCTGACTCAGGAACGTGCCATTGGAAACGTTCACCACTTGCAACTGGTTGGGATCGTAGTTCACTTGCAGCGGCACCTGGTACACATTGCGTCCGCCTGCCAGTTCCACGTTCACGGTAAACGTCGCACCCTTTTCCGCGGTGATCACCGGCGGATTAAATCCAAACGCCGCTCCTTGCGGATTCACCTCGACCGGGGCCACAGCTCCAGTCACCGCGGGCGCGGGTTTCGCAAGCTTCGGCGTGGTCCGCCGCAAACCCAATTGATTCGCCGTGCCTACATCCAAAATGTCTGCTCCGCGAGGTACTTCGGGCGCCCGAATAATATGAGGAATCATGACAAAGACGATTTCGTTTTCGCGGTTATCGGTGGTGGATTGGGAGAACAGGTATTTCAGAACGGGGATGGCAGACAAGCCGGGGATGCCGCTGAGAGACTTGGTTTGTGCGTTTTCCATGATGCCGCCCAGCAGGTTGACTTCCCCATCCTTAAGCCGGATTTCATGATCGATTTTGCGCTGGCCGATGACCGGCTGGTCAATGCCTCCGATGCTGACGTGGGAGGTGACGGCCGAAATATCGAGGACCACTTTGAGCGTAACTTCGCGTCCGGCGTGGACGTGCGGAGTGATATCGATGTTGACGCCGACATCCAGGTACTGGAACTGAGTATTTACCAGTGGGTTAATACCAACGCCTCCAATGCCAGGTTGAAAAGATCCAGTGGCGATGGGCACTCGGTCGCCAATCTTGAGCGAGGCCTTCTGGCCGTCCAGGGCGCGAATCTGGGGATTCTGGATCAGCTTGGTGGTGCTATCACTGAGCAGCGCCGTGGCCGTGAGCGGGGGAATGGTGACGGTAAAGTCGGTGGCATCGAGGTTGCCAATGCGGTTTAGATTGACCTGGTTAGGCGTGCCGCCGGTAGTGCTGGTCGAGGTCGATGTTCCCGTGCTGGTGCCGTTGCTGGTGACAATGTTGTTCTGCAAAGCGACGGTCGCGCTCGTTGGCGGACTGATACCCAACTGCTTCATCTTGTCGCGGCTTACCTGCATGACCGCAACTTCGACTACGACTTCGGGCTTGGCGCGGTCGATGTCGTCCACTAATTTTTGCGCCAGCGCAATCTGGTCAGGAGTGCCGCGCACAATCACCGCCCCTTGAGCCGGCATCTGCTGCACCCGGTTGATTTCCAGAATCTGGCGCATGGCGTTGACAATGTCTTGCAATTCGGTGGGCTGCGAAAAATTCGAAAGATAAAAAGTTTTGATGACGTTCTGTTCCAGCTCTTTGCGCTTGGAAGGATTGTCTTGCGCGACGAAAATAGTATTGGGCGTGACGGGGCGCCAGAAGGTCTTGGACTCGAGTGCGGTGATCTCCAGCGCCTCCTCTAGCGAAACTCCGTTCAACTCCACCTTGATGGGGCGCGACGTGTAATCGGGATCGAATAACACATTGACCCCGGCTAACTGGCCAATCGACTGATACACCATCTTGGCGTCGTTGGTCAGCTTTAGAGTGATGGGGACGCCGGAAATGGGAGCGAGGTCAACCGGACCCTGCGCGGATTCCAGGCGACGCTTGAGTTGCGTGGGGGCAGCCGCCCTAGCTTCCGGAGTCGTACTGGCGGCCTCTTTAATCATCTGCTCGGTTCGCCGCATCTCCTGGATGGCAATAAAGCTGGAGGGGTCAATTTCGTTGGCCTTCTTGAATTCCGCCAGCGCCTCATCGAGCTTGCCGCCGTCGCGCAGCATTTGGCCGCGATGCACGTGCGACGCCGCCGAATAGAACTTCATGCGCTCGTAGGAGATGCGATATTTCAGGTCCTTGGGCTTCAGGTCGTAGGCTTGCCGGTAAAAGTCGTAGGCTTTTTCGTAGTTCTGGCGGGCCTCCGCGTCGGCGCCTTTCTCGAACAAAGCCTTGTCGCTGTCTTTGCCCTTCCCGGCAATTACGCCCACAGCGAGCACTACGGCGATCAGCACCAGGGCAGGGCGGATTAGGCGGTTCTTTCCCTTGTGGGTCAAATGATTTCCTCACACTCCGAACTGCTGATTATAGCATCGCGACTGCAGCCGTCCGGGCTCGCACGGCGCGGTCTTGTCCGCCGCAAACGCAAGGCAGGCAAAGCCGACGCTCGTTTTTCCAGGTGAATCGTTTTGCGGTGAACCATGTTCCAGTCAACCATGTTCCAGTCAATCATCTTCCAGTCAACTATGTCCCAGCGAACCACGTCCCAGTGAACCGTGTCCCAGTGACCTATGTCACCGTGAACCATGTCCTCGTGAATCAAGTCCCGTGAACCATGTCCCAGTGAGCCATAAGAGCAAGGTTGCAAATACCTCCGGCGCCAACGCATCCGGCAATGCCTCCGGAGCCAAAAAGGCATCCAGAACGCTTGGCATACGGATCTTCGGCGTCCGTTCTATGAACAGAACGAGAGACGAGGACACTTCTTGCTGGAAAAATGTGAGAGGGTAAAAAAGTTCAGAAGACTCGCAGGCAAAGAGAGCAGCCGTCAGCCATCGAGTTCGCGACGTCAAGGACGTGCTTTTCTCTTGCGGCTCAGTCCTTCGAGCCCGTGCACCAATTCAGCTCCTAAGCCCGACTATACCTAGCCCGCTGCACAAGCCTGTGCGGCTAGGCCCCCATTCCTCCCGCCCCGGAGGATCGGGTCGGAAAAGGTCCGCACCCGGCGCCCCGGAGGGGCACTCGAAAGTAGCCCAGCGCTTCAGCGCTGGGAATGCCGACAATGATGAGAAAAGTCCCGGAGGGACGACCGAAAGTGGCCCAGCGCTTCAGCGCTTCGGATGCCTTCGGCGGAGCGTCACCGCGGCACCAGTCGCGTATCGGCGCTAGAACTCAGACCGGGGCGTCAGCCCCGGGGACAAAGTCCCAAAGAAACCAGCCCCGTAAGGGGCGAAAGACTACCCCGGACCAAAATGCAAACCGAACGATTCCTGCCCACTTCGTTTATCGCCCTGAAGTGAAATTAAGATGGGAACAACTCTGCCTTCTCGCTTACGGCGGCGAACCGAGCCATCCATAATCGGCATCTCCCTCCCGTGCACCTGCGCCTCCGACACTCGGCATATGCCTTTCCCGCCGCCCCCGTCTGTGAGACACTAGGCCACTCGAATAGGTGCCTTCCTTATGTACGGAATGACCCGACCATTGCTTTTACTGACCGCCTTGTCTTTCGGCGTCCTGTGCTGGGCGCAGCAGCCTGATCCCTCCTTGTCCTCCTATATCGATTCCATCCGCGCCATTGATAACCATGCTCACGTGATGGCCTTCGCCTCCGCGGACGACAAGGGATACGACCAACTGCGGTGTGATGAGTTGCCGCCAGCCACGACCTTGCCGCCCGCCAATCTCCGCTTCAGCCCTGACATTCAGGCGGCTTGGAAGGCTCTTTACGATTTCTCCGGCTCCTCTGCTTCCGACGACGTCCTGGCGGCGCTGAAAGCGCGCAAAGATGCGGCGCGAAAGAAATACGGGGACCACTATCACGACTGGGTGCTACAGCAGGCCGGCGTCCACATTGTCCTGGCCAACCGGGTTGCGATGACGCCCGAGTTGGACGCACACTTTCGCTGGGTGCCCTATGAAGATGCGCTCTTGTTTCCCCTCGATAACACCGCCGCCAAGTCTCTCAATCCGGACCGGCGCGCCTTGTTTACCATGGCCGAGCAATTGCTCAAGCAATATTTGCAACTGGTTGGCGTGAATTCCGTTCCCCCAACGCTCGACGAGTATCTGGCAAAGGTCGTCACTCCCACTCTTGAGCGTCAAGCCCGGCAGGGCGCGGTCGCCATCAAATTTGAGGCTGCGTATCTCCGGCCTCTCAACTTCCAATCCCCCGGCTTCCAACCCAGCGACAAGAAATCCGCTGGCGCCATTTACGCGCGATTGGCGCATACCCCTGATGCTTCCGACTACACCATCCTGCAAAACTATCTGTTCCGCTACATCGCCGCCGAAGCCGGACGCCTGCGCCTCGCTGTCCACATTCACACCGGAACCGGTTGCGGCGAATTCTTCGACGATTCCGGCGCCGACCCGATGTTGCTTTCGTCTGCCCTGAACGACCCCGCGCTGCGCCACACTAACTTTGTCTTGCTGCACGGCGGCTCTCCATTCGATCGTCACATCGCGAGCCTCATCGCCAAGCCCAACGTCTATGCCGACATGTCGGTGCTTGAATTGATGTTCTCCCCGGCCGAGTTGGCGCGGATTCTGCGGCCCTGGCTTGAGATCATGCCCGAACATGTGATGTTTGGCACCGATGCGGGTTCGTTCTCGCCCGGCGCCGATTGGGAAGAAACTACATGGATGGGCAGTCGCAACGCCCGCCGCGCCCTGGCTATCGCTTTGACCGGAATGGTCACCGACGGAAACATCACCACCGCGCGCGCCAAAGAAATCGCAGACCAAGTTTTGCGCCGCAACGCACTCGAACTCTACCACTTGAAAAATACGCAGTAGTGTTGTCGCGCCAGGTCTCCGCGTTGCCGCGGCAACGCAAGAGCGCCGCCAAACTTCAAACGGCAAACTCGAAACCAGAAACTCGAAACTGCAACTCGAAACTCGAAACTAGAAAAACCTGGTCACTCCCTCATCCATCACCAACACCCGATCCTCAATCCCCGCCGCCACTGCTTCCTGTTCCAGCAACTGCAGAGGTTCGTCCATCGGCTCATGTGACAGGCGGAACGTCCCGTAATGCATGGGCACCATCCAACGCGCCTTCAAATCCAAAAACGCTCGCGTGGCATCCGCCGGGCTGGTGTGCACGGTGCGGAAACTCTCTGGGTGGTACGCGCCAATCGGCAAAAGCGCCAACTCCGGCGCCAGTCTGCGGCCAATTTCGCGGAACCCATCAAAATATGCCGTATCCCCCGCGTGATACACCGAATGTTTTCCTGATCGCAGCACGTAGCCACCATAACCGCGATGCGAGTCCTTCAGAATGCGCGCGCCCCAATGCCGCGATGGCACATGAATTACGTCCACGCTCGCCTGCCGGTAGTTGTTCCACCAGTCCAGTTCGACCACGTTGCTGAAGCCCAGGTCCGATACCAGGTCGAACACATGGTGCGGCACCACAAGCGTGGGCGCATGTCCGCGCTCCCGCCGCGTTTGGCGCGCAATTGCCCGCAGCGATGGCCGGTGGAGGTGATCAAAATGCGCGTGCGTCACCAGCACTAAATCAATCGGCGGCAAGTCCTGCAATTTCAGCCCCGGATTCCGTAACCTCTTCAAAACAAACAGCCAAGGGGCGAAATTCGGATCAATCACTACGTTGAGCCCGCCGATTTGCAAAAAGAAACTGGAATGTCCGATGAAGGTGACGCCCAGCTGCCCGCGGGTGGCCAGCAGCGGACGATGCGTGTGCCCAGTCCGCGCCACCATCGCCGAACGCCGAATCAGCTGCGAAAACTGCCCGGCTCGCTGCCGTAACGCCGGAGTGTTGAGGGAGGTCTTCATGCGGAGGAGAACTACGAATTCTAAAATCGCCGACTGATGTTCTCTATATTCTTTATTTTCTACAACATTGGATTCATTTTACCTGCCGCACGCTGCGTTTTTTTTGCCGCGTTGTGTGATCGAGCCGGCCGCTCGCGGCTTTCTTTTCTTGACCCCATTCGCCCACTGCTATCTAATTCAAGCTGTCATCATCTGCTATCCCGGGAGCCTTTACACATGAAAGTTGCTTTCCTCGGCTTGGGAATCATGGGACGTCCGATGGCCGCCAATCTGGTCAAGGCTGGCCACGAAGTCACGGTCTGGAATCGCACGGCCGGCAAAGAAGTTTCGGGCGCACAAGTGGCTGCCACCCCTGCAGATGCGGGGGCGGGCGCCGAAGTGGTTTGGATGTGCGTCTCTGACACGACCGCGGTGGAACAGGTCCTGTTTGGCGAAAACGGAGCTGCGCGGTCTCTCTCTGAGGGCGTCATCCTCGTCGATTCCAGCACCATCTCGCCCGCCGCCACCACGCAATTCGCAGAACGGGTGCGGGCCCAGAGTGTCGCTTGGGTGGACGCCCCGGTCACCGGCTCCAAGATCGGCGCTGAAAACGCTACGCTCATTTTTATTGCCGGCGGGGACGAAGCAGCACTGGCCCGAATCCAGCCTCTGTTTCAGGCGATGGGCAAGCAGGTCTTTCACCTCGGCGAGACCGGCAAAGGCCAATGCGCCAAACTTGCCATGAACCTTCAGATCGCGATGATTTACGAGGGCTTCGCCGAAGCCATCACCCTGGCCGCGAAGCTCGGCGTGGACATCAACCGCTTGCTGCCGCTCATTATGGCCTCTATGGTGAAATCTGGAGTGGTGGAATACAAAGCGCCGTTTGTGATGAAGCGTGACTTCTCGCCTAACTTCCCACTGCGCCTCATGTTGAAAGACATCCATCTGACTCGCGATGCCGCGAAAGCCGCGCGCGTCCGCCTACCCGGATTGGAAGCAGTCGAAGAAGTGTACGAACTCGCCGCCGAAGACGGTCACGCCGACCTGGACTACGCCGCCACCCTCACCCTGTTGGAGAAATGGGCGGGGATCGAAGTCAAGGGGTAGAATCGCGCGCAATAGTCATCGCTGTGATTGCGCGACCATCTCAGCCCAAAAGCGAAGACAGCGTCCTGAAAAAATCAGCCGGAGTCGCAATGCGCAAACCCGTCCGATGTGCGACAGCGGGCGTGAAGTGCTTTGAATTGTGGGTCAGGAGCCAATCGGGCTTGCCGGCAATGGCCGACAACAAAACCGGCACATCCGCGTGGGGCTTGATCCCTGCACGAACCCATCAAAAATGGGCGTTCCCGGCTGCTAACCCCTTTCCCCACCGGCTATTACACAACTATTACAGTCATTCCCCCGCTTCCGCTGGTATTGTTTCCCTTCGCCTCATCCAATTGTTTTAGGAGAACTCATGGCCGACGTCAGCATGAAACAAACCAGCCTTCGCAAAGAGCGCGCCACCAACGATGGCATCAATTGGGTGACCGCCATCTTCATGGTGGCCTTCCACATTCTCGCAGTGGTCGCTTTGTTTCATTTCACCTGGAGCGCTCTGTTCGTGGCCATGTTCCTGTGGTGGGTTTCCGGCAGCCTCGGCATCGGCATGAGTTATCACCGCCTGCTGACCCATCGCGGCTACAAGACCCCCAAGTGGGTTGAGTATTTCCTTACGGTTTGCGCTACGCTCGCCCTCGAAGGCGGCCCCATTTTCTGGGTGGCCACCCATCGCATCCATCACCAGTACTCTGACGAAGAAGGCGACCCGCACTCCCCCAACGACGGCACCTGGTGGGCGCATATGGGCTGGATCCTCATGGGCAAATCCATGCACCATGACACCGAGACCCTGGCCAAGTATGTTCCCGACCTCGCCAAAGACAAGTTCCACGTTTGGATCACCAAATACCACTATGTCCCCCAGATCATTCTCGGCTTGCTGCTGTTTGCCATTGGCGGATGGTCCTGGCTGCTGTGGGGAACTTTCTTGCGCACTGTCGTCGGCCTGCACGCGACCTGGGCCGTCAACTCGCTCACCCACATGTGGGGATCGCGCCGCTTCGCCACCAAAGATCTCTCCACCAATAATTTCCTGGTCGCAATCCTCACCTTCGGCGAGGGCTGGCACAATAACCACCACGCGCATCCGGTATCGGCCCGCCATGGGATGGCCTGGTACGAAGTGGATTTAAACTGGTACGGCATCTGGGCGTTGAAAAAGCTCGGACTTGCCCGCCACATCTACAAGATTGACTTGGCGCACTTGCCCCCCAAGCCTCCGTTGACCCGCGATGTGTTAGCGATGGAACTGGCCTCAAGCTCGGCCAACGATTAAGTGACCGATGAGTCAACAATTCAATCAAGGGCTCGGTGTGAAGCCCTATAGCACCAAAACCTAGTAGCTAAGGGCGATAGTGTTGCAAATTGCAACACTTGACCGGAATTCGCGTTTAAAGGCCTGCTGAGGCTCGTTCGTCCTCCAGATGACCTCCAAGCCTACCGCAAGGCCGCTAGGCTCACCACGGCCTTGCAAATGGCACTAGCGACGGTTTTAAGCGAAGCATGCCATGCGCTTTGCAGTTCCCACGACGCCTTCGGAGCTCCCCAAAGCCCAATTTTCTCCTAAGTCCTTTAGAATCAACAAATGCTGTAGAAGTGATAATATTTCCAGAAAATATTTTCTCGGAGTGAACGTTGTGGGCCGATTTGCGCCCTGGTTCTTCCAGGAGGCGACCTCAACATCACTGCTCCTCCTCTGCCCATGCCCCAGTCCTCGCCCGCGGCCGGGTTTAGCCTGGATGCTCTCCCTCAGCGGCTACAGCCGTCGCTTTGTCTGGCCTGAGAACGCAGCGGTGAACCGCTGCGCCACCCAAAAACGAGAAGTCCTCACCCAGGCAGGGGTAGAATTCCAGTCATGCGCATCACCAGCCGTCGCAAGGCCATTTATTTATTTATCACCCTGGGTGCGTTCCTGGTGGCGGTGGCGGTAGCGCTGAACGTCAGTTGGATCATTTTGAACTGGCGCGATATCGTCAAGCTGTTGCTGGGCGCGATTTTTTTTCTGGTGATTATCGCCGGCGTGATCCTGAACACCATCTTTCTAGTGCGCGAGATCCGCCGCAACGAACAGCACGACAGTTTTATCAATGCCGTCACCCACGAACTCAAGACTCCCATCGCGTCGATCCGCCTTTATCTGGAGACATTGCAGCGCCGGGAAGTGGACGAGGCCAAGCGCCAGGAGTTCTACCGCTCGATGCTGCTGGATACCGACCGGTTGATTGGCACAGTTGAGCAAGTGCTGAAAGCGGGCGAGGCTGGGCTGAAGCGCGGCAAGCTGCACAAGGTCGCGGTGCCGCTGGATGACTTGGTCCGCGAGTGTGTGGATTTGGCGCGCACTCGTCACCACTTGCCGCCGGAGGGCATGACGCTGCGTGAATTAGCCAATGGCACGCGGCCCGTAGTGGCCGGCGATGCCGAAGATCTGCGCACCGCGATCAACAACATTCTCGACAATGCGGTGAAGTATTCGCCTGGCGGAGTGCGGGTGGAAGTGGAACTCGACTCGACCGACCCGCGCCGGGCCAGCCTGCGCGTGCTCGACCACGGCGAGGGCATCCCCACCGACGAGTTGAAGCGTGTGTTCAAGCGCTTTTATCGGGTACAGCGTTCGCTGAAGCGGGTGAAGGGAACCGGTCTGGGACTTTTTATTGTGAACGCGATTGTGCGGCGGCATGGCGGACGAGTGTTCGCCCAGAGTGAAGGGGAAGGCAAGGGCAGTACGGTGACCATCGAACTGCCAAGGAGCGCCGGGTGAGCCGCGTGCTGATTGTGGAGGACGAGGCGCACATCGCGCAGGGCTTGCGCTTCAACCTGGAAAGCGAAGGTCACGATGTGGCAGTGGATGGCGACGGCGAGGCTGCGCTCCGCCGCGTGCTGCAACTGCGCCAGTCGTTTGACGCTGTGGTGCTCGACGTGATGCTGCCTGGAAAAGATGGATTTGAAGTGGTGGCGGAACTGCGCGAGGCCAAGAACTACGTTCCGGTGCTGATGCTGACCGCGCGGGGACGTCCCGAAGACGTGCTCAAAGGTTTTGCCGCCGGTGCCGATGACTATCTGCCGAAACCCTTTGAGTTGGCTATTCTACTGGCGCGCTTGCAAGGGCTGTTGCGGCGGACGCAATGGTCGCGCTCTGGAGATGGGCTGCCCCATGCCGCTCCTGCCGCGAACGTCGCGCAAGATTCCAGCGGCGACTTTGGTACTTTCTCTTTTGCGGGCAAGACCGTCAACTTCCGCGAGCTTGAATTGCAAATTCTGGGCAATACCATCCACCTGACCGTGATGGAGGCGGAGTTGCTGCGCCATCTGATTCGCAATGCGGGCAAGACCGTCTCGCGCAAATCCATTTTGGAGGAAGTGTGGGGCCTGCACGAAGACACTGACACCCGTGCCATTGATAATTTCGTAGTCCGTCTGCGGCGCTACATTGAAGACGACCCGTCGCAACCGAAACATCTGCTCACCGTGCGCGGGGTGGGCTACAAGTTTGTGGCGGAACCGGGAGAGCCTGGGTCATAGTCGGGATCGCCTGGGTCGTAGCCGAACCCGATTGACAGTAGGAAAGAGCCGCTAAGGCGAACCTGCACCCGATAGGCGCGACTCGTTTGTGCAGAAACTGCGATGGAAAGTATAACTACAGCATGCCTCCTAAACGTCCCCCACTTCCAGCCATCATCCTGATAACCAATGTCCCCGCCGGCAGCCAGAGCAGCGGGCAGGGCGGGTTTTACGCCCAGGCCGATGCGACCGTCACCGCGCACATTGAGAACGACCCCGCGGGGGTGTTCCAGGTCACTCGCATGGAGACCGAGGACATAGTCAGCGAACCGGACGGGCCGCACGGCAGTATAGAAACTCTGCAGCCCGCGCTGGTAGTGAATGGCCCCGGCCCGATTGACGTGAGCAGCGAGCAGGCGCTGCTGGTGGGCGTGGAATTCACCTGCCCGCCCGATCCGAAGCATGCAACTTTTCAAGCGAGCGCAGTGGTGCAGGGGCCAGGCTTTCCGGCCAGAAGCATTCCCATCACCGCCATCGCCGCGTTGGGGACGGTGGAGGCGGTCAGCCTCGACAGCCCTCCGTTTTTCCCCGGCGACACCAAGACGTTGCAATTCACTCTGTCTTCCTCGCTCGGCCACGACGTACCCGCGGCATTGGTGTACAACTCGGCCCAGGAGCCGAGTTTTACTGCTGCCACCCAATTTCGCACCGTGCCCTCGGGCGGCAGCGTGGACCTGCCGGCGCCGGTCACCTGCACTCCCGGTACGCCGGAGGGCGAGTACCACATCAGGTTTGAAGTCCGCGCGCAAGACGGTTCCCAGGTTTTCGGATCAGTCCAGGTCGGTGTGACGGTGACGCGGCAGGTCGGCGTATTCACCAACTTGCCCGGTGATTTCTCGTTGAAGCGCGGAGATAGCGTGTTGTGCGAGTTGCGGGTGAAGATCTCGGGATCCCCGGCCCAATTCCACGTGGACCACGGCCCGGTGCCGCCCCCTCTCAGCGTGGATCCGGCTGCGCGGAACATGACCGTGGACGGCGCCGCCTTCACCAACTTCGACATCAGCGTTAACGACAATGCTCCCCCGGGGAGACTCAGTCCTCTGACGTTCTTTTGGAATGTGCGAGAGCCGCTCATCGCCAATCAACTGGTCTTTAACATTGACGTGGTTGCGGATCAGGTAGTGTTTCCGCTGCCGCAACCGCTGGAGCAGCTGAGCCAGGAGAACAGTCCCAAGCCGCTGCGATGCGACCAGGCCACGCTCATCATTTGCGACGACGGCATGTGGAACCTGACCGCGCACTTTCAAAACCAGGAGACGCTGGCCGATGTTAGCTTCCTGTTCGAAGTGAAACTAGGCTTCGGCGACCCGGTAGGAGCACAATTCGGCGAGACGATTGATGGCGCACTGAGCGCGGCAGGCGACGGTCCGGCAACGAAGATTGGCCTGCGGATCCTCGGGTATCCGCAGGCTGGGACATTCTTTCGCCACGGAGTGTTTGCGCCGTTTCAGAACCCGTTGTTTTTTCAGAATGCCAAAGCTTCCACGCCGCAGTTTCGGATGCTGGCCGCATTCGGAGAACCGGACGGGGGGAACATTCCGGATCCGCCGGATATTCCGGAAGGGGAAGGCACAGGGGTCAACCGCTAGTGGTGTATTGCGGGACGGAAGGCGACTGGAACGAGAACCGCTTGTAGTTCAACGGCGTGAGCTCGGAGTCCCCCTCGCGCACGCGATAAGCTTGGTCGGCGGCAGTGTCGCGGAAGGACTGAGTCTTCTTCGACCCCGGCCAGAACACTTCCACTTCCGCCACACTGGAGACGACTATTGGCGTTTGGCGGACACGCCGGTCGCCAGTTCGCGGAACATGTCGAGCAGTCCCGCGACCGCCTTGGCGTCGGAAAGCGATTCGAGCGGCACGGTGGCGGTGAGGTGCGGCGAGCCTTGGTGAAACTTCACGGTGAGGAAGTTCTTCTCCTGGCGAGACACCAGCGCGTTGATGATGGGGATGAGCTCGGGCGGCCAGTCGTCGCGGGTGGTCAGCACCACGGGAAGGGATCGGACAACGGTCCATTGGCGCTCGTCGGTGGCGCGGCGGCCGCTATGTCCAGCCCAGCGATGGTGGATCACATCGAGGCTGAAGCCAGGCGGCAAGCCCAGGTCGGCCTCGAAAGTGAGCGTCTCTTTTTGCTTGCGCCAGCGGCTTAGCATCCACTGCACCGGCAAGGGGCGGGGCATCAAGCTGACGGTGACGCGAGCGCTATCCACCAAGCGTGACGGCAGATGCAATCCCGCGTGCAACAGGGAACAACTGCGCCAGGTGGTTTTGAGGATACGGGCCCTGCTGCCGCATGCCGACTGCACCCAAGCCAGCACACCAGCAGCCTTGCGCCGGTTGTGCCGGGTAAACCAGGCATACCACAGGCCCATCGCGGCCGAGGTCAAAACGACGTCAATCAGCACAAGACGACCCACACATCCTCTGATGCGAATGGTAGGACGGTGGACGCATTCATGCAAGCTTTTTGGAGTGGAAAAATCGCGAAGGCGAGAAATAATTGAGGTGGATACAATGGGCGGGTGAATTTTGCCATGCGAGACGCGAGCCGGGAGGACTTTAACGAGCTGTGGCGCATTGACCAAGCCTGTTTTTCGCCGGAACTGGCCTACTCGCGGTTGGAACTGGCAGTCTTCATGAAGCGGCGGGGCGCGTTCACTCTGGTGGCCGAGGAGCAGAGCGCAAGTGCCGGGAAGAGTGTAGGGAAAACTGCAGCGCGGGTCCTCGGGTTCCTGGTTGCGGAGGGTAATAGCAAAGGCGTGGGGCACGTTATCACCATTGACGTGATTGCTGAGGCGCGACGAGCAGGTGTGGGGTCGGCATTGCTGGAGGGGTGCGAAAACAGGTTGCGGGAGCAGAAGCAGCAGTTTGTATTCCTGGAGACTCCTGAGGACAACGCCGCCGCGATTGCGTTTTACAAACGTCACGGCTATGACGAATTAAAAACCGTTCCCGGATACTACGCGAACGGGATGGGCGCGGTGGTGATGCGCAAAAAGTTGGCTGGGGCGTAGGCGGGGGAGCAAGATCGAGACAGAATCAGCGTGAGGAACGTTTGAATGCCTACACTCCGACGGGGAACGGTTTGGTGTGGGACTCGGGACTGGCTTCAGTGCCGGTGAAGCGGCCTTGCAGCAGAGACATCAGGCCGGTGCACCAGTACCCCAACACGAATAGCAGCAGGAACGGCACGGTGAAGTAGTTTTCGTTGGCGATGGCGTACCAGATGGTCAGCGCGAAGTAGGTTCCGATCAGCAACTCCACCCAGGGGACCCATCCCAGGCGCCTGCGATACTTGGAGGCTTGCACTTTATCGGTCTTGGACTGCACGCTGTATTTCGGAGTGCGGGCGAAGGCAGTCTTCTTACCCACCAGCGCTTCCAGCACGGCGCGCGTGTTGGTGACGGTCAAGCCTATGCCCAGCGCCATCAGAATGGGCAGGTAGAGAAACGTGCGCATCCAGGTTCGGGGGCGGAGCTCTTTCTGCGAGACCAGGTAGAAACTGGAAATGGAAAAAGTGGACGCCATGAACAGAGGCAGGTCGATGTAGAGCATTTGGAACCAGCCCTGGTAGAAGCGGATGATCATGGCGGGCATCAGCAGCACCGAGAGCACAATCATGAGGGGATAGCTCAGGTTGGCGGTGAGGTGGTACCAAGCCTCGATTTTCACGTGGCGAGGTTGGTTGCTCTTTAGGACTCGGGGCAGGATTTTCTTGCCGGTCTGGATCAGTCCCTTGGCCCAGCGCGCCTGTTGCGTTTTGAAGGCGGTCATCTCAACGGGGAGTTCGGCGGGGCACTCTACGTCCTGCAGGTAGAGGAACTTCCATCCGACGAGCTGGGCGCGGTAGCTGAGGTCGGTGTCTTCGGTGAGGGTGTCGTGCTGCCAGCCGCCGGCCTGGTCGATGGCGATGCGGCGCCACAATCCCGCAGTGCCATTGAAGTTGAAGAACACGTTGCTGCGAGCGCGGCCGGAATGTTCGAGCACAAAGTGGCCGTCGAGCAGGATGGCCTCGACCTCGGTCAGAAAAGAATAATTGCGATTGAGGTGGGTCCAGCGGGTCTGCACCATGCCGATGCGGGGGTCGGTGAAGTGGTGGATGGTGTTGAGCAGGAAGTCTTCGGGCGGCGTGAAATCGGCGTCGAAGATCGCGACGAACTCGCCCTTGGCGGTTTCGAGTCCAGCAGCGAGCGCGCCGGCCTTGTAGCCCTCGCGATTGGTGCGGTGATGGTAGGTGATGGGGTTGCCGAGCGCGGCGTAGCGATCGACCAGAGAGCGCGCGACCTCGACAGTCTCGTCGGTGGAATCGTCGAGCAACTGGATGTCGAGTTTGTCCTTGGGATACTGCAGCTTGCAGATGGATTCGAGCAGGCGATCCACCACGTATTGCTCGTTGAAAATAGGCAGCTGGATGGTGAGGCGGGGCAGCGCGTCGAAATACTGGGCGGGATCGCCGGTGCGGTTTTTGCGATTCTTGTAGTACAGATACACCATCCAGTAGCGGTGCAGGCCGTAGGACGCCAGCAACACAAGGACGATGAAGTAGGGGATGAGCAACGCCATATCGAAGGCGTTGGCATGGTAGAGGCCCCTAAACGTAGTGTCGAGAAAGTGCTGCCGGACGTAAGCGCCGACCCCGCGCGGGGCAAGCGTAGCCGAAGCTAGCAGGGTGGGGACGGTCAGCGGACGGCTCCTTTGGAGTGGTGGAGCGGCCTCCGGCTGGTGCGGGAGGCTGCTGTGGGTAGTTTACAGGAAGGGCGGGACGTAAGCGGTGCGTCAGCGCGAACGAGTCGCGCGACGTGGGCTCGCTTTGCGCCGCAGTAAGGTTGGGGATCCAGATCCTGAGATTGCCGCTCTCAACCTCAAAAACCGCGAACGGCCCTGTGACCCCCAAACGTACAGTGGAGTAGGCCTGTGCCGGACGGCTGATTGACAGTACGGCCGCAAGAAGAACCAAAGGGGTAGCGATTGCCAGTCGTGGGTAACTCCGACTAGAGTTCATTGTTGGCGTCCGCTCACTTTTTGTTCGCGCGTTTCACCATGATCACTGGGCTCTTACAGGCCGTACGTGGTGTGTTCAAGATAAATACCCCTGTGGTCATGGTGTCTGACAGTTTAGTTTGGGTCATGTAGCGAGTCACCCCAATCATCTTGGCGTGAGCGCGGTAGGCAGCTTCGACATGGGCTACACTCTCATAGCCAGAAGGACGCAGATCGATCGTCAGGAAAGCCTCGCCGTCAATGGGATAATGAAAGTCCCGATCAACGTCGCGCTCGCTAGTCGACGTGCTTCGGATGTGTCTATACAGCAGATTTATACCGGTTACGGCTTTGTAGCGAAGGACTACCCGAGTACTGTAGGGACCTTCGTGGAGCCTGCCGTACTCATCCTGGATGGTCGTTTGCACTGGCGAAATCGGATAGAGTTCGTGGGGTCGAGGGATTTTGATAACGACGTAGGCTCCGTGTCCACCCGGGATATCTTGAAAGACCTCGTCGAGCTTCGGAGGGTTGGGCGAGGCGGCGGGAACCACAACGACTCTCCCGCGTCGAGGGGGAGTAGCGAATGTGAAAGCGAGCTCCCACATCCCGGGCGCGAAATCAACCCCATCGGCTCCCAAGCCGGAAATGCCGGGTGGATGATGGGAATCCATTAGGTCAGCGATCATGATGTGGTAACAGTCCTCCATGTCACAAATGACCGCCGGACTGTCAACGATCAGGTTCAGGTTGAACTTATCGGTACCGTTTATCTTAGCCTTAGCCATTGCATCTCCTCTTAGAGCTTTACTTGCCAAACACATCAAACGCCGCCCAATAATACGGGTGTGGTTTCTGGATGCGCACTTGCGCCTCCGCGGTGGCCAGAGCCTGCTCGGGGGAATTGCCCTTCAGCAAGGCGTCATAGAAAGTTGCCATCAAAGCGGCGCTGGATGCGGAATCGACGTCCCACCGGCTGGCGACAACGCGTGGCGTTCCGGCGCGCAGGAACGCCTTGACCAATCCTTCGGATTCCAGGCTGCGTTCGTCGGGCTCGCGCTCGGTCGAGCAGGCGGAAAGAACCGCCAGCCGCAGTTTGAGCGCGGACAGGTGGTCCAGCGCTGCGGAGTCGAACACGGAAGGAACTTGCGATGAGTCTGACGGCAGGAGCAGGCCCATGCGAGCCCCGCTGGCCCCGGCGTGGCCAGCGAAGTGAAAAATGGCGGCGTTGGCGAGTTGAGACCGGACTGCCGTGAGGGAAGCCTGACGGTCCAGCAGCAGGGATGCCGTGGAAAAACGAGAGGCCACGGCCTGCGCCTCTGTCATCGCATCGGCCAGAGGGCGCAGGCCCTCGCCGCCGCTTGCGGTGCCCACGGCGAGGATCGAATCTTCGGATGAAAACGCACGGGCGTCGGGTGCTGAAGACGAAAGATACCGCAGGCCGGGCGAGTAGAGAACGGAGTGTTCTTCGGCAAGATACTTTCCGGTCTTGTCCACCAAAGCTTGAAACGGCACTCCGGTCAAGAAGTCGTCAGGCTCAACGATCAGCGTCTTGACCCCGGCCAGCTGATCGCCGACCGGTTCGATCAATAACGAATACAGGCCGGCGGCAGCAGCGCGGATGTCTGCGACGGAACGGTCGGGCGTGCGGGACAGTTTCGCGAGGCGCTCGGCTTGTCGACGCAAGTCGGATGGATTGCGATGGACCGTGACCACGCTGAGGCCGCGGACTCCCAGGGTCCATATGGTTAGGCCGGCGGGGTTCAAACTGTAAGCCAGCAGCAGGCGATCCGCCTGGCGAGGCGCAGAGGAGAGCACCAGCTCACGCTCGTCCGCTTCGCTGGATTGAAGAGCCTGCAGCAGAACCTCGCGGCGGCTGGCGCCAGGAGACGATGGAATGGCAGGGCCGCGCCTGATAGCTGCGTCACGGTAGAGCTCCCAGCCCGCCAAGGCGCCCGCCGCATCCCCCAGGGCCAATCGGTCCGCAACCAATTCCCGGTAGGACTGGTGCTGCTCGGCGGCCCAGTTCTTTCGATCACCCTCCGATTTCAGCGAAGCCCGGCGGGCTTCGCCGAAGCCCACCGCGGCCGCGGCGTACTCCTCCGCGTGCCGGGGATTACCCGCCAATCGCTCCAGTTCGCTGCCGGTCCGGTAATAATCCTGAATGATGAAGTCGTTCTTGTCGCCATCGATGCGCTCGCGCATGGGCTCGATCTGGCTGGCCGCCGCCTGTGCATTCCCCGCGTACGCGTCCAAACGCGCTCGATACAAGTCCACCGTCAAGCGGTAGCTCTTGGAGGTGTCCGTGTCCGTGGCCCGATCAAGCAGATGGTATGCGGTCGCCAGGTGTTCGTTGGCGACGCTGGTTTCGCCCGCTCTGGCTGCGGAGTTGGCAAGGCCGATGTTCTCGTTCGCGAGCAGCAACGGACTCTCATCCGGAGAGACGCAATCCAGTGCCTGGAGATCAATCGCGGTATCTAAGCGCCAGTTCTGGTGGTTCTCCGCGATCAGGTCGGCCACGGCATAAGTGTTGTAGCCTTCGACCACTTTGGTTGTGCTCTGCCAGTAGGACGACAATCCCTGGCCCACGAAATCCCATGCGCGTTGAGTTCCTCCGCTTTCATACTCGGCGATTCCAATGTCAGCGATCGCTCGCTGCTGCAGCCGGAGATACTTCGACGCCACCGCGTTGTTATGGGCCGAGAAGAGGACGGGCTCGATCTTAGACTGGCCGCTGCCCAGCGCGCACATGATCTGTTGAATCCGCGATTGAATGTCGAGCCAACGGTATTCTTGGGGTAGCATCCGCCGCACTACCGTTGCTTTCTTGAAGCATTCCAATTCAGCATCGGTGAATTGGAGGGCATAAGCCTCTGTATAGGCTGCTTGTAAGTTCCCTGGCTTGCTTGCGGCCTGGTCGAACCACTTTTTCGCGGCCACCGACTGGCGTACGCCGCGCTCGAAATCGTCTTCGATTTGCGTGGCATGAAGAGAATCTGCCAGCGCCCTGACTCCCTCGGCGAAGGCGGCTGAGGGTTCGGCGGGCAGCATGTCGGTGAGCCAAACGTCGCCGTGATTGGTCTTCAGGATTGAGGCGAGGACGACTAGTGCGCGTCGGGCTTCGTTGATGGCCGTCGAAGTTGCGGCTGCGACGGTTGGGTTCGACGCCGTCTTCACCGGATACCCCTGCGGCAGCCACTCGGTAATTGCAACCGCCAGGTAGTCTTCAATTCTGGAGTCCACTTGCTCCCAGGTCTGGGGATTGGCGGGGTCGATGTGGGCGGCAAACTCTGCGGGCGTCAGCAGCGGCGCGTGGACGCGGGCTTCGTGCGCGTCATAGAAGGCCTTGGTCTTGGCGTAGCGGTCGCGGGCTTCGTCGGCCCACGCGCCCGCCGGGTCTAACTGCAAGTAGTGCTCCCAGTCAGCAAAGCACTGCTTGAATAAAAACAATTTTTCCGCCGTGATGGCGCGATTGAAAATGATGATCGGGTCGTTCGGCCGTTTTTGCAGGGCGCGGCTTTGCAGCTCGTAGGCGGTGCCGTAGTCGCCGAAGCGTTGCTCTTGGGCGGCGCGCTCAAAGTAGGCGGTAGCCAGGCCGTCGAGCACGCCAGCCTCATCGGACTGGAGGTCGAGGGCGCGGTCCATGTCGGTGATGGCAGCTTCATAAGACCACTCCAGCAGGTTAGCGCGGCCGCGCAGCAGCAGGAGTTGCTGGTCGTCCGGATTGCCGCGCAGGTCGTCGACGATGAGGTGCTCGGCGAGGCCCAATGCACCGGGCCGGTCAAACGGAGTGGTCTCGCCGGGGCCGCGCTTGACTCGAATCGGCGCGTGCGCGGCCCCGGGAATGCGCAATTCCAGGGTGCGCTGCTCGAAGTAGGCTTCGGCCAGCAGGTGGGGGGGTGAGTTCGCGCGCTCACGCCACGCATAGGCGCAGGCCGCAACTGCGGTGACAAGCAGGGCGGTGGCCAGATAACGTGCCGTCTTCTTGCTGGGTCGCATCGTAATCTGTGGTTTGGGTTGCCGGAATCTTACAGCAGGGAAGTCGTCTGCGAAAGACTTATTTTGTAAGTTGACTGAGTCTTGTCGCCCCATGTCACAAAGAACGCGGAATAACGGAGAAAGCCTTCTATCATTGCGTCAAAAGCGATGGAGTTTGAGGAACCAGTCTCAAGCATGAGGAGTGAGTCGGACGGTCCAATTTAGTTGTGCACCCGGCATCGTTCACCGAACGTTGCCAGGTAGCTGTTGGCGACGAGACTCCGACTTGCGGAACTGGAGATCCCGGCCCGCGATACCCGAGCTGAGATAGCTGACAGCCTACCGCCGTTCCCTGTACTCTCGTACTTCATGACTTCTGAGGAACTAGACCAGCATCGGCTCCACCAATGGCGTCTCGACGGACGCGCCATTCACACGATTGAGGAAGCCCGCGCCTTCGTCGAATCCGTGGGTTTTTGCATGATGTACCCGATGCGCCAGAGCGCGCTGCTGCCGACGTTCATGGGAGCTTGCGCTGGATCCGCGGCCAAGCTGCCCACCTGGCAGCATGCTTTCTCAGACCCGCGCGCCGCCGAAGCCACCAGTCTAATGGTGCGGTTGCTGCGGGAGCGCGCCGCCTTTGAAGCCAACTTATTCGACGAAAACAACGCTTTCCTCATCGCGGCTTCGGTGTTCCCCTACTTTTATGCTTTGGCCGGCGAGCGCAATCCCAAACAAGCGATCGTGTTTTCGCCACGTTCAGGATATTCGCAGCTCGAATGCGATGCTTTCGGAGTGCTGCAGCGCGACGGGCCGCTCTCGCGCCAGAAGTTAATCGCCACTCTCGGCGGATCGGTTTCCGCGCCCGCGCTTGACCATGCGCTGAATCAACTGTGGTCGCGGCTGCGCATCACGCGGGTGGACTATAGCCCCAGCGAAGGCGCGTCGTGGGACGTGCTCTACCGCTGGGCGGAGGAAGCGGTGCAAGAAGGGGTGGGCATTTCCGTCCCGATGGCGATCTCGACCTTGATCTACAAGTATCTGGAATGCGTGGTGGCTGCCGATGAAGCCGATCTGGAGACTTTTTTCAGCAACTTTGTGTCGCGCGCGCGGGTGAAAGAGACGGTCAACGCGCTGCTGTCAGCCCGTCAGCTAAGCTTCGTTCATGTGGGCACGCGGTCGCTGATTCAAATTACGCCGGAAAAGCCCGAGCCGAAAGAGCCGTTGCGAAGAAGCGTGTAAAGTGCCTAACCGTGATGGCTTCGCCCATTCTGTACAATCATCTTTCAAGCCTGATCTCGCGCTATGACCACGCTATGACCTCACACTATGATCTCGCGCTATGACAGAACCCATTGCTGTGAAGCTTATCATCGCCATTGACGGCCCTGCGGGCGCGGGCAAGAGCACCATCGCTTCCCGTCTTGCGCGCAAGCTCGGATACGTCAACCTGGAAAGCGGCGCCATGTACCGCGCTCTGGCGCTTAAGGCGATCCAATCCGATGTGTCTTTTGACGATGAGCCCGCGCTGGTAGGCTTGGTGAGCGATCTACGCATCAAACTGGAGCCGACCATTGGAGGGAACCGGGTGCTGATGGGGAAACAGGATGTCTCGCACCGCATACGAGAGACGGATGTGACCCTGGCGGCGTCGCGGGTTTCGGTCCACCCCAAAGTGCGCGAGTGGATGGTCGAGCACCAGCGGGAGATGGGTGCGGGCGGTGGGGTCATCATGGAAGGCCGTGACATCGGCACCAGGGTCTTCCCCAATGCCGATCTGAAAATTTTCCTGGATGCCGACCCCGAAGTGCGCGGCCAGCGCCGCCTATTGCAGGATCCAGCAAGCGGCGTCTCCGCCGAAGCCATCGCCGCCGAACTCCGCGAACGCGACCGTCGCGACCGCAGTCGCGCCGTCTCTCCACTGATTCCCGCAGCAGATGCGATCCACCTTGACACCACCGCGCTCTCTGAGGATGAAGTCCTGCAGCACATTGAAGCTTTGGTGAAAGAGAAGCTCAAGTAGGAGTTGCCGGCGGGGCGGGCGGCTGGCGTCGGCAGCGAATGATATTTTCAGCCGGTTGCCGCGAGCCTGGCGCGGAGAGAATCTTCGGCTCGTTTCGGCGCAAGAGATTTTGAAGACTGAAGTTCCCGGCTTGCGGTCCAGAGCTGAGAGTCCGGGGCACAGCATCCTCCCTGATACAATCGCCCCATTGCATGGTAGTGAACTTATCTGCCTCGGCCTGCGTATCCTACTGAAGGAGTAGGGGAGTGGTGTGCCCGCGCAGTCCAGTGTTGCAAATACCATTTTTTGGGAGCCGGTTTTGGAAGACGCCCAGGTCGTCTCGCTGCTGGTCCGTCGCTGCACTACGGGCGATGCCGCTGCCTGGGAAGAAATCGTTCAGCGTTACCATCGCCGCATCTACAACATGTGCTACCGCTTCGCCGGTTCTGCCGATGACGCGCAGGATTTGACCCAGGAAGTTTTCATCAAGATGTACCGCACCCTGGAGTCATACGACGTGGACCGCGGGGCATTTCTTACCTGGGTAACCACTGTGACCCGCAACCTGCTGGTGGACCATTTCCGCAAGACCAAGCACGATCGCATCACAGATTCTCTCGACAGCCCAGCCTCGGAGCACGAGGATGCGCTGCCCTTGAGCGAGCAGATTGCCGACACCGGCCTGCCCCCGGATGCCCGAGTGCAGAGCCATGAGACCCAGCGGACCGTACACCTGGCCCTGCTGAAGCTTTCGCCAGATCTGCGGGAAGCCGTGATTCTAAGAGACTTACAAGACATGGACTACCGCGAAATTGCCCTTGCCCTTCGAGTGCCGGAGGGTACCGTAAAATCTCGAATCAATCGCGGACGCGCGGAACTTGCGCGCCTGCTTCAACGTACCTATAGGCAGGTGATGTAATGCCGGAAGAAACTAAACACGGAATGCAGTGCCCCGAATTCGACGCCATGCTGATGGACGCGATCGACCGTGTCTTGTCTAGCGCTGAGCAGGCCCGCTTTGAGGCCCACGCCCGAATATGCCCGACTTGCGGGCCCATTTTCGCGGAAGTGGACGCGGGACGACTTTGGCTGAAGTCGCTCGAAGAGGTCGAGCCCCCGGTTCATCTGGTGCAGAATATTCTGGCCAGCACCACGGGAATCAGTTCAGCGCGCTTGGCGGCGGGCGGGGAATTGAGCCAAACCCCATTGAGCGAGCGGCTGCGGGAATGGTTCGATGTGTGGGTCCGCCCCGGGTTCACCGCGGTGCGTCAGCCCCGTTTCGCCTTGTCGTTCGGGATGATCTTCTTCTCGTTCTCAATCGGTTTGAGCGCCTCAGGCCTGAAGGCCAGGGATCTGGCCCAAGTCAGTCTGCGTCCGAGCGCGATGAAGCACACTTACTACTCCACCCAAGCCAAAGTGGTGAGGTACTACGAAAACATTCGGTTGGTCTATGAAGTGGAATCGAGGGTCAATCAGGTGAAGCGGGTGATCACGCCAGCGGAACCGGCCCCAGCCGAAAAGCAACAAAACCGGAACAACGACACGAGTGGAAAGCCGGAACAGAGACAGGAGCGCAACTCAAGCCGCGATGTTAACCAGCCCGTGCTGGCGTCGCTGCCTTCCCCCTCCGTCACGATGGCAACCCTATCCTGGAGGCTCGTATGAGCTGTGCTAATCATGCTGGAATTGCTGAAACTGCGTATTGCCGCACTTGCGGAAAACCGCTGTGCGTCAACTGCACGCGTCCTGTCCTGGGCGTAGTGTACTGCGAAACTTGTCTGGCGGAGCGCATGAAAGGCACGGCGCCGCCTATTACCGCCCCGTATGTTCCGTCGGCGGGACCAGCCTACGCAAGTCCAGGCGTACCGCCTGCTGGCGGTGGGCCCAATCCGGCACTGGCCGGGATCCTGGCCGGATTCTTTCCCTTCGGCGTCGGCGCTGTGTATTGTGCGCAGTATGCCAAGGGACTGGCGCACTTGCTTATTTTCGGATTGCTCATTTTCGGGGCGAGCCACGGACACGGCTTCGAACCTTTGTTCGGATTGGGCATCGCATTTTTCATCATCTACCAGATTGTGGACGCGGTGCGTTCGGCCAAGGCATTGCAAGCCGGACAGGCGCCTCCCGATCCGTTTGGACTGGCGCAGATTTTCAGTACCGGCGAGCGCATGGACATGTCGCGCGTTCCTACGGGAGCCATTCTGCTGATTGGGCTGGGCGTGCTGTTCCTGATCCACAGTCTGGGTTTCGCTGAATTCGATATAGACCACCTCTGGCCCTTCATCCTGATCGGGGTGGGGTTATGGCTATTCGCGAAGCGCTGGGGATTAATCGGCGTTTCCAGCGCTTGCCGGTGTGAGAGATGCCGCGCGCGGTGCTCCATGGGGCCCGCGGTGTTGGTGACTCTCGGCGTCCTGTTTCTACTGGAGAGCTTCAGCGGACGGCTTGGCTTCGGCCACACTTGGCCGGTGCTGTTGCTGGTGATTGGCGGAGTGAAACTGTGGCAGGGGCAGTCCTCTACCGCGGGACACGTGCAAGCTCTGCCTCCAGCTGGGCCGGGGCTCACGCCTCTGCCCGTCCCGCCGCAACCGCAGGCAGCGGTAGAACCACAGCCTGCTTCGAGTGAGGTGGATCATGTCTAGCCCCGTTATCGCCCCAGCGCCGCCCCGGCGGCGCTCTCTGCTCGGACCTCTCGTCCTGATCGCGGTTGGCGTTGTATTTCTGCTGACGAATTTGGGAATGCTGCACGGCGAGCATCTGGCCCGATGGTTCGCACACTACTGGCCGTTGTTGCTAATTCTGGGCGGGGTGCTGAAGTTGATTGAGCACCAGCAAGCCAAGCGCGAGGGCGCGCAAGCCTCAGGCCTCGGCGCGGGTGGCGTATTTCTGTTTCTGTTGATCATCGTTTTCGGTCTCATCGCATCCCAGGTCTCGCAGCACTGGGGCATGATCCGCGACAACATCAATATCGATGGCGCCGACTTCCCGCTGTTCGGGCAAGCGTTCTCTTATGACGACCAACTGGAGCAGGCGCTTCCTGCCGGCGGGGAATTGCGGGTCAACAACGAACGCGGCGCGGTCAATGTGAGCGTGGGAGATGGCGACCAGATCAAAGTCGTCGTGCGCAAGACCGTGCGCGCAGACAAGCAGCAGGATGCCGACAAGTATAACGCTCAGACCAAGCCGGAATTTATTGTGAGCGGGACCATCGTCACCTTCAACGCCAAGACCGAGGCCGCGGGAGAACACGGCGTCAGCGCGGATCTGGACATCACACTGCCTCGAAACGCCAATCTGGAAGTGACTTCGCGGCGCGGCGATGTGACGGTGACCGGGCGCGATGGCGATGTCGAGATCCACAGCACGAAGGGCGGCCGGAGCGGCGCGAGCGTGAATATCGAGGACATCAAAGGCAACGCGACGCTGAACCTGGAAGGCAGTTCGGCCACGATTGCGAAAGTCTCGGGCGATGTCGCCCTCGACGGCCGTGCCGATGATGTCAGCATTTCCGACGTCAAGGGAATCGTCAAGTTAAATGGCGAGTTCATGGAGAGCGTGAAGCTGGCGCGGGTAGACAAGACCGTCGTGTTCCGCTCCTCGCGCACGGAGATGGAGTTCGCGAAGCTGGGGGGCGACCTCGAACTGGACTCCAGCGACCTGCGGGCCAGCAATCTGAGTGGCCCTATGCGCTTAACCACTCGCTCGAAAGACATTAGCCTGACAGATTTCTCAGGCGACCTGAAGCTGAAGAATTCCAACGGTGGCGTTGAAGTGCGGGTGAAGACAGCGGGCAACTTGCAAATCGACAACGACAAAGGCGACGTGGAGGTCACCGTGCCCGACAAGACCGCGTTCAGCCTGGAAGCGAGCGCCCAGGGCGGCGATGTTGACACCGATTTCGACGAAATCAAGGTGGAGAAGTCCAACGATACGGCGAAAGGCATGGGGACTGTAGGGAAAGACGGGCCGAAGTTCGTGCTCAACAGCCAGCACAGCACAATCCGGGTGCAAAAGGGCACCACAACCCTGGCAGTACCAGCGACGCCCGCAGCTCCCGCAGCTCCAGCGCGGCCCGCACGGCCGGGGAAAGCGGTTCCCAAATCTAAACCGGTGGTTACGGAAAACTAGCGGTGTCGCTGCATGGTCGAGGCTGCACTGTCGAGTTGGAGCGGTAGCGTAGTGGATCAGTATGACTTCCACAGGGCTTAACTTGAATTTGGCGGAAGCGCAATCCGGCGAAGGGCCTTTACGGCTTGTGCCATGTCGGTTTGCTTAGCTGCCGAAAGCCCCATCCGTTCTGTGACGATCCACCAGAGCTGCTCTTGGATGCGTTCGTCAGATGCACCGTTTGTCAATAGCTCATACACGCCTCCCAGATAGCTGTCGTACTCGTCCTGAGCGTTTGGCTCGTCTTTGATCCCGATTGGATCCCAGACATCCATGAGGACATGCCGGATTTCGACTCTGATTCGCCGGGATTCGTATTTTTCGATCACGCCGAACGTTCTCCGAGCGCTCTCAAGATAAGCCCCTTGTCAATCTCCAAAGCGATCCGATGTCTTTCGGGGAGTAGCGCACACTTCCATACTGACCCACTACCCGTTAGCCCCATGAGGGACGCCGCTTCCGACTAACTGTTGTGGGCCAGTTCCTTGGCCCGCTGGGCGGCTTTCACCACGGCTTTGATTAGAGTCACTCGCAGCTTGCCCTCTTCCAGTTCCATGATGCCGTCAATGGTGCAGCCTGCGGGCGTGGTGACTGCGTCCTTCAACAGGGCAGGGTGGTCGCCGGTTTCCAGCACCACTTTCGCCGCGCCGAATGTAGTCTGTGCGGCCAGCAAGGTGGCGATGTCACGGGGCAGGCCCACTTTCACTCCCGCCTCGGCCAGCGATTCCAGAATGATGTAGATGTAAGCTGGGCCGCTCGCCGAGAGGCCGGTAATGGCGTCCATGTGCTTTTCATCCACCACTACGGTGCGTCCGACAACATCGAACAAGGCTCGCGCTATCGCAACGTTTTCTGGGGTTGCGAATTTACCAGCGCATAATGCGGTCATCCCGGCGCCCTGGGAGCACGGCGTGTTGGGCATGGCTCGGACCACCGGCACTGCACCCGACAGTCCAAATTCGATTTCTGCGGTTGACACTGAGGCCGCCACCGAAACGACGATTTGCTGGGGCGTCAGATGGTCGCGAATTTCGGCAACTACGTCTCGCACCACCTGGGGCTTCACGCAGAGAAGAACGATATCGGCTCCAGTGACGGCTGCGACGTTGTCGGTGCCGACAGTAATGTGGAGCTTTTCTCCGATCGCCTGCGCGCGTTCGGCGTGGCGAACCGTGGCATGGGTAGAAGCAGCATCCAGCAGGCCGCCTTTCAGCCATGCCTGCACCAGAATGCTTCCTAATTTTCCGGCTCCCAAAACGGCGATCGTCTTCTTGGCAGATGTCTCGGTCATCAACACTTCTCTCTGATGCAAGAATTTCGGTGGTGGAGGAACTCGATGCTCGAGCGGACGAGCTGCAAAGAGTTTTATACCACGTCGACAGGGCAGGTCGCGGCGCGGTGGATTCCGCGAGCGCCGTGCGTTTCATTACATACTTGTCACGCTAGTGTGTCGTCTTAATCCCGTTCGCCGAACTCAAATCAAACACATGATCGTCCTGCGGGGGCGTGAAGGAATCCAAGCCTCCGAACACGATCATTTGGTTCACCGAGTTGTTGTACACGGCGGAATGCGAGTAGCGCAAAGGCGCCATGGCAGTCGCGTTGGTCAACTGGAGCCAGGAGGACGAGAGCAAACCGTTGGCGTTGACCAAGACCCAGGTGTCGCCCGCAATGTGCGTTCCCTTGACGCCGCCAAATACCGTCATGCGATTCGTGGTTGGGTCTAGTGTCGCACTCAGTTGGGTGCGGGCAGTGGGGATTTTCCCCGCAGGGTTCAATTGCGTCCACACCGGAGTGCCGCCGGTACCGTTGGCATTACTGACCGTCCACACGTCGCCGTAGGGCGTGGAAATGCTGCCCTTATCGCCGCCGTAGATAATAGCTATGTTATTGGGAGTGTCGTACACCATGCCGCACTGCTGGCGGGCTCCGGGAGAGGTGCTCGGGGTAAGCTGGCTCCATCGCGGAGTTCCGCTTTGGCCGTTGGCACCACTCAGCACCCAGAGGTCTGAATAATAGTGCCCTGCACAATCGGAGCCTCCAAATAAGATCATGCTATTGGTGGTGGTGTCGTATACCGCTTTATCTCCGGTGCGGGCGCCCGGAAGAGTGCCAGAAGCGGTCATCTTGATCCAGTTGGGAGTGGCGTTGGCCGAGTTGGCGCTGTCCAAAATCCAGAAGTCGTTGGTGCAACTGGTTGAGGCCGTGTTTAACGAGCCGCCAAAAACCATCATCCGGTTGCTGACCGGGTCATAGACGGCGGTGTGGCCGAAGCGTGCGGTTGGCGGTGTACCCGTCGCGGACACTTGGGTCCAGGTTTCGGTCAGGAACGTCTTGGAGTTCGCGGGGAATGCTCCCACCAAATTCCAGAGGTCATTGAGCAAAGTTCCAGTGTCGGTATTGCCGCCGAACGCCACCATCACGTCGGTGATGGGGTCGTAGATGGCGGTGTGCTGGAAGCGGGGCGGGGGGCCATCCTGCGACCACACTTGAGTCTGAGCCCGCGCTATCGTAGCGGTCAGAATCAGCCCCGCCACCAGGAATAAAGCCATTTGCTTCGAGTGGTTCACGATTATTCTCCCAGCTGTCTGCTTACTTGCCATTGGCGTGAGTGAGCACGTAGATGTGGTCGTCTGAGATGAAGCCACCGGTAGATCCGCCACTGTCGGTAGCACCGCCGAACACCACCATTTCATTGGAAACCGGATCGTAGATTGAGGTGTGCAACCGCCGCGAAGGGCCGGCGGGAGTCGGATGCAACAAAGTCCAGCTTGCGGTGCCGCCCAAGCCGTTGGCATTGCTCAGGCCCCAAGTGTCACTTAGGTTGCTGGTGCCGGTCGAACCGCCCTGGATGATCATGCGATTCGTGGCGGCGTCATATACGGCCGCGTGGCCGGTGCGGGCCGACGGGCTGGTGCCGGTCACGATCAGTTGAGTCCAGGTCGGAGTAGTCGCGCCATTGGCGCCGCTGAGCAGCCATACTTCGTTGTTGACAGTGCCATTGTCGCCACCGAAGACAATCATCACGTTGTTGGCGGAGTCATAGACTGCGGAAGCTCCGGTGCGCGGCGAGGGCGGGGCGCCCTGCGGTCCCAACACTTTCCAAGTCGCCGTTCCCGTAACCCCATCGGCATTGCTCAACACCCAGGTGTCGCCGAAGTAGCCGCCGGCGCAATTCGAACCACCAAACAAAATCAGGCTGTTCGTGTTGGGGTCATAGACGCTGGCTTGGCCCTCGCGGGCGGTGGGCGGGGTACCGGAGGGCAGCAGTTGCAGCCAGCTAGGAGTTCCCGAAGTAAAGCTGGCTTTGGTCAGCGCCCACACATCGTTGACGCAGGGTCCGGGGAATCCCGTGCCTCCTCCGAAAATCATCATGCGGTTGGAGGTGGGATTGTAAATCGCGGAGTGGCCAAAACGGGCGCTGGGTCGTGAACCCAGAGGCGAGAAGGTAGACCAGTTCAGCGCGTTGAAGGTCGTTGCGGGCTCGATGATGGAGTGGGCATACCAAACGTCATTAAAGTTCACCTGGGTGGTCGAATGCTGCCCCCCGAAGATAATCATCTGGTTGTTGGTGACGTCGTAAACAGAAGATGCTGCGTAGCGCGTGCCCGGTCCGTACCGGTTCCACTGCTGAGCCAGCGCGCTCGATGCCAGTATCAGCATCAGCCCGCACACCAATCCGGTAGTGCCGCGATTGCTACGCCTGCGATTCATGGGGTTCTCCGTCAGAATGTGAATGCTCCAGTGGAAGGGGAGGACAGTAGCGCGAATTCGCTTGGTGGGAACGCGCTTCCAGTTTGCTTAGCCTATCGCGAGACTTCGATCAGAGTCAAGCAGAAAAACCGCTCGCCGGTTTCGGCGAACGTAATGCGTGCAAAAAACAGCCCGCGATTGATCGCGGGCTGTTTGATACTCTCTTGCAACGACGCGGTTAAGGTAGCGGTCCGGTTTCAAGCAAGATCGGCTTGAGCCCAATCGGTACGGTGGTGGTTCCCGCCGCCAGCGGGGTCACATTTCCCACTACATCGCGGTACTCCGTATAGGTAGCTCCGCTCGGGATGGTGAAATTGACGGTGCTACAGCTGCCGTTGGAGCAGCTTTGGGACGTGTCCCACACCACCAAACCCTGATAGCCGCCCGACCGAGTGTAGGTGCAGGTCCAGATCGAACCGTTCGGGCTGCACAACTGGGCGAGGTTCGCTCCCACGATCCACCTGTAGGCTTCCTTGTAAGCCAGCCCGGATTCGCAAATGAACCCGCCCTGGTCCGGAGTGGTGCAACCGGGGCTATTCACACTGCTCCACAACGTCCCGCCTGTGCCTGCACTGTCCCAGCGGTACCAGTACAGCCGGTCAACGCCTTCGGTCTGTTGCAGCAGGATGTAGCGCATTACGAACGCCGCCTGCAAATCCGGGTCGGTAAAGTTGTCAAATTTGATTTGTCCAAAGCCGCCTTCGGTATTGAACAACGGTTTGCCAGACACGCCCGCAACCGACTTCAGATCTTCTGCCACACTCACAAACTGTTCCGCCACTGGGTAGATGCCAGGCGTGTGGCTGGTCACGTAGCCGTGGAATCCAATGATATCAACGTAATTTCCGCCGCCTGCACTCATAAATCTTTGCGTGTTGTTGGCGACTGCGTTCAACAATACATTTCCGCCCACTGGCGAGGGACTCACTATTTGCGCCGCTGGGTCGGTGGCGGTCTGCGAGTAGGTGATGCCGCTGCGGCAGTTCTTGCCCTGCACCACGCACTGCGCATCCTGCGTCATGGTCACCAATTGTTCGATCGTGCCCACCCAAAACAGCGGGACATTGTATTCGTTCCAAATCTCGTAAAACTTAATCTTGCCTTTGGCATGGCTGGAAACTGCCGCTACCCAGTCGATCCAAGCCTTATCGCTGCCGCTGCCATCCGGGTTCAAGTCGCTTGGAGGATGGCACTGGCCCGGGATTCCAGTGATGCTGAAATATGCACACGATGTGTCGTTCGAGTTGGAGGCCCACTGCGGCGTTCTCGCCAGAGTGTAGAGCACATCCACGTTGTGGTTCGCGGCTTCGGTAGTCCACTTGTCCAACTGGGTGAAGTCAAATGTACCCGGGGCAGTGTTGATCTGCGCCCAACCGGTGCCAGTATCCCAGAGGCGCAGGCCTCCGAATGACGCCGAAGGATAGGGCGTGCCTAGACTATTGATGTGCATGCTGAAAAAGCTTGCACCGCCCTGGCTTCCGCCAGTGCCGCCGCCGTTACCACCGCGTGTGGGGCCATTGGTTGCGCCGCCGCCGCAGCCAATGCTGCCAAGGAGGACTGCCAGACTCAGAAGGCCAACCAGAAATGATAACCGACCCGCAGTTTGAACTCTTAAGAATGTACGCTTTATCATCGCTTTGAATGTCCTTTGTCGCTCTTTAAGTTTGATCCACTATATTGGTCTACCTTTCTAAACACGGGTTGCGCCCCAAAGTTCCGCATTGGGGAGTGGTATTGTCTGCAACTGTTGGGATTTAATACCCTTACGGACGTAGAGGTGGGCGGGGAATGCCGTAGGTTAGGGACTACTGTTATCTGCCCGCCAGGAACGGAGATGTTCGTTTCATCCATTCCCATGCGGTTTGGACGATATTTTCGAGCCCGCGGGTTGCTCTCCATTGCAGGATGGTCTGGGCTTGCTTGGGATCGGCAATCAATTCCGGAGGATCCCCGGCACGTCGCGGCACCACTCGGGCAGGCACCGGTTTCCCAGTGGCCTTCTCGACTGCGGTGAGAATTTCCTTCACCGAATACCCGTGCCCCGTGCCCAGGTTGACGGCCAGGCTGTTGCCTCCCGCACTGAGATGCGCCAGCGCCCGCACGTGGGCTTCGGCGAGATCGTTGACGTGAATGTAGTCACGAATACAGGTGCCGTCGGGGGTGGGATAATCGGTGCCGAAAATCTCCAGTTCCCCACGTTGACCGGCCACCGCCAGCAGCGCAGATGGGATCAGATGGGTTTCCGGATCGTGCAGCTCGCCAATTTCGCCGCTGTCGTCCGCTCCCGCCGCGTTGAAATAGCGAAGGGCGGCATAACGCAAGCCGTAAGCGGGGTCGTAGGCTTCCAGCGCGCGCTCGAAAAACATCTTGGAGACCCCGTAGGGGTTGACCGGATTGCGTCCATTGTTTTCTGAAATTGGCACTCGTTCCGGCACGCCATACACGGCGCAAGTCGAGGAGAAGATGAACTTTTTCACACCGACGTCGATGCAGGTGTTCAGAAGGTTCAGTCCTGCCTCCACGTTGTTGCGAAAATACTTGCGGGGATTCTCCACTGACTCGCCCACATAGGCATGGGCGGCAAAGTGCATCACCGCATCCACGCGACGGAGCGCGGCCGTTAATTGGGCGGTGTCGGAAAGACTGGCGTCCACCACTTCGAAGCCTTGAGCCAGACGGCGGTGACCGGTAGAGAAATTGTCGTAAATGAGTACTTCATGACCGTGCTTGCGCAACACCCGGCAAGCATGGCTCCCAATGTACCCCGCTCCGCCCACTACCAGCACCCGCATGAGTTCCCCCGAAGAGCCGCTTAGGCCGTTTCGCCTACATTGGCCAGTTTAGCAGAGGTTTTTGAGGCGGCGTGGTCCCCCACTTTCGTGGGGGTCGAAAGCGAGTTTTCGGCTTGACATCGTTTTTGTTTGTGCGACACTAGAGAAGCTTGAGTGAGGCCCGCAAGTTTGTTCCTCCCCGGCCGTCGAGCGAATTTCGTATATGTGGTCTCCAGCGGAGCGCCTTTTTAGCCAATAACATCTGGCCATAACAGTCACCAAGATTTGAGAACCGCGTGCCCCCCTACAACGTGGCGTGGAATAACCGCCCCACGGATTGCAACCAAAATGCAGTTCAGCCGAAAACGGAGATTTCCCAAATGCAAGTTAGCTTCGCTACACCTCGGAATACACTGAATTCACTGCGCACGGTTGTGCTGATCGGCTTGGCCTTCTGTCTGCTCGCCGCCACCACCATGGCCCAGAACCCGGTTCCGACACTCAACCTGCCTTTGTCGCCGGCAAGCAAGGCTCCCGGCGCCGCCGCTTTCACTTTGACTGTCAATGGGACCGGCTTTGTAACCGGCTCAACGGTATTGTGGAACGGGAGTACCCGCACCACGACCTTCGTGAGCAGCTCCAAGCTGACGGCTTCAATTAACAAGACCGACGTTAGCACGGCGCAGACTGCGATTGTAACGGTTTCCAATCCGCTGCCCGGCGGGGGCGTTTCGAATTCGGCATTCTTCCCCGTGGTCAAATCGGGATATACCGTGGCGATGCAACATCTGGACTTTGCGACGGCGAGCTCGCCACAGTCCATCGTAGCGGCGGATTTCAACGGCGATGGCAAGCTTGACTTGGCTACCGCCAGCAGCACTAACACGATTTCTGTTCTTAGCGGCAATGGCGATGGTAGCTTCCAGACGCATCAGGATTATTCGGCCATCGGCTACCCCATCGTGATTGCGGCCGGGGACTTCAATGGCGACGGTCATCCCGATCTAGTCACGGTGGACGAGCACACCAGCCAAGTCTCGATCTTCCTGAATAGCGGCACCGGTACCTTCCCCACTCACGTCGAATACGCCACGGGAAACCACCCGGTTAATCTGGCGGTGGGCGACG
>JBBQVN010000018.1:0-37960 GCA_038211475.1 Terriglobales bacterium | reverse complement strand
GCTACTGGGCGGACTGCTGGCTGTGCTGCGGATCGCTCTGCTCAGCTATTGGATGAACACCTACTTCATGGGGTCGCTAGCAGCAATCGGAGGCGCGCTGGTGTTGGGAGCGTATCCACGGGTGCGGCGGTGGGCTCGGTCCCGTGATGCACTGTTGATGGCAGCGGGGGTGGTGATACTGGCGAACACACGTCCGTATGAGGGCTTGGTGTTCTGCCTGCCGTTCGCCGCGGCGACGGCGATTTGGCTGGTGCGCGATGAGAAGCTCCGCTTTCGTCAGCGCGCGTTGCGGGTCGCGCTCCCGGTGCTTCTGACGCTTGCGGTCGCCGGGGCCGGAATGAGCTACTACTTCTATCGTGTGACTGGCAGCGCTTTTACCATGCCCTACCAAGTGGATCGCGCGCAATACGCTGCGGCTCCGTACTTTGTCTGGCAGAAAGCGGGGCCAGAACCGGTGTACAGGCATCCCGTAATGCGCAATTTCTACATTGGGTGGGAATTGCAGGACTACCAAGCGACCCAAAGCCTGAGTGGATTTCTGGCGCACACCGCGCATAAGGCGCTAGTGCTATGGACCTTCTACCTGGGTCCGGTGCTTACCATTCCGCTTTTCATGATGGGACGGGCGTTTCGCGATCGGCGTATGCGTTTTCCGCTCCTGGTCGCGGCGGTTTTTTGCGCCGGGTTGTTGGTGGAAACGTGGACGGGCTCGCACTACGCCGCTCCGGCGACCTGCCTGTTATATCTCTTGTTGTTACAGTGCATGAGGCACCTGCGCCGGGCGCAGTGGCGGGAAAGGCCGGTGGGCGCACAATTGGTGCGAGCCATTCCGCTGATCTGCGTGGCAATGATTGTGCTGCGATTAACCGCGGTCGCGGCGCACGCACGCATTGAGCCAGTATGGACACGGGGCAATCTGGAGCGGGCTGAAGTGGTTCACAAATTGACCGCGATGCCCGGCAAACAACTGGTGATTGTCGAGTACGGTCCCGGCCATGGGTCGCACATCGAGTGGGTATTCAACCAAGCCGACATCGACTCTGCAAAAATCGTCTGGGCGCGCGACATGGGAGGGCAGAACGACGAATTGATCCAGTACTTCCATGATCGAACCGTCTGGCGAGTGTGGGCGGATGAACACCCGGTGCGGATGAAGCAGGTCGCCCCCTAACGTTCGCGAGCCAACATCGAGTCCTGAGACGTTGCGCCATCACATTGACTTGTGACATGGGTCACAAGAAGTGGGGAAGGCACGGGAACATAATCAACTTAGAACGAAGGTCTTACCGGACCTGTCGGGAAGGAGAACATTTATGAAGACCTGGCACGCTGGGGTTCTAATCGCAGCGCTGCTGGCGGCGGTATTTGCCTTTGCCGTCCCGCAGCAAAAAGAGGACGTGCCGAAGTATGTTGCCGCCCAGGAAAAGACTTTTCGGTGCGTGGTGCAGGAAGTGAAAGACCGGGAGTGCCCAATGAGCGGCGGCATGGGCTCACACGCGATCATCAAACTGGACGACCCCGGCAAGACGATTGAGGTCCACGTCGCACCTACAAAAATCATGAAAGACTTCGAAGTTACATTCAAGGTGGGCGACAAGATTGAAGTTATCGGCACCAAAGTGGTTTTCGAAGGTGTAGAAGCCATTTTCGCGCGCGAAATCCATCGCGGTGGGGATGTGTACGTGTTCCGCGATAAGAATGGCAAACCTATTTGGTAATCGTTCGCGAGTTTTGACGCAACCGGTTTGAAGTCACAAGCGGCTAGCTTCTCAAGGCGTCCGGCTCGGCCGGACGCCTTTACGATTATTGGCTCCCTCCACAGTTTCATTCTTCACCGCACCGCCCGACTCCGCTCAGTCAACTCCGTACAATCAAGTCCGTACAATTAAGCCAGCACGATCAAGCCCATGGGATGCAACCAGGCGTTGAGCCTGATACCCTGACGCCTGACGCATGGATCCCGCGCCCGAATCCGAAATCACCCGAGTCTCGCTCGCGTCTTACACCCGTTTAATCCGCGACAACCCGAACTTCCGCCGCTTATGGCTGGCGCAGATCGTCAGCGAACTCGGCGACTGGTTCTATACCCTGGCCATCTACAACCTGCTGTTGCAACTGACCGGTCGAGCCGGTGCGGTGGCTCTGGCCCTGGTACTGCAAGTGTTGCCGCAAACTCTATTCGGCCCCATGGCGGGAGTGGTGAACGACCGCATCCGCCGCAAGCACGTGATGATTGCTGCGGATGTGGCGCGCGTATTTATCGTGCTCGCCATGCTGCTGGTGCGTTCGCCCGAGATGGTATGGCTGGTGTATCCGCTGCTAATGGTGGAGACCGTGATGGTCGCGTTCTTTGAACCAGCGCGCAGTTCCGTCATTCCGAACATCGTTCCCTGGGATAGCGTGGTGGTCGCCAACACATTGTCTTCGATGACGTGGTCCATGAACCTGTTGTTGGGGGCAAGCATTGGCGGAGTGGTGGCGGCGCTGATGGGGCGGGATGCAGTGTTTGGCCTGAATGCGTTGTCGTTTGTGGTGTCGGCCATTTTGATCGGGCGGATGCACTTCGCCGAACCCCACGCTGCGGGCGCCGCCCCCTTCCACGTTCGCGAACTGGTGGACTATTCGCCGGTGGTCGAAGGCTTTCGCTATGTCCGCAGGAATCGCCGGCTCCTGGCCATGGTATTTGTGAAATCGGGCAACTTGATGGTTGGTCCCAGTTGGGTACTGTTCACGGTGATGGGACACCGCGACTTCGCGCTGCATTGGCATGGATTGGATGACACACGGGGCGCATTTCTCGGCATGAGCATTTTGCTCGGCGCGCGCGGCCTGGGAGCATTGCTGGGTCCGCTATTCTCCGCGCCGTGGGCCGGCAACGAGCAGCGCCGATTGCGTCTGGGCATCCTGCTTGGATACCTAGTGGTTGCCGCAGGCTACGCCGCGTTGGCCTTTGCCCGGAATGTGTGGGACGCCGCGCTGATGGTGATGCTTGCCCACTGTGGAGGCTCGACCGTCTGGGTGTTTTCAACCACTTTGCTGCAACTAAATACTGAAGACCGTTTTCGGGGGCGGGTGTTTGCCACCGACTTGGGACTTTGCATGTTGAGCATCGCAATAGGCGCGTTTCTCGCGGGGCGTTTTGTGGACGCGGGTTTTGCGCCGCGCTACGTCGCCAGCGCCACCGGAGTGCTTATGCTGGTCCCGGCCGGGCTGTGGGCGTGGGCCGCAGTCGGCCGCCATGAACTTCGGGAAAACCCTTGATCGGTTAGTCTGGCCTCAGCGCGTGAGCTAGAAGTGACTGCCTATGAAATGAGTGACCTAAAGCGACTGACCTTGAAGTGAGTGGCCTTGAAGTGGGTAACCTTGAATTTCGACTCCGCCAGCCCCAGGCTGGCTAAGTGAGTTCCTCAATCTTCGCCGCCATAATGAAATCGCCTTCGGTCAGGCCATTCACTTTGTGGGTCCAGAGCGTAATTTCGGCTTTCCCCCACGCCAACAGGATGTCGGGATGGTGCCCCTGCTCCTCCGCTACCGCGCCGGCTTTGTTGACGAACGACAACGCCTGAGCGAAGTCTGGAAATAGGTAGGTTCGCGTGAGGTGATGCTCGTTGACGACCCGCCAATGTTCGGCGTGCGGCAACTGCCGGTGCAGTTCAGTGATGGCAGCGCCCTCCAGTGCAGGAACTCCGCCGCGGCACGGAACGCAGGTTTTGCTCGCCAGTGTTGTCATCGTCCGACCTCTTTCTTATCGTTCCCACTCAGCGGCAATCGAGAGTCCGCAGTTTCTGCGTGGCCGGAACCGATCCGCGGCGCGAAGCCGCCGTCAGCAACACCCGCGCCTGCATACAGCTCTTCTGCACCCCATCGCCACGCTGATAAAGATCTGCCAGCGTCATCAGTGCGCCGACATTTTCCTGCTTGACCGACTGCCAAAGCAATGTCGCCGCTTGCGCGCTGTTGGCTTGCGACGGCTCCGCGAGCAACTGCTGCGCCTGAATTAATTCCGCGGCGCCGGGTTTTGTGTCCAACGGTTTCGGCGCTATTGGTTGGGGAGAGGCCTGGACCACTGCCCGACGGGCGCTTGAGGCTACCTTGCGAGGCGGCAGCTCTTTCTCTTCGGGCAGCGTCGCCGGCTGCGCTCTCGCGGGCGGAGGAGTGGTGGCAACCACCTGCGCTGAAGACTGCGAAGCTGCTCCCGCTGTCTTGTGCGGCGACTCGGGGGAACGGCTCTGCCAATGCAAGTAGGCGGGAATCGCCGCCAATGCCAACAGCAAGACCACCACCCCGATCGGCCACCACCGGTTCGTCGCCGTCGGTACCAGCAGGGTCGGTACATGGAGGGGCTGTACCTGGAGGGTCGGCACGGCATCCGAATCTATTGCAGCCTCAGATGCAGCTTCCGTCAACGCAGCTTCCGTTACATGAGGCCTCACTTCAGACACAGGAGTCTCTTCATCCCCACGCCCCACTTCCGCAGCATGGTCTGCCAGAAGCAATTCCGTCCGCGGTGGTAAGTCCGGTACAGGATCCTCCAAGGGTGCAGTCTCGACCGCTACGGGGAGGACCTCCGCCGTTACGCCGGCGCGCTCATTCTCTCGGCCCAACGCGGCGCCACAGTTCGCACAATATGGACGCCACAGCGAATTCTCCTGGCCGCAGCGGCAGATTCCAATTGGGATTTGGGGCGGCACTGGTTTCGGCGCAACTCCGCCGGCCTCTTCCGCTTCCAGCACATGCAGCAGCGCCAGAACTGCCTGCTCCCGATGCTGTGGCGGCGCGGTATAAAATGCCTCCGCCCAACGACCCAGGTACTTCCCCAACAGAGGGTTTACCAGCGGATTAAGATCAGCCGGAGACGGCTCGCTAGATTCGGCGGTAAATTCGGACGTTTCCTCGAACAACACACTCTCCCCGAAAAGCGGCGCACCTCTATTGCAAACTGCGGGACCACAGGTTGTCAATTGGAAGGCAGACAGCTTATTCACATGGCTTGCCCTGGGCGGGTTCTAACTTGAGGAGTTGCGCATCGCTCTGCGGGGCAAACCTTCCTCTTTCGGTCTTGCCGTACTTCGGATCATCGGAACAGTAGTACAAAGCATTCTTGCGATCCTCCCACACCCGAGAGGCAGGATTTCCCAGATACACCGGCGCTGGGGGCAGATCCGCTGGCACGAAACTGGTATGGGAGACGACTTGATTCTGCGCTACCGCATAGCCGAGCCCATACCACAGCCACGAGGCCAGCGCGACAAGCAAGATCAGCAATAGGACCAGTGAGATCGCCCGCCAGTACCTGTCCCACAACCTGCTCGCCGCAGTGTCCGGCTTTTGCATAAAACTCGGATTCCAGTTCTCCAGGGGGCGACTGATTGGGCTGGACTGATCACGAGCCAGCGGCGTGGCCGGTGTCTTCTCCAGCGCGGACGTCGCCAGGAGAGGGCCATCGCTTTTAATCCGTTCTACGCGGTCCCTCACCTCGGGAGTAGCTGATTTTTCGGCGGTTCCAACCGTGGAAGTGGCCGCCGTTCGTGAGTCCGAGGCTCGGGCTTTTTCCGCCGTGCATAGTTCGCACCGTTGCGCACCAGACTTCACCGACACGCCACACACGCTGCAATGGGATACCGGCGGGAGTGGCAACGGTGGCACGGCGTCTGCATTTGCCGTGGTTGCATCGGTGGTCTGAGGCGCAGACACTTCCTCGGCTGTGGTCTGAAGCGGCGGCACATCGTCGGAGGTAGTCTGGAGCGACGGCACTTCGTCGGGAGCAACCCCAACACTCGGGGCTTCAGCGCCGGCGGATCCGTCCCCCGGCAACATCAAATCATCGGTCGCATCCGTTCTGGCTGGCTCTGCGGTTTGGCTGGCTTCGCGGATAGAGGCTTCACTAGAGGGTCCTTGCTGATTCTGTTTGGCTTGGGCCAGCAACTCCAACTGAGGGCGCAACTGTTCCAGCGCGGTTAGCATTAGGTTGCGTTCCTCCGCCAGACTTTGCCGCCAGTGCGCCTCCCTTGCGCGCGCCAGCGCCTCGGTCACCATTCCCGCCAACAACTCGGCGGCGCGGACGGTGTGCGACCGAAAGGCTCCCGGCTTGCTCGCGGTCAGTTCGAGCGCGCCCCGCACCGAGCCCTCAGAATAAATCGGCACGGCCACCACGGATTGCGCTTCGCGCTGGCGACACAACTCGACATCGACCGGCGAACTTGGTTCCAACTCCGGACAAAAAAGCGTATCGCCATACAGCAGGCACTCCGCTGGCAACGACCACTGTGCCTTCACCCGCCGGCCAATCTCGCGCGCCCCAGTTCCGCACCCCGCGCGATACACCAAATCTTCATCTTCCAGTAATCCGATTGCGGCCCCTTGAGCGTGTGCGGTATCCATGGCACAGGCACACACCAGTTCCAGCGCCTTCTGCAGCGGCAACTGTCTGGCCTGAATTTCACGCTGGGTCTCGGCAATCTTTTCGAGAATTTGGGAGAGGTCGTTGTCCGGCAAATGCATTACGTCGTCGCCGGACAATACAGCGGAATTTTCGCGGGGCTCCTGTTCAGCTGCTAACGGCAACTGAGCCAGCGGCGACTCGACGCCGAGACTCCTGGAAACCGATGGCGGCGCCTCGGCCACGGCAACGCTACGAACCCGGTCGTTTTGTTGCTGCATGACAAACGCCGCCGATAGCAGCAGCTCGAAAGTTTCCGCATCCAGCGCAAATCCACCTGCAAAACCCGCGCCGGGATTAGGTCCCTGCATCTCCAAGACAGTCCTCGTGGGCGAACTGAAAGTCAGTCCTCATTTTAGAGCAAAGCTTTGGGTACCTGAGCGGCCAGTCCTGGGCATATAACCTGGGGCATATAACTGGGTACTCTATCGCCTACCCCTTAGGCTCGAAACTCCCCGTCACTGCATCTAAACGATGGTAAAATAAAACATCCATCCATATGCCCTTAAAGACGCTATTTCTTAATCCGCCGTCGTTTGAGAATTTCGATGGGGGAGCCGGCTCACGCTGGCCTGCCACCCGCGAGATCGAGTCCTACTGGTACCCTGTATGGCTCGCCTATCCCACCGGAATGATCGAAGGCGCCCGTCTGCTGGATGCCCCGCCGCACCACGTCACGGCCGAGCAGACCATTGAGACCTGTAAGGAATACGAGTTTCTGGTATTGTTCACCAGCACTCCCGGGTTTCCCGGCGACATCCGGCTGGCCACCGCCATCAAGCAGGCCAACCCGAAGATCAAGATTGCTTTCGTCGGCCCACACGTCGGCGTGCTGCCCGAAAAGAGTTTGCGTGACTGCCCGGCCATTGATTTTGTGTGCCGCAAGGAATTCGACTACACGGTGAAGGAATTCGCCGAAGGCATGCCGCTGGAGCAGATCGCTGGCATTTCCTACCTCAAAAACGACCAGATCGTGCACACTCCCGATCGCCCGCAGATTCAGGATCTCGATGCGCTGCCCCATGTCACCGATGTGTACCGTCGCGACCTCGATGTCCGCAAGTACAACGTTCCATTTTTGCTCAATCCCTACGTGTCGCTTTACACCACGCGCGGCTGCCCGGCGCAATGCACGTTTTGCTTATGGCCACAGACCTTGATGGGTCATCCCTGGCGCAAGCGTTCTACCGATGACGTGGCCGCTGAAATGGCCCAGGCGAAGGAGTATTGGCCCTACGTAAAAGAATTCTTTTTTGATGATGACACTTTCAACATTCAGGCGGCGCGGACCATCGAGTTGTGCGCCAAGCTGAAGCCCTTGAAGCTGACTTGGTCCTGCACGTCGCGCGTCACCACCGACTTCGAGACCCTGAAAGCGATGAAAGAAGCGGGATGCCGTCTGCTCATCGTGGGCTACGAATCTGGCGATCCTCAGATTTTGAAGAACATCAAGAAGGGCGCCACCGTCGAGCGTGCCCGCCAGTTCACCAAGGACTGCCACAAGTTAGGCCTGGTAATTCACGGCGACTTCATCCTGGGCTTGCCCGGCGAGACCCGCGAGACCATCGCCAACACCATCAAGTTCGCCAAGGAACTGGATGTCGAGACCATCCAGGTTTCCGTGGCACATGCCTATCCCGGCACCGAACTCCACGAATACGTAGTCAAGAACGGATTCATGCCCGCCGACAGCAAGATGGTAGACGACGCCGGTCACCAGATGGTGCACATCGAGTATCCCGGTCTTCCCGCCGAGGAAGTGATGGACTCGGTGCACCGCTTCTATGACGAATACTACTTCCGCCCTAAAGCCGCGTTCCGCATTTTGCGCAAAGCCGCGTTCCATAGCGACGACCGCAAACGTCTGTATAAAGAGGCCAAAGCTTTCTTGAAGCTGCGTGCCACCCGCGGCAAGTGGGTGAAAGAACGGCGCTCGCAAGAAGCCGCAGCTGCGGTCGCATCCGCCAAAGCGTAGGCCGCGAGTGACTCCTCGCAAATATCTGGTGCTCGCTGGAGTCACCGTGTTCAGTGCCGCAGGAGACTCCCTGCTCTCGGTTGGCATGAAGCAGATCGGCGGCATTCCCCTGCACGACTTTCGCCACCTGCTGCTGGCGATTCTTAATCCCTGGGTTGCAGGCGGTATTTTGCTGCTCATCGCTTTCTTTGCTTCTTACACTTCTGCGCTCTCCTGGGCGGATCTAACTTATGTGCTCCCTGCTTCGTCCCTGGGATATGTCCTGATAGCGTTCATAGCGCGTTTCGGGCTGCACGAACAAATTTCTGTGACCCGTTGGATAGGCATCGCCCTGATCACCTCCGGCGTGGGTATCGTCGCCGGAGGCCCCTCGCTGACTCCTCCTCACCCTGTAGTGCGAAGCGCCGCTCCGATCCCATCCAGCGCCGCTTCGCGGGGAAAACCATGAAACTGCACTACGCTTGGGCAGCTATCGCTGTCATTGTCATCGCCTCCACGGCCGGGGATGTCTTGCTGTCGCGCGCCATGAAGCAAGTGGGCGATGTTGGCGAGCGCTGGCGCCGCTCCGGCCTGGTCTCGGTGATTGCAAGGGTGCTGCGCAATCCGAACTTCATTTTCGGTTTGCTGGCGATGAGCGCGGCCTTCTACAGCCTGTTGTTCGGCCTTTCCTGGGGGGACGTCAGCCTGATTGCTCCTGCGTCGGCTTCCCTTACCTTTGTCGCCAATGCCGTGGCCGCGCGCTTCATTTTGCATGAGCGCGTAGACGGCCGCCGCTGGGCCGCCGCTCTGCTAGTCGCAGCCGGCGTGGTGATGATGGCGATCTAGGCTATAGATTGCAGACGTTGCGACCCTCTATTACATTCTCCGCTCGCAATCGACTACAATTTTTTGGCTGAAGTTTAATCCGCCACGGAGGCTGTTATGCACCGCTTACTTGCACTTTCTCTCTTGGTAGGCTTGGCCGCGTCTTGCTCCGCTCAGGCCCAGACCAAGGGTGGCCGTTACGACGATCAGATCCAACAGGATGTTTCCAAGTACTTGCAGGGGAAGAAGGATCTCCAGAGCATCACGGCAGCTACTGACGACCAGATCGTCACCCTTACCGGCACCGTCAACCTCTACATTGACAAGCTCAACCTGGAAAAGAAGGTCAGGAAAATGAAGAACGTGGAGGGCGTGCGCGACCATGTCACCGTCAGCAGCACCGTCCCCGACGATCAACTCCGGGAAAAGCTCTCGACCAAGCTGGCTTACGACCGCGTCTTCAACTACAACGCTTTCAACGCCATCACGCTCAAGGTGGAAAATGGTGTGGCCACGATCGGCGGCACCGTGCGCGACTATCCCGCTCGCGACTCTGCCTTGGCTATTGTCGAAACCGCTCAGGGCGTAAAAGACGTGGTGGACGAAATCGAAGTAGCTCCCAATTCGATTTTTGATGACGACCTGCGAGTGCAGTTGTACCGCGCCATCTACGGTTATGGACCGCTCCAGCGTTACGCCAACGATCCCCAGAAACCAATCCGGATCATCGTGGAGAATGGCAAAGTAACACTTCTGGGAGTGGTGAACACTGAAGCGGACAAAAATCTGGCGGGGCTTCGTGCCAGCGGGGTTTCTGGAGCGTTCGGTGTCGAGAATCAGTTGCTTGTGATAGGGTCGCAGCCGAAGAAGAAAAAATAATTGGCTCGTTTAGCGTTAGAAGAGTCAGCCTTGCGAGCTGGCTCTTCCAACCACAAACCTAACCAACCGGCCTACCCACCCACTCCGCAGCATTTCTTGTACTTCTTGCCAGATCCGCAGGGGCAGGGGTCGTTGCGACCCACTTTGTTCCCGCGAACCACCTGCTGCACCGCCTCTTGTTCGCCTGCCCCGGCCATGCGTGCCTGGGATAATTCCCGGCGCTTCTTGCGCTCGAATTCGGCTTCCAACTCGTCGATCGAGGTCGAGACTTTGCCCGGGGGGCGTCCGCCGTTATCGCTCGATCGCTGAGGGGTCATGCCGGTTTCCGGCGACCCACTTGTATCGGGGTCCATATTTTCAATATGAGGTCGCTCCAGGATCTGCATCGAGTACAGATAGCGGACGCTCTCCTCCTGGAAGCGCGTCATCATGGCTTCGAACATTTCGAAGGATTCGCGCTTGTACTCAACCAGAGGATCGTGTTGCCCGTATCCCCGCAGTCCAATGCCCTCCTTCAGGTGGTCCATGCCGAGCAGGTGGTCTTTCCATTGCGAATCAATCACGCTCAACATCACCATTCGCTCGTGGTAGCGCATCGCTTCGGAGCCAATCACTTTTTCTTTGGCTTCGTAGCGCTCTTTCAGTTTGTCGAAAATTTTGTCGCCCAATTCCTTTCGGTTCAAGGCCTCGGGCTTTACCCCTTCGGCGTAAATGTCCACTCCAAAGCGTGTGAAGATGGCATCCTTCAAGCCCTTCAGGTTCCAATCGTCAACGTGGGACTTCTCCGCGCAATACTTATCCATTAACTCGCCAAGGATCGCAGAGACGTATTCGTCGAGGATCAGCTCTTTCTGGTCGATGCCTTGCAACAGGTCGCGGCGCAGTCCATAGACTGCCGTGCGCTGTTTGTTCATAACGTCGTCGTATTCCAGCAAATGTTTGCGGGCCTCGAAGTTCTGGCCTTCGACTGCTTTCTGCGCGGCTTCAATCCGCCGCGTGATCATCCCTGACTCGATCGGAACGCCCTCTTCCATGCCCAAACGCTGCAATAGCTTCGAGACCCACTCTTTAGCGAAGATGCGCATCAGGTCATCTTCAAGCGCCAGATAAAAACGCGAAGAGCCAGGATCGCCCTGGCGTCCGGCGCGACCGCGAAGCTGGTTGTCAATGCGCCGAGCTTCATGGCGCTCGGTCCCCAGGATGTGCAGGCCGCCAGCCGCAATCACCTCGGCGTGTTCTTTGTCCGTATCGGCCTGATAGCGGGTCAGGATTTCTTTCCACTGCTCGATGGGGACCAGGTATTCCGTCCCCGCGTAATAGAAAAGCGTCGTCTTGCCGTCTTCCTGCGGGCCTTCGATCTTGCCCTGCGTGGTGCCGAAGGCTTGGGCGATTCCCTTCTTCACGCATTCCTGCTTGGCCATGAACTCGGCATTGCCGCCCAACAGAATGTCAGTCCCGCGACCGGCCATATTGGTGGCAATGGTGACGGCACCCTTGCGTCCCGCCTGGGCCACGATCTCGGCTTCGCGCTCGTGGTACTTGGCGTTCAACACCACGTGCCTTACGTTTTTTTTCTTCAGAATTTCCGACAGCCGCTCCGACTTCTCGATCGAAGTCGTGCCCACCAGCACCGGCTGCCCAGACTCGTGCAGCTTTTCAATCTCGTCGGCTGCGGCAAAATATTTTTCCTTCTCGGTGCGGTAAACAATGTCGGGATTCTCCACCCGATGCATCTCGCGGTTCGTGGGAATCACCAGCACTTCCAGCTTGTAGATTTTGTCGAATTCCGGCGCCTCGGTCTCCGCCGTACCGGTCATGCCGGCCAGCTTCTTGTACATGCGGAAGTAATTTTGGAACGTGATGGTAGCTAGCGTCTGATTTTCGCGTTCCACTTTCACGTTTTCTTTGGCTTCGATGGCCTGGTGCAAACCGTCTGACCAGCGCCGGCCCGGCATCATGCGCCCGGTAAACTCGTCAACGATGATGACCTCGCCGTCTTTAATCACATATTCCACATCGAGACGGTAGAGCGCGTGGGCCTTGACCGCGGTCTCCACGTGATGCTTGAGGTCCCAGTTTTCCGGATCAGCGATATTGCTAATGCCCAGCAACTGCTCGACTTTTTCCCATCCCTCGTCTGTGATAGTGATGTTCTTGTGCTTTTCATCCACCACAAAGTCGCCGGTGTACTGCTTGGGCTCGCCGGGCGCAACATCGATCTCTTCGCCCTTCTCCAAACGCGAAATTATGCGGTTGACCCGAACGTATTTGTCGGTAGATTCTTCGCTGGCGCCGGAAATGATCAGCGGAGTCCGGGCTTCATCGATCAGAATCGAGTCCACTTCGTCCACAATTGCAAAGTTATGAGGACGTTGCACGCAATCCTTCAAGTCAAACTTCATGTTGTCGCGAAGGTAGTCGAACCCGTACTCGTTGTTGGTTCCATAAGTGACGTCGGCCGCATAGGCTTCCTGGCGTTCCTTATCGTCCAAATCGTGAATGATGACGCCGACCGATAGCCCCAGGAAACGGTAAAGCTTGCCCATCCATTCCGAGTCGCGCTTGGCCAAATAATCGTTGACCGTGACCACGTGCACACCGCGTCCGCTGAGAGCGTTCAGGTAAACCGGCAGGGTGGCGACTAGCGTCTTGCCTTCCCCCGTCTTCATTTCGGCGATCGTGCCTTGGTGGAGCACGATCCCGCCGATCATCTGAACGTCAAAGTGCCGCATGTTGAGGACGCGGCGTCCCGCTTCGCGCACTACGGCGAAGGCTTCTTCCAAAATCTCGTCCAGCACACTTTGCAGCAAGTCGTAGCGATCTTTTTCCACCTGCTTGCGGCGTTCGGGGTCCGCTTCCGGCTCCTCAGGAATCGCGCTCAGCCGTTCCTCGATCAGCTTTTGAAACGCCACGGTTTTGGCGCGCAACTCGTCATCCGTCAGCTTTTCGATCTGCGGTTCGAGCGCATTGATAGCCGCGACGCGGGGCATCAAGCGCTTCACATCGCGCTCATTCTTAGTGCCGAAGACTTTGGAAATTACACTGTTAATCAATCAGATCTTCCTCAAAAAATGCAGATGTACCCATACTTGGTAAAGCCTAGCACATTAGATGCGGACGACCGGGCTGCGGCTGCGGACAACCGCAAGCGTGGAGGCGGGCCCTTTTTACGTATCCCAAGGCTCGCACCCTCTTCGCATTCTGACCTTGCGCTCGATTTCATTTACCATGCTCCGACGAGCCTTATGGCAACTTTTTACGACCACTTCCTCGAGCGTGCTGAGAGCCACCCCGATGCAGTCGCGCTAGAAATCCAACTGCGCGACCGGGTGGAGAGCTACACCTATGCCGAGACCCGGCGCCGGGCTGCCGCAGTCGGTCATTGGCTTCAAACTAACGGATATCCTCCTAACTCTCGAATCGCAATCCTGGCCGCCAACCACCCGCGTTGGGTTGTTACCTATCTGGGGGCCGTGGCTGCGGGTTGCACCGTAGTTCCCTTCGACACTGCGTTCCACGCCGACCAAGTCGCGAAACTGCTAAAAGACAGCGGCGGCGTCCTGCTGTTCTGCGACTCCAAGAATCTTCCCGTGGCGCAACAGGCAGTGAGCGGGATGAACATCCCGCTAGTAATCACTGACGCCCAGGCCTCTCCAAATCCAGCGCCGCACGGTAGCTTGCAATTACCCATCGCCGACCTGGATGCAATTTGCGCCACACCGGAAACTGATTTTGTGGCCGTTCCGCGCTCCGACACTGACCTGGCGGTGCTGCTTTACACTTCCGGCACCACCGCCGACCCCAAGGGTGTAATGCTCAGTCACGGCAACCTGATGGGTGAGATCACCAGCATCTCCAAAGTGGTGCTCATCGGCCCCGGTGATGCAATCCTTGGCCTGCTTCCCTTGTTCCATTCGTTGGCGCAAGTAGCGAACTTGCTGCTGCCTCTGGCCCGAGGTTGCCGCATTGTGTATTTGGAAAGTCTTAACACCACCGAACTGCTCCGCGCGCTGCGCGAACGCGACATCACCCTGTTCTGCGTAGTGCCCCAATTCTTTTACCTGATCCGCGAACGCATTTTCCAACAGGTGAAGGAACGCGGGGCGCTTGCGGAATCGGCCCTTCGCGCGCTCATGAAGTTAAACCGACTGCTGCGCAGGATTGGCATCAACGCCGGAAAGGTATTTTTCCGTCCAATTCACGCCACGTTAGGCGGGAAGATGCGCTTCATGGTCACAGGCGGGTCGCGCTTCGATCCTACGATTGCCCGTGAATTGAGCGATCTCGGCATCGACGTGCTGCAAGCCTATGGGCTCACCGAGACTTGCGGCGGCGCTTTGGTCACGCCACCTGGCCACATTGTAATTGGCTCCGTAGGAAAACCGTTTCCCGGAATCCAAGCCATGGTCGTGGACCCTCAACCGCTCGAAGACGGTGGCCAACCTGCCGGGGAAATCGCCATCCGTGGCCCCATCGTAATGCAGGGCTATTGGAACCGTCCGGATGCCACCGCCCAGTCCCTGCGCGATGGTTGGCTATACACCGGCGACCTCGGCTACTTCGATTCCGACGGTAATTTGTTCATCACCGGACGCAAGAAGGAAATGATCGTCCTCAGCAACGGGAAGAACATTTATCCGGAAGAAATTGAAGCGCACTACATTCAGTCGCCCTTCATCAAAGAACTCTGCGTGGTGGCGCTGGAGGCGCGCCCCGGCGACCCGACTTCCGAGCGACTGCACGGCGTAATCGTCCCCAACTTTGATGTGCTGAAACAGCGCAAGATCGTCAACGCGAAAGAAGTCATCCGCTTTGACGTCGAGGGACTTTCACCGCAGATCGCCTCCACCAAGCGGCTGGGCAGTTATGAGATCTGGCAGGAAGACTTGCCTCGTACCACGACTCGCAAGCTCAAGCGCTTTGAAATTGAGAAGCGGGTGCGCGCGAACCAGGGAAAATCGGGAGACGATGATGTGGATGCGGAGAAGCCTCTCACGCCCGAGGAAATTGCGTGGCTGGAACGCGCCGACGTGCAGCAAGCGCTCGCCGTCGTCCGCCAGCGAGCCCGCAACGCCCCCGCCAGAATTGCCCCCGCCGATAACCTTGAGCTCGACCTCGGCCTTGATTCCATGCAACGCGTCGAACTCTTGGCCGCGCTGGAGGAGGAACTCGGCGGAGACGTAGAGGAAGCTCGCATTAGCGAGATCTACTCCGTCCGCGAACTGGTGGACGCGGTTCTTGACGGTATGGGCAGCGGCCAGACTCGTGTTCCCCGAACTCATCTCGCAGGCTGGACGACCATTCTCCAGGAAGACCCCACCGATCCCGCCGTACTCGACCTCGCCCGCACTGCCCCCTTCCGCGATCTGTTTTGGTTCAGCCTGACTCGCTTCGTTCAAATGATTGCCCGCGATCGCTTTGACCTGAAGGTCACCGGCATGGAAAGGCTTCCGGCGAACGCTCCCTACATCTTGTGCTCCAACCACCAGAGCTATCTTGATCCCGTGGTCTTGGGCAGCGTCCTTCCCTGGAACGCCTTTTCCGACAGCTTTGCCATCGGCACCAGCGATCTTTTCGGCTCCGGGTTGATGAACCGCATAGCACGCTGGCTGCGAGTGGTAGTCGTGGATCCCGATGCCAACCTGGTGCCCGCCATGAAGGCTGGCGCCTTCGGGTTGCGTCACGGACGCATCCTAATGCTGTATCCCGAGGGCGAACGTTCCATTGACGGGACCCCCAAGACGTTCCGCAAAGGCGCCGCAATTCTCTCCATCCACATGCAAGCGCCCATCGTCCCCATTGCGATCGTAGGTTTTTACGAAGCGTGGCCGCGCCATCAGAAGTCGTTCCAGAAATTCACTCAAATGCGCATGATGTTCGGCGACCCGATCTATCCTCCGCCGGCGAGTCAAGCGAGCGAAGCAGCTTATGACGACTTGACGGCGGCATTGAAGGCGAAGATTGTCGCGATGAGGGCGGAACTACACAGCCAAAAGCTTTCCGCTACTTTGCCCGCGGATGCGTCTGGTCATATACCGCCAGAACATGCTTCGTCGTGAGCTGGGTATAGCGCTGGGTGGTGGCGAGACGTTCGTGGCCCAGCAGTTCCTGGATAGCACGCAGGTCCGCGCCCTCTTCCAACATGTGGGTTCCGAAAGCGTGGCGCAGTGTGTGAGGATGCACGTCCGGCGACAACCCGCGGGCCACAGCAATGCGCTTTACGATTCGTCCGATACTGCGCGTGGTCAGGCGGCCGCCCCGCTGGTTCAACAACAACGCTGCGTTCCTCTTGCGCACCGCCGCCAGCAGATTCTGCCGCCGGGGCAGATAACTTTTCAGCGCTTCCATGGCCGCGCCGCCGAAGGGCACATAGCGCTCCTTCTTTCCTTTTCCGCGAATCAAAATCACTTCGCTGCTCAGCCGAATGTCGTCCAGGTTAATGCCTACCAGTTCCGAGTTTCGAATCCCACAGCCATACAGCAGTTCCAGCAGCAGCCGGTCGCGTTCCGGGAACGACGCAATCTCAGGCATCGCGCCGTCCAGCACCCCGTTCATCTCCTCGATGGTCGGCACCCGCGGCAATTTCTTGGCTAAGCGCGGCGTGGCCACCAGCTTGGCTGGGTTCTGCTCCACCACCCCTTCCTGCGCCAGCCAGCGAAATAGCGAGCGTACCGCCGCCAGCGCGCGGGCCACCGAAGTCTTGCTCAAGCCCTTGGCATAGAGTTGCGAAAGAAATCCGCGAATTGCAAGATGATCGAGTGACTTCCAATCGCGGCTTCCCACGTAGTCGGCGAAAACTGCCAAGTCGCCCGCATAGGCCTTGATGGTATGGGGAGACGCGTTGCGCTGCCGCAAGCTGTCGAGAAACCCTGCGATCGATTTCTCCGCTGCCGTCAACTCCGCACCGCCTTCCCACGGGGATGGTGCTTGGTGTAAACACTCTTCAACCGATCCATGGCGAGATGGGTATAGATCTGCGTGTTTGAAATATCGGCATGGCCAAGAATAGTTTGCACGGTGCGCAGGTCGGCGCCATTTTCCACCATGTGAGTGGCACAGGAATGCCGAAGCATATGCGGCGAGGCGTGACGTCCCGCCGTCTGCGACGACTCCCCCACAATCTGCCACACCCGCTGACGCGTAATGCGCTTGGCGCCGCGTGCCACAAACAGCAGCGGCGAAATTCTCTCTGCCGCAAGCTGCGGCCGCGCTTCTTCCAAGTAAGCGATGAGGGCTTTCTGCGCGGCGCGCCCCAAAGGCACCATGCGTTCCTTGTCGCCCTTGCCGCGTACCAGCATGTAACCTACTTCCAGTTTCAAGTCTTCCAGCTTGACGTTCACCAGTTCAGAAACCCGTAGCGCTCCGGCGTAGAGCACTTCCAGCATCGCTCGATCGCGGCAGGCCAATACTTGCAACTGCGGTGAAGTTCCGCGCGCAGGCCGAACCAGCACCGCCGCCGTCTCCTCGAGTGAAAGTGACTTGGGCAGCACCTTCCACTGCTTGGGGGTCTCAATGTTCAGGGTGGGATCGCTCTTGATTTTGCGGTCGAGCAGCAGGTAGCGATACAGATGCCGCAACGCCGAGAGTTTGCGCCCCACGCTGCGGGCATCCACTTGATGCGAAAACAAGTTTTGCAGAAATGCCTGTAGGTCCTCGCGGCGCGCCGTCGCCAGGTTGCGCTTTCTAGCCAGGAATTCCGCGAACTGTTTCAGGTCGCTGCTGTACGCCTGAATGGACAGCGGCGCCAGCCCTTTCTCAATTTTCAAGTAGTCGAGGAACCCGGCGAGCACGGCGGCATTGGCATCTTGCGGCACACTCTCAGTATGCCCGTTATCGGACGCGTGACCCAGTAACCGCGCGGATGCGGCTGCCCTACTTCCCCGTCACCTGACGCAGCAGTTCGACCGCCGCCAGCGCACCGTCTGGCGTGTCTTCGTGCTTGAAGTAGGCGAATACCTCGCGTCCCGCCCCCAAGTGTTCTTGAATCCGGCTTGCCATCGCCGATTGTTCGGCCTTCGAATACCCCGGCTTGCGATAGCGGTAATAGCAGAAGTTGGCGGTGACTACATCGGGCGTCTCGCGTTCTTCGCTCTCGGCCACGCACAGCGCAGCATTGTATTTCGCCAGCACTGCATAGGTCGGCTCGGCAAACCAGGATTCGTTGCGAAACTCAAATGCCGTCCTCAGAGCTCGGGGTAACAGATCCAGAAACGCCGCCAGCACTTCGGCATCGGCCTTCATATTCGGCGGAAGTTGGAACAACACCGGGCCCAGCCGCTTCGCCCGCGCTAATGGTTCCAGCGTCTCCAGAAACCGCGCCACAAATTCCCCCGCCCCTTTCAGTCGCTTGATGTGGGTCATCATCTGGTGGGCCTTGATCGTGAACCGGAACTGCTCCGGGGTCTCTTCCAGCCACTTCGTCACGGTCGTGTCTTTCACCAACTGGCGGAAGGTATAGTTCACCTCCACAGTATTGAGCTGCGTCGAATAGTGCTGCAGAAATTTCTTCTGCGCCAACTTCTCGGGATAGAACAATGGCTTCCAAGTGGGATACGCCCATCCCGAGGTGCCCACATAGAGAACTGCCATAAGTGCCTTTCCTTCGCCAACCAAGCCGATCGACGCCCGGCTATTTTTTCAACTTCTTGGCCGCCGGAGTAGCCTTCGCCGCCTTCTTGCGTGTGGGCGCTGGCTCTTCCGCTTGCGCCGCCAAGTTCACCACCCTTCGCGTTGGCTTCTGAGCCGCCACCCCCACCCCTCCAGGCAGTTTCTGCTGCACCGTTAGGACAGGGGCAAACAGATCCCCCAGCTTCTCCACCCGTGCCATCACATCCTGCGACTCAAACACCAGCATCTTGGCATCTTTCTTGTTGTGCGCGCGCTCCACTTCATCCCACGTGATTGGCGTCGAAACCGTTGGCCGCTCGCGGGCCCGTAACGAATACACTCCGATCGTGGTCTTGTGCTCGTCGTTCTGGCTCCAGTCGATAAAAATCTTGCCTCCGCGAATTTCCTTCTTCATCTCCGAAACCACCAGCTTCGGCAGTTCTTGCTCCAGCAGACGCGCGGTGGCGTGAGCAAACGTCTTCGTCTGCTCATAAGTCGCGGGTGTATTGAGCGGGACATATATCTGCATCCCCTTAGAGCCTGAGGTCTTGGGGAAACTTTGCAGCCCGAAGTGCTCGAACATTTCCCGCAGCCGTAGCGCGACTTGGCAGCATTGCACAATGGTCGCGGGCGGTCCGGGATCCAAGTCGAACACCAGCATAGTCGGACAGTTAACGTCGTTGGCATGGGAGAGCAGCGGGTGCAGTTCTAGCGCGGCCAGATTGGCTAGCCACACCACGGTTGGCAGGTCGTTCGCCAGGACATACTCAATGTTCCGCCGATTGTGTCGGCTCCAGACGGCGGTGGTCTTCACCCACTCCGGGCGATGCGCCGTCGCATTCTTCTCGAAAAAATAATCGTGATCCACCCCATTGGGATAGCGCTTCAACGTCAGAGGCCGGTTCGCCAAATGGGGTATCAGCATCGGGGCAATGCGAGCGTAGTAGTCAATCACCTGCGCCTTGGTAAAGCCAGCCGCCGGGTAAAGGACTTTCTCCAGATTGGTCAACTTCAACCGTTGACCTTCAACCTCGACTATTGAATCGCCCATGTTTGCTTGCCCCGTAGGAACCTAAGCATACCCGGCATTGAAAGTGCCACCAGTATAGACGAGTGCGTAAGGGATGCCCTACCCTGTGTACCCTGTGTCCTCTGTGCCCCCTGTGGTGAACGCCGTTGCCGTTCAACCGCGCCCCGTTTGACAATCTCCCCCAGCGCCGCTTACTTTCGAATTTCCCGCTCGCGCGTCTAATCGAGCACGGAGGTTGCATGAAATCCCGGTTTTCTCTGGTTCCGATTCTGCTTTTATTCTCTTTCCTGGCAAGCGCCCAAGACCTCGCCTCATTCGAAAAACGCACCACGGTCAAAAAGCTCGACAACGGGCTGACCATTGTCATCTGCGAGCGTCCCGAAGCGCCCGTATTTTCGTTCTATACGCTAGTGGATGTCGGCTCCGCGCAGGATCCCATGGGCAAGACCGGCCTCGCCCACATGTTCGAGCACATGGCTTTCAAGGGCACCGACAAGATCGGTTCGAAGAATTTTGCCGAAGAAAAAGCCGCGCTTGCCAAAGTGGAAACCAACTACAGCGCTTTCCTGGCTGAACGCGACCGGCCGGTGGGCCGCAACGAACAGAAACTGAAAGAACTGGAGAAAGCTTGGCAAGACGCCATTGCCGAAGCCGACCGCTACGTGAAGCCCAATGAGTTCAGCGAGATCGTGGAGCGGCAAGGCGGCGAAGGCATGAACGCCAGCACCGGCGACGACCAGACTGACTATTTTTATTCCTTTCCCTCCAACCGCCTGGAACTCTGGGCTTACATGGAGTCAGAGCGCTTTCTGCATCCGGTGATGCGCGAGTTCTACAAAGAGCGCAATGTGGTGATTGAAGAGCGCCGCCTGCGCACCGACAGCAACCCCATCGGAAAATTGGTGGAACAGTTCATCTCCGCCTCCTTTCAGGCGCATCCCTACCATCGGCCAACCATCGGCTGGATGTCCGACCTCAATTCCTTTTCCGCCACCGATGCACAGAATTTCTTCGACCAGTACTACATCCCCGCCAACCTGGTGGTGGCCGTGGTCGGAGACGTGAAATCTTCCGAGGCGATGCCCGTTCTCGAAAAATACTTCGCCCGGCTGCCAGCGCGGCCCCGGCCCGACGACCGCACCACCACCGAACCCCCGCAGGAATCGGAGCGAACTGTCACTCTTCGCCAATCCGCGCAGCCCTTCTACATCGAGGGATACCACCGGCCCGATTACCGCTCCGCCGACGATGCGGTGTATGACGCCATCGCCGACCTCATGTCCAACGGACGCACATCCAGGCTCTACCGCGCTCTGGTCCGCGACAAGAAAATTGCCGCTGCGGCGGCCGGGTTCTCGGGATTCCCCGGCACCAAGTATCCTCACCTGTTCGCCTTTTACGCGGTGCCCCTGCCCAACCACACCCCGGCGGAAATGAGCGCAGCCATCCACGCTGAAATCGAGCGCGTGAAGAAGGAAGACATCAGCGATGAGGAACTCAAGATGATTAAGACCCGCGCTAAGGCGGACCTGATTCGCGGCCTCGCCGACAACTCCGGGCTCGCCACCCAGTTGGCCATCTACCAGTCCCGCTTCGGCGACTGGCGGGAACTATTCCGCTCCGTGGACAAGATTGACCGGGTGACTAAAGCCGATATCCGGCGCGTGGCCAATCAAACCTTCCAGGAAAATAACCGTACCGTCGGAATCAACGAAAATCTCAAACAAGCGGCAGCGGTTCCGGGAGGTGCGAAGTGAACATTTTCCAGCGCATCGCATTCCTCGCCTTCGCTTTGCTCACGCTAGTCTCGTTCTCTCCCGCCCAGGCTACCGAGTGGTCGAGGGTTCCGATCCCGCCCCTCCATGCCTTCCAACCACAGCAACCCAAGCGGGTGGAGTTCCCCAACGGCATGGTGGTTTTTCTACAGGAGGACCACGAGCTGCCGCTGATTGACGGCTCTATCCGGATTCGCGGCGGCTGGCGAGAAGAACCTGCGGCCAAGGTCGGGATGGTCAACCTCTACAGCAGTACTTGGCGCACCGGTGGCGTGAAATCCCAGACCGGCGACCAGATGGATGATTTCCTTGAAGCTCGTGCCGCCAAGCTGGAAAGCGGTAGCTCCACTGACTCCACCGAAATTAGCTGGTCTTGCCTGAAGCCCGACTTTGACGATGTGTTCATGCTGGTGATCGCGCTTCTGCGCGAACCCGAGTTCCGCCAAGACAAGCTGGACCTGGCCCTGGACGAGTATGCCGACGCCATTTCCCGCCGCAACGATAATCCCGGCCAGATCGCAGGCCGCGAAGCCGCCAAACTGGCCTATGGCGCCACCAACCCCTATGCCCGCAGCGCCGAGTATGCAACTATTGGGGCCGTCACCCGCGAAGACCTGCTTGCCTGGTACAAGTCCCATGTCCATCCCAACAACATGATCGTCGGCGTGAGCGGCGACTTCGATTCCACTGCCATGGAGGCCAAGCTCCGGCAAGCGTTCGCCTCATGGCCAAAAGGCCCCGCAGCAGCCAAGTCACCCGACATAGCGTTTCAGCCTGCCAAGCCCGGCTTCTATCTTGTCGCCAAGGGGGATGTGAACCAGAGCAATATTCGCATGGTCGAACTCGGCGTTCGGCGCGATAATCCTGATTACTACGCCATCGAAGTTTTTAACGATGCCATGGGCGGCGGCTTTTCGTCGCGATTGATTCAGGACGTCCGCGGCAAACGCGGCCTGGCCTATTCGGTGGGCGGCAGCATCGGCACTTCTTTCGACCATCCCGGCGTGGTGCGGTTTTCCATGGGAACCAAGAGCCAGAGCACCATCGAATCCATTCAGGCCCTCTTTGAAGACATTGACGGCCTGCAAAAGAATCCCATCACCGATGAAGAAATCGCCCGCTCCAAAGACACCATTCTGAACTCATTCATTTTTAACTTCGATTCGCCCGATAAGGTGCTGGCCGAACGAATGAATTACGAGTTCTACGGCTACCCTGCGGATTTTCTGGAGAAGTTTCGCTCCGGCATCGAGAAAGTCACCACCGCCGATGTGGCCCGCATCGCCGCCAAATACCTCCACCGCGACCAGCTGGCTGTGCTGATCGTCGGCAACCCAGCCGAGTTCGACAAACCGCTGGACTCCCTCGGCCCGGTTACTAAGGTGGATATCACCATTCCGCCCCCGCCTGGCGGCAAGCCGCAGGAAGCGCCATCGCCACCAAAATAAGAGCGCCGCAGAGCGCCTGAAATTAACCCTTGAACCTCGGTGTGTTCGTGCTATCATAGGCGAACAAATGGCGAATACTCCGTGGTTGCCAATTCTCCCCTCCTCTCCTGTGCCCTGCCTCACCGGCATTGCCCGGCTGGCCGCGCAGGGAGAGTCTCTGCGCGAGGGTCACAACGTCGAATACTTCGATCTCGAGTCTCGTTCCTTACTCAGTCGCTGCACCAGCCGCCGCGGCCTGCCCTTTACTTGGGCCATCAATCCCTATCGAGGCTGCGAGTTCGCCTGCAAGTACTGCTACGCCCGTTACACCCACGAGTTCATGGAACTGCGCGAACCCGCCGACTTCGAGCGCAAGATTTTCGTTGAGCAGCACGCCGCCGAGATGCTACGTCGTGAATTGCGCAAGGTGAAAGCTGGCGAGGAAATTGCCATCGGTACCGCCACCGACCCCTACCAGCCGGCCGAGCGCCGTTATGAAGTCACGCGCGCAATCCTGGAAGAACTGGCGCGTCACCAGGGTCTTGAGTTGGGGATCGTCACCAAGTCCAACCTCGTCCTGCGCGATGTCGAACTGCTGCGCGAGATTGGCCGCAACAACCGCATCTTCATCAACGTCACCATCACCACCATGGATGCCGACTTGGCCCGCATCCTCGAACCACGGGCGCCCCGGCCCGATCTGCGCATGGAAACCGTTCGTCAACTGAACCTCGCGGGCGTGGCCAGCGGCGTCTTGTGTTGTCCGGTGCTGCCCGAGATCACCGACAGTCATCAGAATTTGGAGGCTGTGGTCGAAGCCGCAGCGGCCGCTAAAGCCAAATACGTCGCCGCCAACCCATTGTTTCTGAAGCCCTGTTCAGCCGCCGTCTTCCTACCCTTTCTGCAGGAAAACTTCCCTCACCTGGTTGACAGTTATCGCGAGCGCTTCGGCGACCGCGCCTTTCTCAACCCCGCCTACGGCAAGCGCATCGCCCTGCTCATGACCAGCCTGCGCCGGAAACACGGCATCACTGCCGAGAACCTCCATGCCAGCGTGCGCACTCATCCGCCCCTAGCAGCGCAACTTGCATTGTTCGGATGACGGCGCCGGCAATCGCTCCCCAGTTACCAACGTCGTCTCGCGGACAGAGAACCATCGAGTCAAGCTGAGCGGGCCATGATCACCTGTCGGTGAGTGGGGCGAAGCGGCTATGATAGGTAGCGTTCAGCGATGTTCCACCAACATCATCCAGGGCGCCGTGCTCGACGCAGACGCTTTTGTGAATTGCGTCCATCATCGCGACGATATGACGCTGATCGTCTCGCGCGTTCGATGAGCCCACGCCGCCCGACGCGGTGAATTTTCTATGCCCATACTTTTTCAACCCCGAGCTTCCAAAACCGACGTCAAGAGTTTCTGTCGCCGGTTCTGGCAACGGGTCAGCGATGGGCTGGAAGTCAACCAGCTCTGGTCGCAATTCGAGCGCGACGCTCGCTCCAGCTACCGCCTCTATTCCAGCGGCATCGACCGTCGCACGGAGCAATCCCGCAGGTTGTACGTGTTGCACACCGCCAAGAAATTGTTTTGGGCGATTCTCGACAAGCTCAGTCCCGCGCGCCGCGTCTTGCTGTTGCTGGGTCTCGTCATGCTCTACTTCCCGGGGGGCGGATTCACCCTTTCCAGCCGCACCGGACAGATTCACATCGTGGAGTTCGACTTCCGTTTTTTGGGCGGCATCCTGTTATTTGTTCTGCTCATGCTGGAAATTGCCGACCGCGTGGTGATGAAGCGCGACCTGGAGATTGCTCGCGACATCCAGCAGTGGCTCTTGCCCGGCGCCCCGCCGCAGATTCCCGGCTTCGCCATCGCCTATCTCACCCGCGCCGCCAACACCGTCGCCGGCGATTACTACGACGTGTTTCCCCGTCCCGCTCCCCTCGAAGGCGAACGCAATGTGCTGCTCGCTATCGCCGATGTCGCAGGCAAGAGCATTCCCGCTGCGATGTTGATGGCGACTTTCCAAGCCAGCCTGCGCACTCTCTCCGATACCCGCTGTTCGCTGCCTGAACTGGTCGCGGGCATGAACCGCTATGCCTGCACCAACAGCCAGGGCGGCCTGCGCTTTACCACCGCGTTTCTCGGCGAAATCGACACTACGACCCGCACTCTCACCTACATTAACTCCGGGCACAACGCTCCCATCCTGCGACGCAGCAACGGCACCGTCGAACGTCTCGAAGCCGGCGGTCTCCCCCTCGGCATCATGCCCAACGCCGTCTATGAGGCCGGAACCGTCACCCTTGCCGCCGGCGACTGGCTGGTCATCTTCACCGACGGCATGGTGGAGGCTGAATCCACCCGAGGCGAAGAGTATGGCGAGGCCCGCCAATTGGCCGTGATTGAAGCCGGCGTCTCCCTCTCTCCCGCAGAACTCTTGCAGCGTATGGTGGATGCAGTGGACGCCTTCGTAGGCAACGCTCCACAGCATGATGACTTGACTTGCTTACTGGTGAGAGTGAGCTAGCCGCTCACGCAGTCCTCGTGTGACGGGTTTGCCGCCAACCTCGCTGTTCTTTGACCTCGTGGTTTCCGGCGTGTAAAGATTCTGCGTCGATTTAGGAGTGTTTGAATGCGCAAGCTGATGTCCTCATCGTGTCTTCTCGCCATAGCCATTTTCTGTTTTTCATTGTCCGCGCTGGCACAGTCTCCTTTGCTTCTGCGCAATCCATCGCTGAGCCAGACCCTGATCGCGTTCCTCTACGGCGGCGACATCTGGACCATCTCTCGCGATGGCGGCGAGGCTACCCGCTTGACCGTCGCCGCCCAGGCTACCGCCGGTCCGGTGTTCTCGCCCGACGGTTCCTCAATCGCTTATACCGCGAACTACGCCGGCAACCGCGACGTCTACGTCATTCCCGCCGCCGGTGGCCAGCCCCGACGCCTTACTTACCATCCTGGCGATGACGTCGTCGTCGGCTGGACTCCCGACTCGCAGCGTGTTCTTTTTATCTCCCCTCGCGTCAGCTATTCCCGCGGCAATGACAACCTGTTCAGCGTTTCCACCAGCGGTGGCTTCCCCTCTGCATATCCTCTGCCCATTGCTGAAAAGGGCTCTCTCTCTCCTGACGCCTCCCACCTCGCCTACGTGCCTCACATCCAGTGGCAGCGCGCCTGGAAGCGTTACCGCGGCGGCCAAACCACTCCCATCTGGATCGCTGACCTCAAGGATTCCAGCGTCGAGAGCATCCCGCGCCAGAACTCCAACGACTTCAATCCGATGTGGGTGGGCGACAAGATTTATTTTCTGTCAGACCGTGACGGTCCCAAGAGCCTTTACGTATATGACACCGCCGCCAAGACGGTCAGCCCCTTATTCAAGAACACCGGCTTTGATTTCAAGTCCGCCTCTGCAGGCCCCGGCGGCATCGTCATTGAACAGTTCGGCGCCCTCCGTTTCTTTGACTATGCAACCCGGCAACTGAAGACGATCCCCGTCCATGTGGCTGGCGATTTGCCCGAAGTGCGTCCCCAGTTCGTCAACGTTGACTCCAAGCAGATCACCACCTTCCACCTGTCTCCCGCCGGAGTACGCGCCGTGATCGAATCCTGGGGAGAAATTTTTACCGTCCCCACTGACAAAGGCGACATTCGCAATCTGACTCACAGTCCCGCGGTGGCAGACCGTGATCCCGCCTGGTCGCCCGACGGCAAACGCATTGCTTACTTTTCCGACGAGCCCGGCGAATACGAATTGCAGATTCGCCCCCAGGACGGTCAGGGAGAGGTCAAGCATTGGTCGCTCGGCAAATCGCCTTCGTTCTTTTATGACCCGGTCTGGTCCCCTGACGGCAGCAAGATCTGCTACAGCGATAAGCGGCTCAACCTGTGGATGATCGATGTCGCCACCGGCAAGATTACTTTGCTCGATACCGATCGCTACGATACCCCGCAACGCGACATGCAGGCCGCCTGGTCGCCCGACACTCAGTGGATCGCCTACCTCAAACAGTTGCCCAGCCACCTGCACGCCGTTATGGCCTATTCCGTCGAGCAAGGCAAAGCTTTTCAACTTACTGATGGGCTGAGCGATACCCAGTTCCCCGTGTTCGACAAGAACGGCAAGTATCTCTACTTCGCCGCTAGCACCGATATCGGTCTGGGCAGCAGTTGGCTCGACATGTCTTCTCTCGATCACCCGGTCAGCCGTAACGTCTATGTCGCCGTGCTGAGCAAGGACTTGCCGTCTCCGCTCGCCCCCGAAAGCGACGAAGAAAAAATCAAAGAGGCCGCCAAACAGGAGGCCCAGAAGGACGCCGACCAGAACCCGGGTAAGAAAAAGGGCAAGCTCAGTGTCGTTGAGTCTGCCGGCCCAATCAAAAGCGACAAAGACGAGAGCGATCATAAGGAAAGCGAGACCGACGATGCCACTCCACAAAAAGTCGTGGTGAAACTCGACCTCGACGGCTTCGGTCAACGCATCCTCGCCCTGCCCATCCCCGCCCGCAACTATCTCAGTCTCCGCGCCGGCAAGTCTGGCGTCCTGTTTCTCGGCGAAGGTCCGCTGGTGCTCCGGGTCAATGATGACAATCCCAGCCTGACCATCTCCAAGTTCGAACTGAGCAAGCGTAAAGCTGACAAGTTCATTGAAGAGGCAAATGGTTTCGATCTCAGCTTCGACGGTTCCAAGCTCATCTATCACAAGGACAAAGACTTCATCGTTGCCGGCACCGACGAACCTCCCTCCGCCGGCGGCAAGCCGAAACCTGGCGAAGGCCCGCTCAAGCTCGATGCCATGCAGGTGTATATTGAGCCGCGCGCCATGTGGCGTCAGATGTTCCATGAGACTTGGCGCATCGAGCGTGACTTCCTTTACGACAAAAACGCCCACGGCCTCAATCTCGAAAAGGCCGCGCACCTTTACGAACCCTACCTCGACAATCTTGGCTCGCGCGACGAATTCACTTACTTACTGGAAGAAGCGCTGGGCGAAATCAGCCTGGGCCACGTGTTTGTCGGCGGCGGTTACCGGCCTGAAATCAAGGAGGTTGGCGTCGGCTTGCTCGGGGCCGACTACTCACTCGAAAACGGCCGCTACCGCTTCACCAAAATCTTCAACGGCGAAAACTGGAACCCGGACGCTCAGGCACCCCTCACCCAGCCCGGAGTCAACGTCAAGCCCGGCGAATATCTGTTCGCTGTCAACGGCAAGGAACTGACCGCCAACGACGAAATCTATCGCTTCTTTGAAGGCACCGCGGGCAAGCAGACCATACTCAAGGTAGGCCCCACCCCCGATGTCAAGAAAGCCCGCGACATCACTGTGGTCACCATTCCCAACGAGACTTCGCTGCGCCACCTGGACTGGGTCGAGAGCAACCGTCGTAAGGTCGACCAACTTAGCCACGGGCGACTCGCCTACGTTTACCTTCCTAATACTGCGGGGGATGGCTTCACTAACTTTAATCGCTACTTCTTTGCCCAGGTAGGCAAGGAAGGCGCGGTCATCGACGAGCGCTTTAACGGCGGCGGCGATCTCGCCGATTATGTGATTGACTACCTGAAACGCCCCCTCAACAGCCTGATCACAGCGCGCGACGGCGAAGATCAATCCAGTCCCGGGGCCGCGATCTACGGGCCCAAAGCCATGATCATCAACGAAATGGCCGGTTCCGGCGGCGACGCCTTGCCCTGGTACTTCCGCAAAGCTCAACTCGGACCCTTAGTGGGCAAGAAGACTTGGGGCGGACTGGTCGGCATTTACGGCTACCCCAGCTTGATAGACGGAGGCAGCGTCACCGCTCCCCGAGTCGCGCTCTATGGTCTAACCGGCGAGTGGGAGGTGGAAGGCAAAGGCATAGCGCCGGATGTTGATGTTGAGTTGGATCCTGCGCAAGTCCGCCAGGGCCACGATCCCCAACTCGAGCGCACCGTGCAGATACTGATGGATGAGTTAGCCAAGCACCCCTTGCGCAAGTACGAGAGGCCAACCTATCCCAACTATCACGACAAGGACGCCCTAGGCGGCAAGTAACAAGCAACCAGGTTTTTAGGTCAAGGAGCGTGGGGGCAATCTATCATCATGCGGGATGATCATAAGTCCGGGTTGCCGTCATCTCTCAGACTTCCTAAAATTCCGACGTTGACCTGCATCACGACTCCCTCTATGATCCTCGAAACACTTTTGGAGCGGCGGTGAGTCTCGACTAGCCCGCTCCTTTTCGAGGGACAATGGCGACAACCACAACCGATCCCGGCCGACCCACCCCGACTCAAGTCAGCCTTCCCGGTCGCCGGTCCGATCATTTGTTTTTCACCGGCATGTCTCTGCTGATGCTGGTCACCGTGTTTTCTGGTTTTGCACGCACTTATTTTCTCGCCGGGATCTTCCATGCACCGCTGCCCAGCCTGATCATCCACATCCATGGTGCCGCGTTCTCGTGCTGGATTCTTTTGTTAGTCATCCAGACCTCTCTGGTCTCGGCGGGCCGCACCGACCTGCATCGGCGTTTAGGCTTGGCAGGGTTTTTCTTGGGATGTCTCATGATCGTCCTGGGCGTAATGGCCGCTACCGATTCGATGGTCAGGGGGGCCGGCCCCGTGGGTCGGGATACAAAAGCGTTTTACATTGTGTCATTGAGCGACATGGTGATCTTCGGAACCCTTCTGTTCTCCGCCTATCGTGCTCGTCGCGATCCACCTGCCCACAAGCGCTTTATCTACGTCGCGACGACGGCATTGCTGATCGCGGCGATAGCCCGTTTGCCGTTCGCTTTCAGCCACCGTCGAATTGTCGTTGCCGCGGCTCTTTCCTGGATATTTTTGTTGATTTTGGTGGGATACGACGTCTGGTCCACTCACAAACCACACCGCGCGACTCTGAGCGCCAGCGCACTTCTGGTAATCGTCCAAATCGTCCGTATGCCGATCGGCAAAACCGCCGCGTGGCACACTTTCGCGACCTGGGTCCAACACTGGGCTCGCTGATTTGCGGGTTCGCAGCACTCTCACAACGCGCCCTCTGCGCGCTTACGCCGAATACAGCTCCGACAGCAACTCATAGGCCCGCCGCAAATGCGGGATGACGATGCTCCCGCCCACCACCAGCGCTACGTTGATGGCTTCTTCCTGCTCCGCTCGCGACGCCCCCAGCCGGTATGACTGGATGATGTGGTAATTGATGCAGTCATCGCACCGCAAACTCGCCGATGCCACCAGCCCCATCAGCTCTTTTGTCCTGGCTGGCAAAGCGCCGTCCAGGTACGTATTGTGATCGATGTTGTAGAACCGCTTCACCAGAAAGTTGTCCGCGGCATCCACGTTCACGTTCAACCGTGCCCGCGTCTCAATGAACTTGCGGGCAATGCCGCTCTTGTCAGACGCTTCCTTCTCGCTATGCAGAAATACCGGCTCTTTGCGTTCCGTAGTCATGGCGAGAGCGTAGCAGATTTTCCGCTTCCTCGAACTGGCCGACCCTGCTCACTTCCCTATCCTCACCGCATGATTTATAGTTTTCAGCCGCACTCATTTGCAGGGAGGCCTCATGTCAACCACCGAACGCGAACAAGTCAAAGCCAAGAGTTTTGGAGAAAATCTGGAGAGCGATCTCGCGCTTGAGCTACTGCGCGTGGTCGAAAATGCCGCCATCGCTTCCGCCCGCACCATGGGTCAGGGCGACCGCAAATACGCCGATCACGTCGCCACCGAGGCCATGCGCCAGACCATGGACACCGTACCTATGAACGGCACCATCGTCATTGGCGAAGGCGAGCGCGACGAAGCCCCCATGCTCTACATCGGCGAGAAAGTTGGCGCCCGCTTTCCCGACGGCGCCAACGTCCCGGGCGTGGACATCGCCGTCGATCCTCTCGAAGGCACCAACCTCTGCGCCACCGGAGCTCCCGGCGCCATCACCGTGCTAGCCGCGTCAGAAACTGGCGGCCTGCTCCACGCCCCCGACTGTTACATGGAAAAAATTGTCGTCGGCCCAGACTGCAAGGATGCGGTGGAAATGGACGCGCCGGTCGAACACAATCTCCGGAATATTGCCAAGCGCCTCGGTCGAGACGTCGAAGACCTGGTGGTGATGGTATTGGAGCGCGATCGCCACCAGCAACTCATTGCCGACATTCGCGCCGCCGGCGCGCGCATCAAGTTGATTGGCGATGGCGACCTCTCCGCTGGCATCGCCGCCGCCGTCATCGGCACCGGCGTCCACGCCGTCATGGGCTCGGGCGGCGCACCCGAAGGCGTCATCACCGCTGCCGCCATCCGGTGCCTCAACGGCTACATGCTGGGCAGGCTGGTGGTGAACGGTCCTGAGCAGGAAGAACGCATGGCCCGCATGGGCATCACCGACAAGAAGCGCATCTATGAAGCCGAAGACCTCGCGCCCGGCAAGCAACTTATTTTCGCCGCCACCGGCGTCACCGATGGCGCGCTCATGAAAGGCGTCCGCTTCTTCGGCGAAGGCGTCCGCACCTCGTCAGTAATCATGACCCTCCGCACCGGCAAAGTGCGCTTCATTGACAGCATCCACCTGGATAAAGGCCCCGACATCAAAGTGCGTTTCAGCTAGCACTCTTTAACTTCAAGCGAAACGGGTGGCGCATTTCGACCCTCCGGGCCACCTCGTTAAAATCGACGGGCAACCTCTGCCGCCATTCACTTCGCCGGTGTCGGGCTGCCATTGCCCATGTCCATCGCCACTTTCCACGATCCGTCTTTTTGCTTCTTCCAAACCGTTGCATACTTGCCATATTGGGTCGCCATCTTGCCGTCTTTGCCCTTGGTCTTCAGAACGTAGTTGCCAAATGTGTAGCCCAGGTCGCCCGATGCGGCCATCTCCGCCTTCACCGGCTTCCAGGTCAGGCTTAGATCCTGCCCCCATGGGCTCAGCGATTCGCGGATGGCAGCTTTCCCGGTGACAATCCCTCCGCCGTTCTGCACCGAAACCCCGTCATCGGCGAAGTACGACATAAAGCCGTCCAGCCCTTTCTCGGCGGTGGCCTGATTGAAGTCGGCCTCCAGCTTTATCAACTGCGCCGGCCCGCTCATCGTTGCTGTTCCTTTGTCCTTGCTTTGCGCCCCGAGCACCAGTGCGCAGACGCCCACCACCACCAGCAGCATTTTTTTCATTTCCATCCTCCGCAACTTTGATTTGTTAGACTATCGTTACAATCCCATGAAAATCAGACTGCTTATTCTTGCTCTGATCATTTGTGCCTCAACAACTCAGAGAGCATATTCGCAGCAGCCAAATCCCCCCGTCGCCGCACCCCCGCCTGCGGCCTCCTCAACCCCAGCTCGGAGCGGCATTGGCCCGTTTCCCGGCGAGGAAAAACACCTTAAGAATATTCGCCAGCTCACTTTTGGCGGCCAGAATGCCGAGGCCTACTTCTCTTCCGATGGACTGCGTCTGATTTTTCAGTCTACCCGCGCCAACCTGAAGTGCGATCAAATCTTTACCATGTACCTTGACGGCAGCGACCAGCAGATGGTCTCCACCGGCAAGGGCCGCACCACCTGCGCCTATTTCTTCAAGCCCAGCCTATTGAACCTCCCGCTCCACAGGGTGCCTCAGCGCATCCTCTACTCGTCTACCCATCTCGGAAGCCCAGACTGTCCGCGGCGCCCCGACTACTCCCAGGGCTACGTCTGGCCCATCTATCCCACCTATGATATCTTCACCGCCAACGACGACGGCTCCGACGTGCAGCAACTCACCGACACTCCGGGCTATGATGCCGAGGCCACTCTGTCCCAGGACGGACGCAAAATTGTTTTCACTTCCATGCGCCTGGGCGACCTCGATATTTACTCCATGGACAGGGATGGCAAGAATGTGCAACGCCTGACCCACGAAATCGGCTACGATGGCGGTCCATTCTTTTCCCCCGACGGCGAATGGATCGTCTATCGCGCCAACCATCCTCACGGCGCCAAAGAAACCGCTCAGTACCGGCAGTTCCTGCAGGAGAATCTGGTCCGCCCCACCACCTTGGAACTCTGGTTGATGCGCGCCGATGGCACCAGCAAGCGCCACCTCACCGAACTGAATGCCGCCAGCTTCGCGCCCAGTTTCTTCCCCGATGGCCGGCGCGTTATTTTTTCCACCAACTACGCCTCCGATCCCACGCAGGGAACTATGGGCAACTTCGAACTTTATTCCATCGATATCAAGGGCACCCATTTGGAACGCATCACTTTCAGCCCCGGCTTTGACGGCTTTCCCATGTTCAGCCCCAACGGCTTGCATCTGGTCTGGGCGTCCAATCGCAACGCCAAAGCGCCTCACGAAACCAATATCTTCATCGCCGACTGGGTGCCCTAAGAACGTGAGTGAGCAGATCGAGTAGATTTGGCATGAAAGCGGCGGTCCGAGGGGCCGATTTGCACCATAAATAGGGCTCTTTGCGAAGATCTGAAAGCGATAGCTATTAGAATCAGTAACTTGGGATGGTAAATCGTAGTCAGTTGGGGTCTGACCGGAGCTCGGGAGCTGGGTCGGTCGTCCAATTCCCAACCCATTCTCACCAAGGATACCGCAATAAGCCTTTTGCCCCACGCGTAGAATGCCATTTAATCGAGCTGTAGGGGCCCTAGGCTGGCGATTGGGGGGTCAGGTGGTCCCAAAGGTCACCCGAAGGACATGTGAGCCCCTGAGGGCGTTTAAAACGCTATCTCGGACTAATTTGGTCGCATATTACCATTAAGTCAATAGCTGATTGATATTTGCCACGTGTGTATCTTCGAGTCCAGGCCCTTCCACCACGGTCATCTACGAAACCGCTTTTCAGAGTTGTGGCCCGCGGCTTATTGTAGAGCTAGTTTTGTAAATGGATTTCCGCAGGAGCGGCTCGGAGGCACGGGGGCTGAAGCCTGTACCTTTCGCGGCTCGGGTGGCACGGCTGAAGCCGTGCCCTTCCACGAATGCGTTACAGTTCGCTTCCACGCATTCAAGATCGCGCTTGTATTGAAGACCGCAGGATCAGTCGCGAAGATCAATTCGCTGGATCGATGGAGCGGGAGACCGGGATCGAACCGGCGACATCCAGCTTGGGAAGCTGGCGTTCTACCGCTGAACTACTCCCGCTCGACAGTCGCAAGGTTACCACTTTTGGGGTGGAGGAACAATATCGACCGCGTGGTTAACTGCCACGGTCCAAATTTTCGGCGGGATAGCGCCAACACGTCACGAATTCCAGCCGCACGGTCTTCCCTTGTCGAGTGTGGCCGGGAATGCGGTTGGGTATGCGGTTCGCTATACGGTCGGGTATGCTGTCGGGGTTGGCAACGAGGCGCTTTCAATAACGGAGTTCCAGATGACCTCATCGATCAATCGAAGGCGGTTCTTGCAGGTGGGAGTGATGGGTGGAATTGGTGCGGCGGTATCTCCTGCGCTGGGCGCGGAGACACCAGGCGCAGGAGCGATATCCGCGACAGTCGCCGAGTTTGAATTGGATGAAGTGACAATCGGCAAACTGCAAGAGGGGATGGAGTCAGGGAAGTACACGGCAACCTCGCTTACCCAGAAGTATTTGGATCGCATCCACGCAATCGACAAACAAGGGCCGACGATCAACGCGGTGATTGAAGTGAATCCGGATGCGTTGGAGATTGCGGCGAGCCTGGATCGTGAACGGAAAACGAAGGGACCGCGTGGGCCGCTGCACGGAATTCCCGTGCTGATCAAAGACAACATCGATACTGCGGACCGGATGAGCACGACCGCTGGCTCGCTGGCGCTGGTGGGCGCGAAGCCGGCGAAGGATTCTTTTGTCGCGCAAAAGTTGCGCGCGGCGGGCGCGGTGATTCTAGGCAAGACAAATTTGAGCGAGTGGGCGAACATCCGTTCGAGCCACTCGACCAGCGGATGGAGCGGGCGGGGCGGGCTGACGCGGAATCCGTATGCTCTGGACCGCAATCCGTGCGGATCAAGTTCAGGTTCGGGTGCGGCAGTCTCAGCCAACCTCTGCGTGGTGGCGGTCGGGACAGAGACGGATGGATCCGTAGTTTGTCCCTCATCGGCGAATGGCATTGTTGGCATCAAACCGACGGTAGGTCTCATTAGCCGGACGGGCATCATTCCTATCTCGCAGAGCCAGGATACAGCCGGGCCTATGGGTCGAACCGTGAGAGATGCAGCGATTCTGCTGAACGCACTGGCGGGTGGGGATGGCGAAGACACCGTAACCACCTCGGCGCGGCCAATCTTGGATTACACGAATTTCCTTGATCCGAACGGCTTGCGGAGCGCGCGGATTGGCGTGGTGCGCAAGTACTTTGGATTCAGCGACAGCGTGGATGCAATGTTCGATGGCGTGATCGACAGGATGAAGAAAGCGGGCGCCGAAATCATTGATCCCGCGGACATTGAGACGATTGGAAAATTCGACGATACCGAGATGACAGTTTTCTTGTACGAGCTAAAAGCCGGATTAAAGAAGTACTTGGCGCGGCTCGGACCATCAGCGCCGGTGAAAACGCTCAAAGAAATTATTGACTTCAACCAGCAGCACCGTGATCGCGAGATGCAGTATTTCGGCCAGGACATTTTCCTGAAGTCGGAAGCCAAGGGCGGACTGGAAGAGAAAGAATATTTGGACGCGCTGGCGAAGAACCGGCAGTTAGCGCGGGTGGAAGGCATCGACGCAGTGATGGACAAGCACAAACTGGATGCGCTGTTCGCGCCGACTGCGGGGCCGGCATGGGTGACGGACCTGATCAATGGCGACCACTCAGCGGGCGGGAGTTCGAGTGCGCCGGCGGTGGCAGGCTATCCCAACATTAACGTGACAGCTGGATTTCTTTGGGGTTTGCCAGTGGGCGCATCGTTCTTCGGGCGGGCGTGGAGCGAACCGGGACTGCTGAAGATCGCCTATGGATTTGAACAGGTGATGAAGGCGAGGCAGACGCCGAGATTTTTGGCGACGGCGATAGTGTAAAACTTAGTCTGATACTTTTATACGGAGTGGGCCATGAGATTGTTTTCCAAGAAAGAGGCAGTGTCTGCCATAGGCGAGAGTGTACCGGTAGCGGTGCCGACGATGGCCCGTGCCGCCATCGCAGCAGTGTATTACGGGACGCCGCAGGGTGGAGACTTTTATGACTTTGTGAGAGTGCGTTCAAACCTGGTGTTGTTTGGAATGCTCGATGTAGCGGGACGGCACGAGGAAAACGCCGGAATTGTTTCGGCGGCGCAACAAACGTTTCGGCAAGCCGGGGCGCAACTGTTTGCCGAAGAGGACGTCAATGAGGCGGAGGCGATGATTGAGTTGTCGCTACGACTCAATCGCAGCGTGATGGAAGCGGCAAACGGGGTGAGATCCTGCCCAGCCTTCGTGGGATGCTACAACGAGACGATCGGCACCTTGACCTACAGCAACGCGGGACACACGTCGGCGCTACTCCGAGACCTTAGCGGAGAGGTGACACAAATGCCAGCAACAGGCCTTCCGTTCGGGCTTTTTTCGCACGTTACCCACGACGCGGTGACTGCAGCCGTGCCGCCGGGAGCAGCGCTCGCTCTAGTGTCGCGGGGAGTGACGGAGGGGCGCTGCGAGGACGAAGAGCCGTCAGAATTCGGCCTGGATCGGGTCGTAGCGATTTTGAAAGTCGCGGCCATTTCGAACGCGGAACAACTGGCGAACACAATCCTGGCTGGAGTGGAGCAGTTCATGTGCGTGCCGCCGGTTCACAATGATGTGACCGCGCTGGTGTTGCTGCGAGAGGCGTAGGCAACTCAAGCACGGAGAGCTCCCTACTCAAGCATCTCGCCCTGGAACAACTTCTGCCCCGCAGTCGCCGTGTAAAACGCCCATACTGCCAGGACCGCAATCAACAGCGGCACGGTGAGCGAGGTCAGCGCATACCAGCGAGAAAAATCAAAGGTCAGTGGCACATTCAGCAGCAGATCGGTCACAAACACCGCGACCGCCAGCGTCACAAGTCCGAAACGAACCAGCCCAAAGGCAGCGATGCTGTAGATCACGATCTCCGCCGGAACATCCACTCCCGGATGATGGCTGCCCAGCGTCTTCATAGCCGTCCATATCGCTACGAAGGCAGCGGCCGCCAGCCATTTATTCCTCAACAACGCGCGCAAGACCAGCAGCATGGTGAAGAACAGCAACGTACCTTGAATGCCCTCGCTCAGTCGGGTCAGCACCGCCCCCACCACCAACCGACCCCCGAAGAGGAAATCAGTCGAGAAGAGGCCCGGCATTGAACCTGTCCGCTCCGTGAAGGCAAGTCGAATGACGAGGACCAAGCACCACGACATGCCCAAGGCCACCCCAAAGAGAATGTCGCGTGCCACTAACGGATCTCGCACCCGGCCGCTTAACAACCGCGTCCACGAAATGATGGCGTGGGGCCAGTGTCGCCGGGCATAGGGTTCCAGCGCCATATACAGCGTCCACGAGAGTCCGCTGACGAACAGCCCCGTACTGATCATCAGCACCATCAGGGTAACCGTGCTCAGTGCAGGCACAAAGTGTCCGAAACAAAGCCAGAGGAGGATTTGCAGCACGAGCGTAACCGCGGCAATCCGGAATGCTCCTTGGCGATCGCCCTTCCCCTGCTTGTAGTTTCGCTGTGCCAGAAACACCGCCCCCGTCAGAAGCAGCAGGAACATGGCCACGGCGACGCCATTGGCCGCTTTCTCGCCCCGGGTATATTGGTAAGGCCGCATGCGGCCAGGCCGGGTCCATGGGCCGATCAGCGAAAAGAAAACTGGCTTGCCCTTCCAAGCCGCCGCTTCTACACGAAGCGAACGATGGCTGTCTGGCCATTCTCCTGTCCAGGCCGCGCGTGTGTCGGAACTCGCTAGCGAATTCCAGGTGGGCGTTGCCGATTGGAACTTCGATTGATCCAGACCCGCCGCGCTGAACAGCACTCCCCAATCCACGGCACGGGTAGCCGGCGGAGTGTCGTCCACTTCCGGGGGAATCGCCTCGAAGTAAAGCAGCCGCCCACTCAGATCAATATTGACGTTGATCATCCCGGATTGCGTGGTCGGGGGG
>JBBQVN010000017.1:0-40091 GCA_038211475.1 Terriglobales bacterium | reverse complement strand
GGGTTACGAGTTCCGTAAAGACGAGTACATCGTGGTGGAGCCGGAAGAGATCAAGAAAATCGAGCCGCGCACCGCAAAGACGATGGAGATTCTCGAGTTCGTGAAGGCCGGCGAAGTGGATCCGGTGTACTTCGAGTCGTCGTATTATCTAATGCCGGAAGAAGCGGGACGGCGGCCCTATGCTTTGTTGTCGGCAGCGCTGGAAGAAACCCAGTTTGTAGCCATCGCGCAGATCACGATGCACAACCGCGAGTACACGGTCTTTCTGCGTCCGCACAGTGGTGGCATGATGCTGCATACGATGTACTACGCCGAGGAAGTGCGCCAGTTGGAGGATTTCGGGCGTCCCGATGTGGACCTCAAACCGGCCGAACTGAAGGTGGCGCACCAACTGATCGAAGCGCTGGCTGGTGACTGGGACCCGGAGAAATATCACGACACGTTTCAGGACAACCTGAAGAAACTGATCGAGACCAAGTTGGAAGGCGGCAAGGTAGTGGAGATTGACCGTCCCAAACCTCTGGCGCCTGTGGTGGATCTGATGGCCGCTCTGAAAGAAAGCCTGGCGCTGGCGAAAAAGCCGGCCGTGCGTTCAAGCGTTGCCGCTGCAGAAGAGAGCAAGAAGCGAACCCGGAAGCGGGCGTAGAATCGAGCGACCAGGTCGCGTGGGCGGTCCATGTAACACGCAAACTTCTGGGCTCAAGAAGGAACCAACTTGGCATTGGGCGGTGCAAGCTCAGCGCCCGCAAATCGATCGATGCGATCATCCCCGGAGGGTAGAGGCTCGGAGGCTAGAGCGGTCCCCGCATCAGGCTCCCAGAGTCGGCGAAGGCCACTCCGGGATTCTTGTTTGCGGATATTAGCGGCTTACTCTCGTCCAGATGCCGTCGGCGAGAGCAGGGCCACCGAGATCGCGGAGAGCTAGAACAAGCAAAGTAGGCGGACAGAAGTGCCCGCCCTCAACTTACCGCTTGCGCTCGTCGCCAGCGATGACGCCATCTTTAATGAAAATGACGCGATGGGCATACTCGGCGATGTCATGCTCGTGGGTCACCAGCACAATGGTGTTGCCTTCAGCCTGCAGGCGATCCATCAGGGCCATGATCTCGTTGCCGGTCTGGGAGTCGAGGTTCCCGGTGGGTTCGTCAGCCAGAATGATTGAGGGCTTATTGACCAGGGCGCGTGCAATAGCGACCCGCTGACGCTGTCCGCCGGACAACTCGTTGGGCTTGTGCATCATGCGGGCTTCCATGCCCACGGCGATAAGCGCCTCTTTGGCGCGGGCGGTGCGATCCTGAGTGGGCATGCCGGCATAAATGAGCGGCAATTCGACGTTATGCAGGGCGGTGGCGCGGGCCAGTAGGTTGAAAGTCTGAAACACGAAGCCGATCTCGCGGTTACGGATGCGGGCGAGTTCGTCGTCGTTCAGTTCGCTCACCAACTGATTGTTCAGCCAATATTGTCCCTTGGAGGGCGAGTCCAGGCAGCCGATCAGGTTCATCAGAGTGGACTTGCCAGATCCCGACGGTCCCATGATGGCGACGTATTCGTTGCGCTCGATGCGCAGATTGACGCCGCGGAGGGCATGAACCTGCTGTTCGGATCCCATGTCGTAGGTCTTCCACAGGTCCACCGTGCTGATCATGCACGATTCGGGTGGTACGACCTCAGTGGGCCGATTGATGCTGACGACTTCCGCGGTTGCCATGTCTTGCTCCTTGTCGTTCTCGAGCACGTGTGCTCCGATCTTTCGCGGTCTGGATTTAGACGCCCCCGAGCTGCGTCGGTTATCAACTCTCGTCGGACTTCTTGGGCGTCGAGTTATCTACTTTGACGCTGGTTCCCGGTTTCAGGGTTCGTAAAACCTTATAGCTGCCGGTGATGATTTCATCACCATCCTGCAGGCCCTTGGTGATTTCGATGTCGGTAGTACCGCTGATGCCGGTCTCGACCGTCACAAATTCAGCTTTCTTGGCGCGGATCACAAAGACCCCTTGGATGTCCTGGGCCTTTTTGTCCTTGGGGGCGGTGTCAGGCGGGGCGGCCTGTACCGAACCTTTGTCAGCGCGGGCTGCGTCCAAGTCCGATTTGTTGCGGACGGTCAAGGCCTGGATGGGGATGGAAAGCACGTTGCTCCGAACCGCAGTCGTGATTTTGGCGGTGGAAGACAATCCGGGCCGCAAGTCCGCCGGCGGATCCTGCAGCGTTACCACAACCTTGAAGTCTTTGGCTTCCTGGCTGGTAGTATTTTCCTGCGAAGTGGCCACGCCGGTAGAACGCACGATGGCGTTGTTGCCGATCTCAGTGACGATGCCATGGAAAACTTTTTTCGGGATGGCATCGATGGTGACCTCTGCGGCTTGGCCCAGCGCGACGCTGACAATGTCGGTCTCATCCACCTTCACTTCCGAGGTGATGGTGGACATGTCGGCGAGGGTCATGAGCGTGCTGCCGGGAGCGTTCTGAATGCCGATGACTACGGTTTCTCCCTCGCGAACCGGCAAGTTGGTAATGACGCCGTCAAAAGGCGCTTGATAGGTAGTCTTCTGCAGCACGTCGTTGGCGTGTGTAAGCGAGGCATGGGTCTGAGTGACCCGCCTCTGAGAAGACTCCAACTGGGCCTTGGACTGGTTAATGCGGGCCTGGGCCTGAAGCAGTCCAGCAGAGGCGGATTCCCATACCGCTTTCTTAACGTCGTAGTCGGATTTGGAGATGAGTTGATCTTTAAACAGCCCCTGGGCGCGGTCGTAATCGAGCTTGGCATGTTCGGCGTCAGACTTCGCGCGATTGAGGTCCGCTACGTTGGTCTTCACTCCGGCATCGGCGGCGACGGCGTCGGTTTCCATGGCGGCTAGGGAGGCTTTCATACCCGCCACGTCGGCGGCGGACTGCACGTTTTCGAGCTGCGCCAGCAGTTGGCCCCGCTTTACGTGCTCGCCCTCTTTGACATAGAGGTGGGTAATTTTGCCAAAGGCATTCGCGCCAACATTGACATAAACTTTGGGCTTGATTTCGCCGGAGGCGCTGACCACCGAGGTGAGGTTTTGTTTCTGCACTTTCCCGGTTTGCACGGTGACCAGATTTTTATGGCTCTGATATACGGTGAATCCGAGAATGCCGCCTACGAGGAGTAGCACGGCGACGCCGATCGCGATTTTTTTCCAGGTCTTCATTGCTTCCAGAAGTTCGAAGGCCGTTTTATGTCAACTGCTGCGGCTTCGTGCTTGTGCGTTAGTCCCATTGGTAGCGACGACCCGAACCGGCGCGAGGCTGCGAGGCAACCCTCTCCCCAAGTAGATACGCTTGGGGTATGGGGAAAGTTCCCCACCGAAAATTCCAGTAAGGGGTGCTATCTTTGGGGTTCGACGAACGCTTCAAACCCTACCAGTATATCGCCTTTCAGCGCGGCTCGCCGCGAGAGGGAACGGCCACAGTCGTGTAAAGATTTGTAGCGGGCGCGGGAGGCTGATTTCCCGTGGCGTCGGGTTCGTCGACGACAGGAAACCTCCGACAGTATTCCATTTGCCTTAAAAGCCCCGCGCGACGGAAAACTCGAAAAGTGTTGTCACGACCCTCTCCTGCGAGGCTGGCCCCAAGACAGCCGTCACCGATTCGAGTAAACTCAAGGCTGGCGAGTATTAGTTCAAACCCGTCCGCATGTCGCGAGCGGGATCGGCTGAAGGAGGAGGCGGTTGCCGCCGCCCTCGGGTCGGCCTTCGAAGTTACTCCCCAAATTTTACGGCGTACCCAGGCCGTGCGCCTGTGGAACCTTGCGCCAGGAGCGAAACAATGGCAAAGATTGCAAAAACAGCCGACCGCAAAAAGGTCATGGACACAACCAAGAGCACCGACTGCCCGAAGTGCGGTAAAGGCACACGCATCGTGAAGCGTGTGAAGGACCGGGAGCGCGGAGTGCCGGGTGGAGTTTATATTTCCTGTTCCGCCTGCGAGTTTTTCGAGAAGCTGTAGGGCAGCCTGGAGCTAGGAACTGGTCTGGTTCCTGTGATTGCCATTCTTTTCCCACGCCTTGGCATATTTCCACGACACGTAAGTGGAATGGTACAAGTGCAGCAGCAAGCCCTCGCGACCGTCGAGAAATCCCAAACGGAAAACATAATTGTAGAAAAACGTAGCCAGCGGCCTCAGCACAATATTCGCAATGCTGAAGCCGTTCTGCCCGTTCGCTGCCGCCATGCCAGCCCCGAGCGACGAATAGCGGTTCATGTGCTCGAGGTAGTCCGACAACGTCGGGTAGGAGTGATGAATGAGCGCGCCCTGGTTGAGGGAACGGGTTTCGCCGACGACCGCAATGGTTTCATGCACGAGCCGCTCTGGGACATGGCCCATGCAGCGACGAAATAACCGGAGCTTGGGATCGGGCCAGAAGCCTCCGCGTTTGATCCAACGACCCATGAAATAATTTTTGCGGCGCAGATAGAAGCCTTGGATGGTGGCGTCGAGTTTAAAAGTTTCGGCTCGCGGAACGACATCGCGGACTGATTCCTTGGATTCCCCAAGCAGCAGGCGTCCGATAGATTCCGCCAACTGCGAATCTACTTCCTCATCAGCGTCAAGGCTTAGAATCCAATCGCCGGTGGCCTTGGCGAAGGCTGAATTTTTCTGCGCGGCGTATCCCTTCCAATCTTCAGCAAACACCTTTGCGCCGTGCGCTTCCGCGACGGCGAGAGTGCGATCCGTGGAGCCGGAATCCACCACAATGATTTCACCTTTGCCTTCTGCGACCAGGCAGCGAACGCTTGCCAGAGTGCGGGCAAGATTGGTTTCTTCGTTCAACGTGATCAGGACGACGGAGAGGGTCACGGGTGAGAGGATAAACCCTTTGGGGGTGATCGTTATGAGTGAGTTGAGGATTTGCGAAAAAAGGGGGACGGGCGCCAGGCCCGTCCCTGAGTATTTCGGATTGTTCGAGCTTACTTTTGTGGCGGAGTCGGAGGGGTGGGATCCGTCGTGACTTCCACCCGAGGTGCAATGTAGGGGACGGTCGGCAGCGTGGACACGTGGCCCCGTTCTGCGTCGGCGATGGCAATGCCCAAATGGGTGAGAGTGAGACCGACGCTGCGGTCCAGTTCCACCCGCGACTTCTCGTAAGCGGCCATAGCCGAGACCAGACTCGACTGACCTTGTGCTAAGTCACGCTGGGTTTGCAGCACCAAGGTGGTGGTGGAAGCCCCCAGAGCATACTTTTTCTGTTCGGCATCGAGCGACTGTTTGGCTAATGCGACACCGGCGCGGGCCGCTTCCACGCTGGCTCGGTTCTGTTGCAGGGAGAACTGGGCATTCCGGACTTCGATTCGCACCTGGTTCTCTAGCTGCTGCAGACGCATTTGGGCCTGGCGATATTCCAATTGGGCGCGAACCTGGTTGGCTTGAGCTGCGCGGTTGCGCAGCGGAATGTTCAGGCTCAACCCAACACCCTTGTCTGGAGCGCTGGAATCAAACAACTGGCCGATGGTGTTGCCAGCACTTTTGCTAGGCGGAATCTGGTCGATCGGTGTGCAGAAACTGGTGATCGTAGCGCTGCAAATTGGCGCGGCGGGATTGAAGCTTCCCCCGAGGCCGGTTCCACCGTAATAGGCGAAGAGATTGACCGTGGGCAAGAGCGCGTTTCGAGTGGAACGATTGGAGATATCACGATTCGTCAAATCAATACGCGACTCCGCGAGCTCCGCTCGGTGACTGAGGGCGTCATTCACCAGTTCCTGAATGGGGACGATCGGCTCGTCTTTGGGAACTTCCATGGTGGACGTAGGGATGACCTCGGCCTCGGCGAGCACGGGATCGACCAGGGTGCGGCTCAAGGCATTTTTCATGAGCAACTGCTGGAACTGCAGGTTGGTCTGGGCGACGATCAGGGACTGCTGATCGGTGGCGGTAACACTTTCTGCGCGTACGATTTCGATGGGCGCCAAAGTCCCAATCTCCACTTGCTTCTTGTTATCGGAGAGCGTCTTCTGGGCCAGTGCTAGGGACTCCTGTTGCACCTTCACGTTTTCATAAGCATTCACCAAGTCCCAGTAGATATTCTGGATCTGATTGACGGTAGTCAACACTTGCAGCCGGAAGGCGACGTCGGAAATTTCGCGGTTGTTCTTGGCGATCTTGATGAAACGGGTGTTAGCCAGGAAACCAAAGCCCTGCAACAAGGGCTGCGAAATTGTCGCGCGAAAATTCGAATTCACGGTCGGACTCAGGGTGCTAAAGGGCTGATTGGAGGTAATCCGGTTGTTATTGAATCCAACCGTCAAATTGGTTCCCCAGTGGAAGCCCTGGTTATAGGCAAAGTCAACGGTGGAAGTATTCTGGCGAATAAGCGGCACGCCGGCAAAGGAGTTGCTGGTGGGAGTGGAAGCGCGATCTTGTTGGAGAATTCCAGTGATAATGGGGTCAAACGAAGGAATGGCGGAGCCGGCGCCAGCCGTGGAAGTTACGATACCCGCCGAGCCTGAGCCCGCGCCGCCTGCACCAGCCGTGGTGCCACCGGCGCCTCCACCCTGGGAACCGCTAGTGGCAGTTCCGCCCGGCGTGCCTTGTACAATGCCAGTGTTTACGCCGCGGGTGGCTTGACCTGAGTTAGCCAGCAAGATGTCAGTATCGGCGATGTCAAGGTTATAGCGTGCAATCGCAATATCCAGATTATTTTCCAAGGCCAGCGCCACCGCATCGTTCAGAGATAGCATCAACTTCCCGTTTTGCATGAGCTGGTCGATTCTCGGCGTATTGGATAGGTTTGGCGCCGCGACGGTCTGCTGCATGTAGGGGGCGAACGGGTTTAAGAAATGCGAACGCGGTTTGGTGTAGTCCTTGACTACGGAGACATCGCCGGAGCCTGCTGCGGCGACATGGGAAGGAGCGGCCGGAGGCGTGCTTGCCTCTTGCGCGAAGCCGGAAGTGGATACGATTCCCGCCAAAAACAGAGCGGCGATCCGCCGAAGGGTGGGGATCAATACAGTAGATTGCATTTATTCATCTCCATCAGACTGGAAACCCTGGGAATTCTTTGGTAGATACGTAAGACTGGCGATACGAGTTCCTTAACCGGGGCAGAAGTTTGCCGCTGCCCGAGCCTATTCAATGCTCTAGTATAGCTGAGAGAACACAGCGCCCCTGGCCATCCGATGCGTAAAACTTTGTAAAAACGATTGGATGGAATCAACAATCAAAAAGAATCATCCTAAAAATTAGGGGGCCGTCCCGGCCTCGATACGACCCAAAATGCGTAACCTGAAACTGGTTCTTGCCTACGACGGCTCAGATTTCTCGGGATGGCAAGTGCAACCCTCTGCGCCAACCATCCAAGGCACGTTGGCACGAGCCATTGGACGGCTCACCGGGGAAAAGGTCTTGCCGCAGGGCTCTGGCCGGACCGACGCCGGAGTCCATGCGCTGGCGCAAGTGGCTACGTTTGCCACCGCATCTCCCATCCCGGAGGGGAACTGGGTAAAGGCGTTGAATGATGTTTTGCCGTCCTCGATACGAGTGTTGGAGGCCAGCCAGGTCGCTCCTGACTTTCACGCCCGCAAGTCCGCGCTGGCCAAGAGCTATCGCTACAGAATGCTGCGCTCAGACATCTGTCAGCCCTTTCTTGCCCGGTATGTATGGCACTACCCGTTTCCGCTGAACTTGGACGCGATGGCGGAAGGCGCTGCTCTGATCGTGGGCGAGCATGATTTTACTTCATTTGCCGCGGTAGATCCCGAGCGCGGCGTGGAGGACAGCCTGCCGCGATCCAATGTCAGAACAGTGTCTTTCTCAGCATGGGAACGGGCTGGCGATGAGTGGCAGTACAGCATTCGGGGCAGCGGCTTCCTGCATCACATGGTCCGAAATCTGGTGGGAACGTTTCTGCTGGTGGGCAAGGGGACCATACAACCGGCGGATGTGACAAGAATCCTCAGGGCTTGCGACCGTTCAGCCGCAGGTGCGACCGCTCCAGCGAGCGGACTATATCTTGAGAGCGTCGAGTACTAGGCGTGCAATCGGCTGCCGCGTCAGGAGACTTCGTTTGCCTTGCCGGCTGTCGCCGTAACCCACTTTCTGGGAGCAAAGCGTACGCTTTGGGCCACCAGCCAGTTCTTGAACCCTGCAATTACCACTGGCTTGCCTGTCATCATGCCGCGATAGCCTTGCTCGGCGACAGTGGCCGCGCTCATAGCCCCGAATTTCAACAGCCGCGCACTCTGCATTTTGGCGCGTTTGTGGAATTCGGTGGTAGTGACGCCGGGGCACAGGCAAGTGACCGTAACCCCGGTGCCGCGCAATTCGTTTGCGATCGCCTCAGAAAACAGCAGCACATACGACTTAGTGGCGTAATACACGGCCATCCTGGGGCCGGGTTGAAAGGCGGCCGTGGAAGCCACGTTGAGCACGCGTCCCCCGCGCCGTGCCACCATATTGGGCAGATAAAGCCGGGTGAGGTGGGTCAGCGTGGTGATGTTCAACTGAATCTGCTGCAAGCATTCGTTCAAATCGTTCTCCACGAAGTTGCCGAATTGACCGAAGCCGGCGTTGTTCACCAGAACATCGATCTGGAGTCCCGCCTTGGTGGTCTCGTCGAAAATGTGTTGTGGCGAGGAGACGGCAGAGAGGTCGGCTGTCATTGCCAGGGCCCGGATGCCGTACTTCGCGGGCAAATCCGTAGCCAGTTGTTCCAGTTTGTCGCGGCTGCGCGCCACCAGGACGACGTCATAGTGCTGGCGCGCAAGGATGTGCGCGAATTCTTTCCCGATGCCAACAGACGCGCCGGTAATCAGTGCCGTCTTGCGCTCGCCCACGCAGTCCTCCAAAAACAAAATGGGCGAGCAAACAGCCCGCCCAGATTCCACAGAATAACCGCGACAGCCTGACGGCTACACCTGGTAGATAGAATGCCAGGAAGTCGCTGCCTTCAGCCGATCGTTCACGTTGTTAATGTTCGTAACGCCTTCGGTGGAGAGCCACTTGCGGAACGCCTCGGCTCCCTGCTTGGCATAGATTGGAATGCCTTCTTTCCAGGTAGCGCGACCACAGAGCACGCCGTTGAACTTAACTCCAGACTCGGCCGCGAGTTCCAGCGCCTCAGTAAACTCGGCGTTGCTGACGCCCGCCGATAGATAGATAAACGGCTTGGTAGCAACCGCAGCGGCCTTCAGGAATAGTTCGGCCGCTTCTTTACGGGTGTAAGCGGTATGCCCGGCATAGGCTTTTGCCCCCTCAACATATTTCATGTTAATAGGAACTTCCACCTTCAACACATCCACGCCATAGCGGTCTTTACTAAATTCGCGCATGCTCTCGGTGACGGCATGGGGCTTCTTTTTAGCGAACTCAAGGCCTTTCTCGTCCACCCCTTCTTCGTAGGTAACGAACTCCAGGAAGTAAGGCAAATCATTGGCGCGACACTCATCGCCAATGCGCTCTACCCAGGCGTGCTTGACGTCGTTAATGTCTTTGGAGTCAAACGGAGTGTAGTAGAGCAGGATCTTGCAGCAATCCGCGCCCGCTTCCTTCAATCGGCGAACCGACCAGTGGTCCAGCAGATCGGGCAAGCGTCCAGGCCCGGTCTTGTCGTAACCGGTTTTTTCATAGGCCAGCAGCAGGCCCGCATTTTTGGCGCGCCGCTTGGAGGCGGGCAGACCCCACTCGGGGTCGAGCAGGATGGCGCTGGCGTGGGGGGTGAGCACTTCTGACACCAGTGACTTGAATTCTTCCATCATGGTGTCGGAAATTTCGGAGCCTTTTTCTTTGGCGAGGGATTTCTGTAGAGAACCGCGTTGGTCCATGGCGGCCGCGGCGATTACGCCGCGTTCGTTGGAAACCGCTCTGAGCCCCGCGAGTTTTCCGGGAGTGAGCTTCATGTATGCCTCCGTAAGATGAATGCGTTTGCACTTCATTCTAAACCACAACGCCCGCGCTAGGCAGCGACGGTTGAACCACCTGTTGCAAAGAACGCTATCACGGAAGGCCATCCTAAGCCGCGCGGAGCCCGATTACGCTATCTGATCCAACTGCCGGTCGAGTTCGGCCAGGGCGGCTTGCAGCATGTGGAGGCGTGCCGGGTGGGTGGCGGACTGCAACTGTTCGGTCACTTGTTTGCGCGACAAGAGCAAGCCTTCTCGTTTTCGTCGCAGTGCCGCTTGCTCGGCGGAGAGAGGCGGGTGCGACGGCGCGGAGGAATCGCGAGCTTGCGATTGCTGATCTTCGACGGACTTACTTTCCCAACCCCGTGCCATCCTCAGAATTGTCTCAAAAAAGTCCGTTTTGGGCCACTGAAAGTGTTGCAGTAGTGTAAGCTATAAGACTCGGTGTAGGTATTACGTTCCATTTACATCGAGATTAGATTAGAGGGGTCGGCCATACTTATTCCCCAGACAACTGGCGCGACCACCGTCACTGTGTAAGATGCCCCACTGCGTAAGATGCCCGACAGAGGTAAAGTTGTTCGCTCGAGCGATTGCACGACCAGAGAATTTAGCCGAGGGAGTCGGGTCCTGAGGCAGCAAGAGGTGGTTGTATGTCACACGGCGAAGATGATTTCGTTGTACCTCTGAATAATCTCGAAATTTCTAAGTCCATCCCATCCTTGGCCGCCGACGAGCTTCCGGCATGTGGGCATTGTCATGACGAGTGCCTGATGCAGATCGCCGAAGTTGGAGTACCGCAAAACAGCCTGGAAGAGTATCTGCGTGTGATTACCCCGCGAGTGCAACAAGCTACCCTGTCGGAAACTGTCGAGTTTTGCATGTACGATCCAGCGCAAGACGCGATGCGCGGTTACCTCTTTCAAGGGGGAGAGGAATTTCCGCTGGAGCGAGTGGTGGCGATTGATGGAACGGCGGAAGGCTGGGTCTGGCAACACCAGGAGCCGTTGCTGATCGCAGATGTGTCAGCAGAAACGCGCTTCTATAGTATGGAGCCGCAGCAGCAGCGCGGCATCGTGTCTTGCGCTCTGATGCCGGTGAATTCAGTCCGGAATCGGCTGGGAGTGCTGGAGTTGGGAAACTCCAAATGTTCCGCTTGCTGGGAGGGATCGGATTTCCTGGCCCGAATGAGCCGGATGATCGCACTCGGCTTGGAGAACGCGCTGGCCCGCTATGCACTCCTCCGAGGCCAGGATAGCCTGGCTGCGCTCGCGGGAATGAACAACGTTTTCCTGATGGAGCGGGAGGTTGAGAAGCTCATCCCCATGCTGGTTGCCGAATTCCGGCGCCTGACCAACCAAGACCTCGTCATCCTGAGTCTGCTGGACGAGAATCAGAAGTGCTTTCGTCCTTACGCAGTGTATCCGGCCGATCGCGAGATGCCGTCGGGGCTCCAGATCTCCTTTCCGATGGACGATTTGCCCTCTGTCCGCGCGTTTCGGTCGCGAAGAGTCGAATTCTTCAGCCAGCGAGACTTGGCGAGCGTCGATTCCGACGCGGCACGCAACATCTTGCGAACCGGAGTGCGATCACAGGTAAGCGCGCCCTTGCTGACGGCCGGCGCCGTGCTGGGGACGTTGAGCGTGGCGAGTTACCGGCCGAAGGCGTTCATCGCGGAGGACGGGTTGCTGCTGCAACAAATCGCCACCCAAGTGGCGTTGGCGTTGGAGAACGCGCGTGCGTTTCGGGAAATCGCCGACCTCAAGCATCGCCTCGAGACGCAGGAGCTAAGAGAGCCGAGCGGCACCGGGATCCGTGCCGATTTCGAGGAGATGGTGGGAGAGAGCGCGGCACTGAAGCGGTTGCTATTCCAGATTAAGATGGCAGCGGGCACCGATTCTACGACGGTGTTGATCGAGGGCGAAACTGGGACCGGCAAGGAATTGGTAGCGCGCGCGCTGCATCGAATGAGCCATCGCGCAAAAGGCCCCTTCATCAAGCTGAATTGTGCCGCGATCCCGACGGGATTGCTGGAGAGCGAGCTCTTCGGGCACGAGAAGGGCGCATTCACCGGGGCCATCACGCAGAAAATTGGCCGACTGGAGACGGCGAACCACGGCACACTGCTGCTCGACGAGGTGGGAGACATTCCGCTCGAACTGCAACCGAAACTGCTGCGGGTGTTGCAGGACCAAGAGTTTGAGCGGCTGGGATCGAATAAGACCGTGCATGTGGATGTTCGAATCGTCGCAGCGACTAACCAGGAACTGGCCAAATTGGTCGCGGCAAAGCAATTTCGCGCCGACTTGTACTACCGCCTGCACGTGTTTCCGATTAACGTGCCGCCATTGCGCGAACGCGCCGAAGATATTCCATCGCTGGTGCGGCACTTTGTGCATAAATTTGCCCTGCGTATGAACAAGAGGATTGAGACCATCCCGACCCCTACCATGGATACGTTGTGCGCGTGGAACTGGCCGGGAAATATTCGGGAACTGGAAAATTTTGTGGAGCGCTCGGTAATCATGACCGATGGCGATGTGCTCTGGGTACCGATGATCGCAGAACTATGGCTGGCGCCGGCGGAGAACGGCGCGCAGGATTGCAGTCTGGAGTCGGCGGAGCGGGAGCGTATTCAGAGCGTGTTGCGGCAGACCCGCGGACTGATTTCGGGACCGCGAGGCGCCGCCGCCATTCTTGGACTAAAGCGCACGACCTTACAGTCCAAGATGAAAAAGTTGGGGATCCTGCGACTGATTGCAGAGGACTAGTTCGCAGAGGACGAGTTCGCAGAGGACTAGTCCAAGGAATCGTACACCCGCCAGTGACGACTGTCAGGCAGCGCTGCCGACGCTGGGAATTAACACGCCTCGTTTTTCGAGCTCCACCCATTGTTTTCACCAACTTCCACGGTCCTCTCGATGGCACGGAGAATGCACTGGTATCGGTGCCCGCTGCGCAGGAGGCTTTCGTTGAACATTCCGTACCCGCTCCAGATTGTGGACAACTGCCGGACGTGTGCTATCCCGCAGCGTCCGGGATTTTGCCGCCTGTCGCCCGAGGTGCTGCAGGAATTCAGCAAACTGCGAAATCCAAGCATTTTCCCGGCGGGGGCAGTGCTGCTGGCCGAGGCGCAACCGCCGCGCGGAATCTACGTGGTCTGCTCAGGGCGAGTAAAGCTTTCAACCATGTCGCGGAATGGGCGAGTGTTAATTCTGCGGGTGGTGGGGCCGGGAGAAGTGCTGGGACTAAGCGCAGTGATGACAGGGAGCGTTTGCGAGCTTACGGCTGAGACCGTAGAACCATGTCATGTGAGTTTTGTGGAGCGAAGTCGTTTGCGGGAATTTCTGGTGCGTTATCCCGAAGCCGGCGTGCGTTGTGCTGAAGCAGTGAGCCGGGAATTTCAAGCGGCGTTCCAGGATGTACACGACTTGGTGCTGGCGCGCACCTCCACCGAGAAGCTGGCGCGGTTGCTGCTTTCGTGGAGCGAGGCTCCCCAGGCAGGCGAAGCCGAGGCACGGCTGGACTCCGGCCTGACCCACGAGGAAATGGCGCAGATGATTGGGTCGTCGCGTGAGACGGTGACCCGCTTGCTCGGCGAGCTGCGCCGTAAGTCGCTGATCCGGCGCGACGGCGCTGCGCTGATTATCCAAGATCGTAGAGCGTTAGAGGCTTTGGCTTCATAAGTTCACCCCCTCACTGAACCTGAGCAGCGGCCGGCTTAGAGTAGCCGGTCGCGTTTTTGCGGACGCTAAGAGCGAGGAGCTACAGACCAAACAGTTCGCGGAGACGTTTGGTCTGAGCGCGGCTAACTGGGATCTCGGTCTGTTTCTTGTCGTCCATGCGCAGTTGGTAGGAACTCTTGAACCAGGGCACGACCTCGCGAATGTGATTGATGTTGACCAGGTAAGAGCGGTGAGCGCGCCAGAACATGTTGGCGTCTAGGCTCTCCAGCAGTTCTTCCAGAGTGCGGCAGTTGGACTGCCCTTCGATACCGGCCAGCCCCCCCGTAACGATGCTGATAACGCCTTCCTCGATGGAGGCGTGGCAGATATCTTTCTGGTCCACCAGCAACATGCGCCCCACCGACTTGATCAGGATCTTGGAAGTGGGGGTCTGCTGCGATTCCAGCATCTTGACTAGAGTTTCAAGCTTGTCGTTCGAAGAGGAAGCGGCATCCATGCGGGTGCGGGCCTTGAGGACGGCCTGAGCCACGCGTTTCTTGTCGAAGGGCTTGAGCAGGTAATCCACCGCGTTGACTTCGAAGGCCTTGACTGCGTACTGGTCAAAGGCGGTGGCGAAGACGATGTTGGGCAGCGGGTGCTTCTTGTCGAGCAGCTTCTTGATGACGCCAAAACCGTCGAGGCCTGGCATCTGAACGTCGAGAAAAACCAGGTCGGGACTGTGCTCGCGGATGAGATGAATGGCGTCCAGGCCGTTCTTGCCCAGCGCGACCACCTGGACGTCGCCCAGTTCTTTCAGTAGGAAGGCGAGTTCATCGCGGGCCAGTTGCTCGTCGTCGATGATGACGGCGGTTAGCGTCATGAAGTCTCCATGGGCAGGAACATCAAAAAAGCTTCCAGACGAAATGGGCCAGGAATGCGACCATCAGCACACCTCCGACGCCACAAACCCAGAAGAGAAAGCTTCCGGTCAACTTTGGGGAATTGATTTCTTTCTTGTCCATGGGGCGAGGATACTCCATTGCGGGTTTCAGATGGAAGATGGACGAAACCGCTGGAGAAGCAAGGCGGGATTCGCCGGTGCGCCAGTACGTTTCGCTCTGCTGCGGCGAGGCTGGCACTCCGCCCACCAGGGCGTTGACCATCGGGGAGCGATACCGGCTAGGACCGCGCTCCACTAGTTTCGCGGCTGGTCTGCCTTACGCTTGCACTTCATTCGCCAGTGCGGCCTTGCGGGATTTACACTGACCATTCATGAACTATATCTACGGCATCAACAGCGTCACGGAAGCCTTGCGGGCGCGACGGCGGTCGTTTGAGTGGGTGGGCGTGACGACCGAGCGTCACGATTTGCGCATCACGCGGCTGATTGAGGAATGCCGCAAGGCGGGCGTGAACGTGCGCTTCATTCCGCGCATTGAAATCGACCGACTGGCGGGCAATGGATCGCACCAGGGAGTGCTGGCGGTGACTTCGTCCAAGCAGTACAGCACGCTCGAAGACATTGTGGGGACGAAACGAGGGGAGTATTCGCTGATCGTCGTGCTCGATGGAGTGGAAGATCCGCATAATCTCGGCGCGATCATGCGCACGGCGGACGCAGCAGGTGCGGATGGCGTCGTGATCCCGGAGCGGCGGGCAGCGGGATTGACCGGGACGGTGGTGAAGACGTCGGCTGGGGCTAGCGAGCATTTGCCCGTGGCCAAGGTGACGAACATTGCCAGGTCGGTGGAGGACTTGAAGGCGCAGAACGTTTGGGTGGTGGGCCTGGACGAGCGCGGCCCGCAGACCTACGACACGCTGGACTACAAGATGGACTGCGCCATCGTGCTGGGCGCTGAAGGTAAGGGCGTTCACGATTTGGTGGCGAAGAAATGCGACTTCGTAGTGTCTATCCCGGTGCTGGGGAAGGTATCGTCGCTGAACGTGTCGGTGGCGGCGGGAGTTGTGTTGTATGAGATCGTGCGACAGCGCGGGCAGGCGTCCCCGGCGAAGAAGAAGTGAGAAGCGTTTGGGTACTGTGCTTGATCGGCGGGTTGATGTCGTCCGCGGCGGCATTGGACCGGAACGCTTTTACTTTTGTGCGCTACGAACTCGAGGTGCGAATGGAGCGAGAGCAGCAGCGCCTTGAGGTGAGAGGAAAGCTGCTGCTGCGCAACGACTCCGCCGCGCCCCAGAAGTCGCTGGCGCTGCAGATCTCTTCCACCCTCGATTGGCATTCCATCCGAGCCGTCGGCAAGCCACTGCAATTTGTTTCGCATCGCTACGCGTCTGACGTGGACCACACCGGCGTGCTGTCAGAAGCCGTGGTCGCTTTGACGCGGGAAATTAAGCCGCGGGAAACGATCGAACTGGACATTGGATACGACGGCACGGTCCCGCTCGACGCCACGCGACTGACGCGCATTGGCACTCCGGAGGAAATAGCGCGGCACAGTGATTGGGACCGCATCAGCACTGGGTTTACCGGAGTGCGCGGGCTGGGCCACGTGGCGTGGTATCCGGTGGCGGTGGAAGTGGGCAACCTGTCAGAAGGGAATAGCCTGTTCGAGGTGCTGGCGGGATGGAAGGCGCGGGCCGCAGAGGGGACGATGCGGCTGCGGCTGGCGGACGAATCGAGTGGTCCGCCGGAGCTGCTGCGTCTGGGGGATCCGGTTGCACTGAATGCGGATGCAGCAACGGAGACTTGTCCGCTGAGGCCGGGAGAAGGGGCACGGGGATCGTTCTCCACCAAAGATGGAGGCCCTTCTCAGTTCTGGTGCCGTATTTTTACGTATGCGCCGCTGGGGCAGAGAGTGCCGGCGCTGCTGGGCGGATACAACTCTGGGAGCGCGGGCTCGGCAGCGCAGGGGCTCCTGATGACGCTGCCCGGCGAGTGGCCCGTGCAAGCCTATGCCGAGGTGTTGGGCAGAGTGCAGGATGAGTTGAAACCATGGTTTGGAGCGCCCAAGCCGGTCATGATTTATCAATTGCCTGAGGTTGGCGATGCGCCCTATGAGAGCGGGGCGTCGCTGATGCTGCCGCTGTTGCCGAATCCGGGGAAGAGCGTGGCAGCCATCCTGGCGCATCAGGTGGTACATGCCGACTTTGTATCTTCGCGGCCATGGGTGTACGAAGGGTTGGCGTACTTTGGTCAGGCGTTGCAGGCGGAGCTGCAGAACGGACGGCAGGGAGCGATGGATTCGCTGGGCCAGTACCGTCCGATCTTTGCGGCAAATGACAAGGAGGGAACCGCGGACGCGGGGCGGGCGCTGGCCTCGACTCACGACGAGGCCCTTTTTGGCGGCAAAGCGGCGTATGTCTGGTGGATGCTGCGAGACATGCTAGGCGAAGCGGCCTTCCAGCAGGTGCTGCACAGTTATCATGCGGAGGACGACACAGACGCGAAGTATGTGGAGCGACTGGTGCAACAGGCGTCAAGGCGCGACCTGGGATGGTTTTTCGACGACTGGGTGTATCGCGATCGCGGGCTACCCCAGTTTCAAGTGCAGGCGGTCTTTCCGCGCAAGACCGACAAGGGACTGTATCTAGTAGCGGTGACGGTGGAGAATTCAGGGAACGCGGGGGCGGAAGTGCCGGTGACCGTGACCTACAGCGGGGGAGAGATAACCGCGCGGCTGGAAGTGCAAGCTAAGAGCTCGGCCACGACGCGGATCGAAACCCCGGCTGCTCCGCTAGAAGTCAAAGTGAATGATGGGAGCGTGCCGGTCGCCGACACGACGCAAGTGACGTTTAAGATCTCAAATTAAAGTTTGTCGCAAGGAGAACATCTTGTCTTATATCCAATTTCTGGGCGCCGCCGGAACCGTGACCGGATCCAAGTACCTGATTAATACCGCGACCGATGGCAATAGCACGGGTGCCCTGCAAGTACTGGTGGATTGCGGCTTGTTCCAGGGACAAAAGGAATGGAGGCAGCGCAATTGGCAAGACCTTCCGGTGCCAGCGCGGGAGATTGACGCCGTAATTCTGACCCATGCGCACCTGGACCACTGTGGTTGGATTCCGCGACTGGTGAAGGAAGGTTTCCGAGGACCGATCTATGCAACGCCAGCCACGATGGACCTGTGCGGAATTATGCTGCCTGACGCGGGACACCTGCAGGAAGAAGACGCGGCGTTCTACAACAAGACGAAGAGTTCGAAGCACGACCCGGCGCTGCCGCTGTACACGCTGGAAGAAGCGCATGAGTGCCTGAAATATTTCAAGCCAGTGGAGTTTGGCGCGACCAAGCAGATCAACGCGGAGTTGTCGTTCCGGCTGGTGCGAGCGGCGCACATTTTAGGATCGTCGATGGCCGAGGTCACGCTGACGACAAAAGGCCAGACGCGACGGTTACTGTTTACCGGCGATATCGGGCGAGTACGGGATCGGAATATCGCGCCCGGCAAGGTAGTGCACTCGGGACCGATGGAGGAGGAAACCGCCGACCTCCTGGTGATGGAGTCGACGTATGGAAACCGGATCCATCCCAACGAAGATCCGCGACCGGAACTGGCTGCGCTGATTCGGAATACGGTGAAGCGCGGCGGCAGCGTGGTGGTGCCAGCCTTTGCGGTGGAGCGCACGCAGAAGCTGTTGTTTATGTTGAAGGAACTGATGGAGTCTGGGCAGATTCCGCGCATTCCTATTTTTTGCGACAGTCCGCTGGCTATCAAGGCGGTGGAGATCTTTCTGAAACACGCGGAAGAATACAGCGACGAAGCCCGGCGCCTGATCCGGAAATATGGGTCGCCGGTGGAGTGGCCGGGCGTGACGTTTGCGTTAAGCGCGGAGGAATCCAAGAAGATCAATCAGTCGTCGTACCCCAGTGTGATTATTTCGTCGAGCGGGATGGTGACGGGAGGACGCATCTTGCATCACTTGGCGCAACGCTTGCCCGACTCGCGCAATCAGGTGATCTTCGTTGGCTTTCAAGCGCCGGGAACGCGCGGGGCCACGATTAAGAACGGGGCGAAGGAAGTAAAGATCTTCGGTGCCTATGTGCCGATTCGCGCTCAGGTGGCAGCGATCGAGCAGTTCAGCGACCACGCGGATACGCGGGAGTTGCTGGAGTGGCTGCGGACATTCAAGAACCAGCCGAGCGCAACCTATCTGGTGCACGGCGAACCGGCAGCCGCCGGGTTGTTGCGGGACGCGATAACAAAAGAGTTGGGATGGAAGGTACGCGTGGCGGAGTGGATGGAAAAAGTGCAGGTGGAGTAGCGTGGGCGGGGCCTATTCGGGATGGACGGCGAATTTCACCAACGCTGCTAGTTTCTCCGCTGCGGCGCCTGAATCAATCGCCTGCGCAGCTACTGGCACAGCCTCCCGCAGATGGTTTGCTTTTCCCGCTGCTACCAGAGCGGCGGATGCGTTCAGTATCACTACATCGCGGCGCGGCGACTTCTCTCCCGCCAGAATCCGGCGGATGATCTCCGCATTGGCGGCGGCATCACCGCCGGCAATGGTTTCGATTGACGCGCGCTGCATGCCAAATTCTTGCGGCTCAATCTCGTAACTGCGCACTTGGCCGTCGCGCACTTCGGCTATGCGAGTGGCTCCTGTGATGGTGATTTCGTCGAGGCCATCGCTGCCGTGCACTACCAGCGCGCGTCGCAAGCCCAGGATGCTGAGCGCTTCGGCAAGCTTCTCCACCAGATCAGCCGCGTAGACTCCGACCACTTGTGCGGATGCATGAGCGGGGTTGGTGAGCGGACCCAGCAAGTTGAACACGGTGCGAAGGCGCAACTCACGGCGAGCCGGTTGGACGTACTTCATGGCGGAGTGCATCAGCGGTGCGTATAGGAATGCGATGCCGCACTGTTCAAGGCAGGCGGCGGTGCGGGAGGGAGGGAGATTGATATTAACCCCGAGGGCTTCCATCACGTCGGCGGAGCCGCACTTGGAACTCACGCTCCGGTTGCCGTGTTTGGCAACGCGAACGCCCGCGCCTGCCGCCACCAGCGCGGTCGCTGTGGAGATATTGAAAGTGCCGCTGGCATCGCCGCCAGTGCCGCAGGTGTCAATCAGTGCGTCGCGTCCGGTGCCGCTGACGTACACCTGAGAAAAATGTGCGTCCAGCGGGACCGCTGCGGCACGAATGGCTTCGGCGAAGCCGACAATTTCCTCCACGGTCTCGCCCTTCATGTGCAGCGCCACCAGCAGCGCGCCGATCTGCACGTCGGTGCATTCCCCGGCCAGTACTTCGGCCATCACGGCGCGGGCCTCCTCGCGGCTGAGTGATTGGCCGTGGTTGGCGATGCGGTGCAGGGCGTCGAGGATCATGGCAGCGTCATCATCGCAGGAGGATCATGGCATGAAGATCAGCGCATGAAAATCATGCTACGAAAATCATGGAAGCAGGATTTAGTATAGCCACATGGTGGGTCTAGGCGGGTGTAACGCCGTGTCGTTTGCCCATCCTGCCGAGCTTCTATAAAATCAAGAGTTTGCTGCACGATCGCTGAAGCCGCAAGCTAGCTCCTCCCAGAACAGTGAACAGGAATCATCTATGAAGATCCATGAATATCAGGGCAAGTCGATTTTGAAGAAATATGGCGTAGCTGTGCCGCGCGGGCAGATGGTCGAGAGCCGTGAAGCCGCCGAAGCTGCAGCCAAAGAGTTGTTGGCAGCGGGAGCAACCGGCGTAGTGGTGAAAGCGCAAATCCACGCGGGTGGACGCGGCAAGGGCGGCGGCGTGAAGATTGCTACATCGGCGGAAGAAGCGGCCGAGTTGGCGGGTAAGATCCTGGGCATGACGCTGGTGACCCATCAAACCGGCCCCGAAGGTCGCGTGGTGCGGCGGTTACTAGTGGAAGAGACGCTGCCGATCGAGAAAGAGCTCTATCTCGGAATTCTGGTGGACCGCGCTGAAGGCAAACCGGTGTTCATGGCGTCGGCTGCGGGCGGAATGGACATTGAGCAGGTAGCGGCCGAGACTCCGGACGCGATCTACAAGCAGTATGTGGATCCCGGCATGGAACTGGAGCCGTTCCAGGCGCGCAAAATCGCGTTCGCGCTGGGACTGAAGCCGCAGCAGATTAATCCGGCGGTGCAGTTCCTCACTGGGCTCTACCGCGCGTTTTTAGAAACGGATGCGTCGCTGCTGGAGATCAATCCGTTCATCACGACCACGGACGGCCGGTTGTTTGCGCTGGATGCGAAAATGACTTTCGACGACAACGCGCTGTTCCGGCATCCCGACCTGCGCGAGTTCCGCGACATTACTGAAGAAGATCCGCTTGAATTGGAAGCGTCAAAGTACAGTCTCAATTACATCAAGCTCGACGGTAATGTGGGCTGCATGGTAAATGGCGCAGGCCTGGCCATGGCGACCATGGACATCATTAAATATGCGGGTGGCATGCCGGCGAATTTCCTGGACGTGGGCGGCGGCGCTAACGCAGAGCAGGTGGAACATGCGTTCGAGATCCTGTTGAGCGATCCGAGTGTGAAGGCCGTACTGATCAACATTTTTGGCGGCATCCTGCGCGTGGATACGCTGGCTACGGGCGTAGTGGAAGCGGCGCGCAAGACCAATATAAAGCTGCCCATCGTGCTGCGGCTGGAAGGAACGAATGTGCAGGAAGGGAAGAAGATCCTGCAGGAATCCGGGCTGAATTTTATCGTCACGGAGACGATGAAGGATGCGGCCGACCGAGTGGTAGCAGCAGCAAGAGGGTAAATACGCGGCAGGCTGAGCTAAGAGGAAAAGAGAGTAATCATGGCAATTCTGGTTGATAAGAATACGAAACTGCTGGTGCAGGGCCTGACCGGACGCGAGGGCACATTCCATGCCAAGGCCAGCGCGGCTTACGGTACAAGAATTATGGGAGGCGTGACGCCCGGCAAGGGCGGCACGACCCACGAAGGCTGGCCGATTTTCAACACGATGCAGGAGGCGGTGGACAAGACAGGCGCCAATGCCACAGTGATTTTTGTGCCGCCGCCGTACGCGGCAGACGCCATCATGGAAGCGGCCGACGCCGAAATTGAACTCATCGTTTGCATTACCGAAGGCATTCCGACGCTTGATATGGTGCGCGCCTGGGACTTCCTGCAAGACCGGCGCTCGCGGCTGATCGGTCCGAACTGCCCGGGAATTATTTCTCCCGGGAAATGCAAGATTGGCATCATGCCAGCCAGCATCCACAAAGAGGGATCGATCGGCATCGTCTCGCGCTCTGGAACGTTGACCTATGAGGCGGTGCACCAGTTGACCCAGCGTGGCATTGGACAGTCAACCGCGATTGGGATTGGCGGCGACCCAATTATCGGGTCCAACTTCATTGATGCGCTGGACTTGTTTAATCGCGATGGGCAGACCGAAGCGGTGATCATGATCGGCGAGATTGGCGGCAACGCGGAGGAACTGGCGGCCGACTTTGTAAAGACCCACATGAAGAAGCCGGTGGTCGGGTTCATCGCTGGGCAGACGGCGCCTGCGGGACGGCGCATGGGCCACGCCGGGGCGATTATCTCCGGCGGCAAGGGAACGGCAGCGGAGAAGATCAAGGCGATGGAAGCGGCGGGGATCCGAGTCGCAAAATCGCCGGCTGGGATTGGCGAGACCCTCGCGGCAGCGCTGGGCGGGAAGAACTGAAGCTGATTGCCAACGGGTTTTTAGAAGCGCAAAAAGGACATTCAAATACACGATTGAGAGTTGAGAAAACGAATTTATGAAAACATTGCAGCGCACCTTTACAATCATTAAGCCGGACGCGGTCCACAAAAACGCGATCGGAGACATCATCGAGCAGTTCGAAAAGAACGGCTTTAAAATTCTCGCCATCAAGATGCTGGAGATTACCAAGCATCAAGCCGAACAGTTTTATGCGGTGCACGCCAGCCGGCCGTTTTATGGATCGCTCACCGATTTCATGTCGAGCGGCCCCATCGTGGTGTTGGCGTTGGAAAAGGAAAACGCCATTGCCGACCTGCGGAATCTCATGGGCGCCACCAACCCAGCCCAAGCTGAGGAAGGCACGATCCGCAAGAAGTGGGCTACCAACATCGAATTCAACGCCATCCACGGTTCCGATGCAGAAGACACGGCGCGGTTTGAGCTGAGCTTCTTTTTTGCGGGCTACGAGTTGTCGAAGTAAGTTCGCCGGGCACCGGGAGGGGGGCGGGCTATGCTCGCCCTCGTCTATGTGCAGCGTGCGATTTGAAGTCATTCGAGGATCCCCATGCCCCTGGTTCAAGTCACTATGCTCCAAGGCCGCAGCGTTGACCAAAAACGCAAGCTGGCGCAACGCATCACGGACGCGATGGTCGAAGAAGCCGGCGCCCGCCGCGAAGCCATCGTGGTTGCTTTCCATGAAGTGTCCCAGGAAAGCTACGCGTCAGGCGGGATTCTGATGACCGACAAGGCGAAATAAGGAACGCGATTTTCTTGCTGACCTGCCTGCTACCATTTTTCGCTTGCCTCCGTCTAAATGCACATCAGGAGAGCAAGCAATGAAAAACGACAAATTTGCCTATTGGCTGGCAGCGGCAGTGCTGGTTGCGGGCGTCAGCAATAATCATCAGTCCAACAGGTCGCTCCAACTGCGGCAAGTAGTCGCGTCGGTCCACGCCCGGGCTAATTTCCTCGAGGCAAAGGTGAGAGAGCAGGTTGGGCTGGTCAAGTGCCTGGTTGGGCGAGGAACTTTGCCAAACACTTTGGAAGCTTCCCAACGTTTGTTAGATCCCGATCGAGAGATGCCCAGCCTGGAAGCCGCTCAGCAGGAGCTGATTCAGCCGCGACTGGCGGAGTTCTCCGATAGGTCCGCAATACCCTCGGAGTTGATGCACGCTCGCCTGGCACGGATGAACTCTCGCCTGACCGAGGTGAGGACGGCGCGCTCCCTTCGCGTGGTTCGATGCGCGCACATCCCGGCTCCCACCCGCTTGCGGATCGTTGAAAAGTCTTCAGATTAAAGAGATTTCGAACTCACTCCCCGCCCCCCAGTTCTGCGTCGCCCGATTTAGGCGGCGATGGCCCTGGGGGTCTTTTGCTTTCTTCCACAGCTTTCTTCAGTTTGACAAGGAAAAACTTGTATCGCTTTTCTACGAAACCAGTTATATTTGACTTGCTCAGCGGTTCCCTTGCGGCAATTGACTTGATTTGATGGCGCGGAGAAGCGGCCCCACCATCGAAGCACAAGACTCGTATCGTCCTACCAGCGATGATTTTCGCCGGGGCGATCACGAAGACGTGCGCTTAGTCGATCTGGATGCCGAACAGGAATCGCCCTTCCTTCGCGGTCAGAAACGCGTTCCCGCCCGTCGTGGACCTCTCCCAAAAAAGACTGCGGTGCGGCTGAAATGGATTGCTTTGGCTGGTTTCATTGTTCTCGTGGTTGGAGCAACAGGATTCTTACTCTACGACTACGGCGAGCATTCGTGGCGCTTCCGCATTGACTCCAGCGATAACATCGGCATTACTGGACTGCATAACGTGGCCCGGTCGCAGGTGATGGACGTTCTGGGGGGAGACATTGGGCGAAATATCTTTTTCGTGCCGCTGTCGCTGCGGAAACAGCAACTGGAGCAAATCCCCTGGGTGGAATCCGCCAGCGTAATGCGCTTCGTTCCCAACCAACTGAAGGTCGAGATTCACGAACGCTCCCCGGTCGCGTTTGTGCGCAACGGAGCGCGGATTCTGCTGATCGATGCCAATGGCGTGTTCCTGGAACTTCCGGCCAGCCGTCGTAAATATTCCTTCCCCGTGATCGTCGGGCTGAGCGCCGCAGAACCGCTGAGCATGCGGGCTGCGCGCATGAAAGTCTTTGGGCAACTGCTGCGCGAAATCGATAGCTCGGGAGCACATTACTCGCAGGACATCGACGACGTGGATCTCTCCGACCCGGATGACGTGAAAATAGCAGTGGCCGATTCCGGCAGGCAGGTTTCGATTCATCTTGGTTCGTCCAATTTTCTGGAGCGGTATCGGGCGTACGTGGCGCACATCCGGGAATGGCACCAGCAGTTCGAGAAGATTGAATCAGTGGATCTTCGCTACGACCACCAGATTATCGTCAATCCCGATGTGAGCCACGCTGCGTCTGTGCCGGTTCCTGCGGCGCCAGTGGGCGATTCGGCTGGAGCAAAGAAGCCAGTTGCCCATTCAAAAGCAAAGCCACCCGTCTCGAAACATGTGACCAAACGGGCTGCGGCCAAATCGGCTGTGGCGAAACCGGCACCTGTGTTTTCGGGGGCTGTCGCGGTGCAGTCTGCAAACAAGCAGGAAGCGAAACTTGCGGGTCGTCCCACGCCACCGCCCAGCAAGAAACCGAGTGCGGCGATTATGAAAGATCAAGGAAAACCATAACCAGTATGGCAAATGATCACGTAAGTTTTTTGACCGCAATTGATTTGGGCAGTGCCAAGACGGTGGTATTGGTTGCCGAAATCACAGAAACCGGATTGCGCTACCGCGGGCACGGAGTGGCGGAGTCGGTCGGGTCACGCAAAGGCGTCATCACCGAACTTGACAAGGCGGTGTCGTCGTTACAGCGGGCCATCGAGCGGGCGGAAGACAGCGCCGGCATGGCGGTGGAGCGAGCGCTAGTGGGCATAGCCGGGCCGCATGTGCGCAGTGTGAACAGCCAGGGCGGCATCAGCCTGGGGGCGCGCCCTCGTGAAGTGGGCCGGGAGGAAATTCGGCTGGCGGTGGACAAGGCCCGCGACATTTCCATCCCCAACGACCGCGACATCATGCACTTGTTGCCGCAGGAGTTCATTCTGGATGGCCACCCCGGTCAACGCGAGCCGCTGGGACTGATGGCCGGCCGGCTGGAAGTGCGCGTACACATGATTACGGCGGCATCGAGCGCAGTGCAAAACGTTGTGACTGCGGTGAATAAAGCCGGCGTCCATGTGGATGACACTGTGTTCGAGCCGCTTGCTTGTGCGGATGCCGTATTGCGACCGGAAGAGCGCGAACTCGGAGTCTGTCTAGTTGATCTGGGCGCAGGCTCGTGCGACATGATTGCGTTTGCAGAAGGCGCGGTGACCCATAGCGCCGTAATTCCGGTGGGCGGGGACCACTTTACTGGGGACTTGGCGATAGGTTTATGCACGGCCATGAGCGAAGCCGAGACCATCAAAAAACACTATGGCAACGCAGTCGCGTCGCTGGTTCCGGAAGGCAATGAGGTGGAAGTGCCGTCGGTGGGCGACCGTCCGCCTCGCTTTCTGCCGCAGCGGCAAGTGGCGGAGATCCTGGAGCCACGCGCGCAGGAACTGTTCGAGATGATGCGCGACAACCTACGCAACAACGGCGTTCTGGATCGCTGCATTGCGGGAATCGTCTTGACCGGCGGAGCGTCACGCCTGCCGGGGTTGGTCGCAATCGGAGAATCAGTGCTGCGCCGACCGCTACGCGTTTCGTGGCCGGCAGCGATGGCCAAGATGCCATCGGAGCTGGCTGAGCCAGAATTTGCCACGGTTCTGGGCTTGATTTATTACGGACATCGGGCGCGGCTGGCACGCGGGCAAGCCGACGGAGGCTGGAGTAACCGCCTGCGATTGTTTTTCATGAAGAAGGGCGCGTAGGGAACAGAGGATTAAACAAAGTAGTGAACAGATAAAAAATGGGCCAACAGCCCACGGTTTCGGGGAAACAGCAGCGCCAACTTTTTGTGACGAGGTGTATATGAACAACGACAGTGGAATTCGTATCAGCTTCAATGATGAAACGCGCAACGATGCTCGGATCAAGGTCATTGGCGTAGGCGGCGGCGGCAATAATGCGGTCAACCGCATGATTGATTCCGGCATGGAAGGCATCGAGTTCATTGTCGCGAACACTGACTTGCAGGCGCTGCGCATGTCGCGAGCGGCGGTAAAGATTCAGTTGGGAGTGAAGCTGACCAACGGACTAGGCGCGGGCGCAAATCCGGAAATTGGGCGTCAGGCAGCGCTCGAAGATTCGGAGAAAATCATCGAGGCGCTGGAAGGCGCCGACATGGTTTTTGTTACCACCGGTCTAGGTGGAGGAACCGGGACCGGCGCGACCCCGATCATCGCATCGCTGGCCAGCGAGATGGGAGCGCTGACCGTGGCAGTCGTCACCAAGCCCTTTGCGTTTGAAGGCAAGCGCCGCATGCAGCAGGCGGAGCGAGGGGTTTCAGAGTTGATGGAGTCCGTGGACACCACCATCGTCATCCCGAACGAAAAGTTGCTGGGGGTCGCGGAGAACGCGGGATTTTTCGAGTCGTTCCGCGTTGCCGACGACATCCTGCGCCAGGGCGTGCAGGGAATCTCAGACATCATCACTATTCCGGGCATCATCAACCGAGACTTCGCCGATGTGAAGGCGATCATGGCGGGGATGGGATATGCGGTGATGGGCACGGCCACTGCCTCCGGCGAACGGCGGACCATGGAAGCAGCGCAACGTGCGATAGCGTCGCCCTTGCTGGAAGCGGGCGCGATTGACGGAGCACGCGGTATTTTAATCAACATCACCGGTTCCACTTCGCTGAAGCTGGCCGAAGTGCAACAGGCTTGCACCATCATCCAGAGCGCGGCGCATGAAGATGCGAATATCATTTTCGGGGCCGTGCTGGATGAAAAGATGAAAGACGCCGTGAAGATCACCGTCATCGCCACAGGTTTCAAAGATGTAGGCAGCAATCGGAGGCCGCGGCAGCAGGAACGTCATGCTTTTGTAGTGTCACGCGATGCCAACAGTTTTGTGGCGCCGCCAGCGGATGACTCACGGCCTGCGGTGCACATGCATCCCGCAGAGGTCATTGAGATGGATACGCGCGCCAGTGCCGCGGCTTACGAGAAAGATGACCTCGACGTGCCAGCTTATCTGCGCAAGAGAGGCGACGCGGTTTAGGCTGGCCTCACGTCAGGGGGGCGCGAGTGATGAATGGTTCTGTGGGAGGACACGGCTGGCGGTGTCCGCTCCACCAACTAGTCGCGTCTGGAAGGGGCTCCCGCTGCTCTAATGCTCTTCGCAAGACTTGTCTGCGCCCTGGGGCACCAGGCTCCGATTGCTGAGGAAGCATTGATCAATGAAGTCTTTGCCGTAACGGGCTACGACCTCCTCTGGCACGTCGCTTTCGGTCATTTCCTGGTATTCAAACTTGACCTTGCCCTCTGCTGAAACTTCTGCCAGCAAGTAACCGTAGGTGTGTGTTTTGGCGAGAATGGTAGAAGGTAAATTTGATGGCAGCAGGTAGCGGAGCGCGCCAGCGGTACCGACCAGCCATCCGGGAAGAACCTCTCCGCCGTGAGCAGGATTTTTCCAGTAGGGAGTGGCATAGATGTCTTCCATGAGCAAGTGGGAGTGGCTGGCCAGGAGATAAACATTTTTCCTAGTCTCATTCTTCCAGCGCACCAGCCAGTCGTAAGTTTTGCGCCCGCTGATGCGTGCCGGCTCAGTCTCATTCATGCTGTGACCACAGCTCCAGCTGTAAGGCAAAGCGCGGTGCATCCCGACCACGATGGATTTCACCTGGGAGTCGGCGCGGTCGGCGTCAAGCACAAGGCGCAGCCAGGCGAGCTGGTCGTCATCAAAACCAACGTCGCCTGCATTATCGAGATAGATAAAATCCACGCCTCCCTTTTTCCAATGGAAATAGGCGTTCAGTGCATCCGCCGCGCCGGGCTTGTTCTTGTAGTCGACGAGACGTTGGCTGCGGAGATCCGGAGCGTCGAGCCAATAGGCAAATTGTTTGGTGAAATTTATGCGGCTGCTGGCTTCGTCACTGGCCTGGTACAACTCATGATTGCCAATGCCCAAATAGACGCGAGTCAAGCCGAATGGCGCGATCTGATGGGAGAGGAAATCGCCCCAAGCGTCGCGATGGTAGTCCTTCGCGTTGAGCTGGCCATGGTACTGCTGGCGCATGTCTTCGTCGAGGCCGTCGTCATCGGCGGTGACCGTGCCGAACCGCCGGAAATCCCCGAGATGCCAGTAAAAGTCGACCTGGTGTGAGTTCGCGCTCCTCGCGATGGCGGGCATAACGACATCGCCGCAGTTACGAGAATCGCCGGAAACAGCGAAGCGCAGAGTCTCGGCAGCGGGTTGCTGCGGGAAGGCGCAAACCGGGGCGAGAAGAGCGAAGGCAATCGCGATGCGTGCGAACATGAACCACTCCTGCAGGATAGGGTCGCGCGGCGCCGGCGGGGCTGCCGTGCCGTGGTTGGAGTATAGCGCAGGGCGAGCCCTAGTTAGTGATTGCGCGCTGGTCGCAGCCCGTGACATACTGAGTGCGCTCGTTACCCCCAATTTTCGAGCTATCAAATTCCCTAATCGAGGTTTGTTGTTATGAGTAGTCGCTCGACTCGGCCACTGCTGTGCATGGCCCTTGCGCTGTTTCTCTCTGCGGCCGGTCATACCCAGGCGCAGGTATCATTGAACAAAATCAGCACCGACACTTTTACCAACAGCTCGAGCCAGCACGCCACGGAGGTAGAGCCTGACACCTTCTCCTATGGCAACACGATCGTGAGCGCCTACCAGGTGGGACGCATTTTCGGAGGCGGCGGAGCGGATATCGGCTTTTCAACCTCGACCGACGGCGGAAACACTTGGACCCACGGCTTTTTGCCGGGCATCACGACGTTCAACGGCGGGACCTTCTCTGCGGTGAGTGACGCCTCAGTGGCATACGACGCGGCCCACGGGGTTTGGCTCATTAACGCACTGCCCATCAGCAGCAGCAATCAGCTATCTGTGAACCGCTCGACCGATGGCATCAACTGGGACAACCCGATCACAGTGAGCAAGTCCGGCAGCCCCGACAAAAACTGGATTGTGTGCGACAACTATCCAGCCAGTGCCTTTTTCGGTCATTGCTACGTGGAGTGGGACGACACCAACACCGACGATACCCTCAAAATGAATACCTCGACCGACGGTGGCCTGACCTGGAGCGCGGCGCTGAAGACTGCGGGCAGTGACGGCGGCATCGGCGGACAGCCCCTGGTTATGCCCAATGGAACGGTGGTTGTGGCGTTCAACGGCAACAGCGGCAACATGATGGCCTTCACCTCCACTAACGGTGGAACCAGTTGGAACAAGGCAGTAAAAATCTCGACGATTAAAGAACATGGGGTGGCGGGCGGGCTGCGTACGTCTGCGCTGCCGACTGGCGAAATTGACGGTGGCGGCATGATCTATATCGCATGGCAAGACTGCCGTTTCCGCACCGCCTGTGCTTCCAACGACATCGTCTACAGCACCTCGTCCAATGGCAGCACTTGGTCGGGTGTGAGGCGAGTGCCGATCGATGCGACCAGCAGCACGGTGGACCACTTTATCCCCGGTCTGGCGGTGGACACCAACACCAAAGGCTCCAACGCACATCTCGCGTTGACCTACTACTACTATCCGATTTCCAAATGCAGCAATTCGTGCAACCTGTACGTCGGATACATTTCGTCGTCAAATGCCGGCAGGACCTGGACCGCATCGCAAACTTTAAGCGGCGCGATGCAGTTGAGCTGGTTGCCCAACACTTTTTCGGGTCTGATGGTGGGTGACTACATTTCCACTTCGTATGCTTCCGGTTTGGCGCACAGCGTGTTTGCGACTGCCAATGCCAAGTCTGGCAGCGTGTTTGACGAAGCCATGTACACGACGACTGCGGGATTGGCTCCCGTGGACGCCGCTGAGGTCAGTGCGGAGAATGATCGCCCAGTCCCGGGCACGCATTCCGATATCGGGCCTCGGCAGTACTGGGACTTGGAACACACCAAACCGATCCCGCCCTATTTGAAGGTCGGCCAGCCGAACTAACGCAAGACGAAGCAGGCGCGGCATACGAGCGGCGAAAGCCGCCCGTTTTCCAATGGGACGCACACTGCAAAAAGTGCGTCGGGGCCGCCTTGAAACCGCACTGCCCTCCCCGTAAACTCAAGATATGCACTCCCACGCGGGACACGGGGATCACCACCACAACGCCGGGCGGGTTTTGAAGGCTTCGCTGGTGGCGACGTTCGCCTACATCGTGCTCCTGGTGATCGCCGGCATTCGTGCCCATTCGCTGGCACTGTGGTCTGAAGCGGGACACAATCTTTCCGATTTTCTGGCGCTACTGTTGTCGCTGGGCGCGGTATTTTTGCAGAGTCGTCCGCCCAATCAGAGCAAGACCTATGGCTACCATCGCGCCGGAGTGCTCGCTGCGCTGGTCAACGCCGGGTCATTGGTCGTGGTCGCTGGATTTATTTTCTATGAGGCAGTGAAGCGCCTGCAGAACCCAGAGCCGGTTCACGCCGGAATGATGATCTGGGTGGCGGCGGCGGGCGTGGTAATGAATGGCGTGATCGCGTGGCTGCTGTATCGGACCAGCGGCGACGTGAACATTCGCAGCGCTTTGGTGCACCAAGTGGGCGACACGCTTTCCACCGCGGCGGTCATCGCCGGGGGCTGGGCGATCCTGGCAACCGGGCGGTATTGGATCGACTCAGCGCTTTCGTTTGGGATTGGCGCGCTGATTTTGTGGTCGGGCTTGGGAATTGTGCGTGAGACCATGAACATCCTGCTGGAGGGAACGCCGCGCGGTATGAAGCTGGAGTCGATTGCGGCCGCCATCCGCTCCGTCGCCGGCGTGAACGATGTCCACGATCTGCATGTGTGGAGCATTGGCAGCGAAACCCACGCCCTTTCCTGCCACATCGCGATTGAAGACATTCCGCCATCGGCGAGCGAGAGAATTCTGCGCGAGGTGAATGACATCCTGGCGGACGAGTTTAAGATTGGCCACACCACCATCCAGTTCGAGGCCGTGGAATGCGAGGTGGCGCACGGATGCGTGATTCCGGTCAAGAGCGACGCGGGACCGGGGCACGTCCACTAGCGGCCACGAAGCGCAGGGGCGGCGTATGATAATCTTGAACCTGAGACTTCCTTCCGCAATTGGCATCTAAGAGCTTATGAGTTATTTGCGCAATCTTTGGCGGTTTTTCGTGGCGATCCAGCTTCTACCAGCTCTGGAGAGCGGCGAGGAAACCACGCTGGTCGGCGGTCAAGCAGTGCTCGAGGGTGTAATGATGCGCTCCCCTCACGCCTGGGCTATCGCTGTGCGCAAGCCGTCGGGCGAGATCACAATCCACTGCGAGCCTATCGAACGGTCGTCCGAAAAACACAAATGGATGGGCTGGCCGGTGGTGAGGGGTGTAGTTACCTTGGGCAACGCGATGACGCTAGGCTTCCGCGCCTTGAAGTTTTCGGCGAATGCCGCATTGGATGAAATTCCTGCGGGAGAAAATGAAAAGAAACTGGAAGTGAGCGGATGGGTAGCCGCCCTGAACATCATTTTCTCAGTTGGGTTCTTCATTTTCATGTACAAGTATTTGCCACTGCTGGCGGCAACAGAATTGAAGCGGGTGAATCCCCTGTTCGGGCAGCAAATCATTTTCAATCTGGTGGACGGGATCATTCGGCTGGCGCTGTTTTTGTTGTTCATCTGGGGTGTGTCGCTGTTGAAAGATATCCGGCGGGTGTACGAGTATCACGGTGCCGAACATAAGACGGTGTTCGCCTTTGAGAATGGCGATCCGCTCAATGCTACGGCGGTGCAAAAATACTCAACTTTTCACCCGCGCTGCGGGACCAGCTTCCTGATGACGGTGATGATCATCTCGATCTTCGTTTATATGCTGGTGCCGGTGACGACGTTCTGGGCCCGTTTCGCAGTGCGAATCGCATTCCTGCCTCTGATCGCGGGAGTGTCGTATGAGATTATTCGTTTCGCCGCCAAGCACCGTGGGTCATTGTTTGCCCTGATGACCGCGCCGGGTTTGTGGATGCAGCGAATCACCACGAAGCCCCCTGCCGACAACCAAGTGGAGTGCGCCATCGTCGCTCTCGACCAGGCTATGGAACTTGAAAAGCAGCATGGCGGCGAATTAGTTATCGCTTAGGGCGGCCCCGTCGCGAAATATCGCTCTACTCCCCGACCAAGCCCGTACAATAGTAGATTAGCGTCCCCGCAGTTGCGGAGGAAAGATGACTGCTGACCCTATGTTTGAGCGTTTAGATCAACTCGAAAGTCGCTACGAGGAATTGAATCAAGCCCTCTCCTCGCCGGAGATCGTCCACGACTCGGCGAAATTTCAGAAGACCGCGAAGGCGCACAGCGAAATCGCGTCGGCGGTGGAGAGATATCGCGAGTACAAAGACCTGACTCGCGGCATTGCAGAAAGTAAGGCGCTGCTGGCGAACGAAGCCGACGCCGAAATGCGCGCCTACGCGGAAGAGGAACTTGCAAAGCTGGAAGCGCGAGTCTCCGCAACCGAAGAAGAACTGAAAGTTCTGCTGATTCCGAATGATCCCAACGACGAGAAGAATGTAGTCCTGGAAATCCGCGCGGGCACGGGCGGCGACGAAGCCACGCTGTTTGTCGCCGAAATGTTTCGCATGTATAACCGCTTCGCGGAAACCCACAAGTGGAAGGTGGAAGTACTCTCGACCTCTGAGTCGGGAATTGGTGGGCTGAAGGAAGTGATCGCGCTGATCGAGGGGGATCGGGTGTACTCTCAGATGAAATACGAGAGCGGAGTGCATCGGGTACAGCGCGTACCCGCAACCGAGCAGCAGGGCCGCGTGCATACTTCCGCGGTCACGGTGGCTGTACTGCCGGAGGCAGAGGATGTGGACGTTAAGATCGAAGCCAAGGACCTGCGCATCGATACCTTTTGTTCTTCGGGCCCCGGCGGTCAGTCGGTGAATACGACCTATTCAGCGGTGCGCATCACCCACATTCCAACCAATACAGTTGTGAGTTGCCAAGACGAAAAATCGCAGATCAAGAATCGCGAAAAAGGCATGAGAGTCCTGCGGTCGCGTCTGTATGAACTTGAAATGCAGAAACAACAAGATGCGTTGGCTAAAGAGCGGAGATCTATGGTGGGGTCGGGCGATCGCAGCGAAAAGATCCGCACTTATAATTTTCCGCAGAACCGGGTCACCGATCACCGCATTGGCTTCACTATGCACCAACTTACCGAGGCGATGGACGGCAAGCTGCAGCCCATGATCGAAGCGCTGACCACCCACTACCAGTCGGAAAAGTTGAAGCGGGAAACCACTGCAGTAGCGTAAGGGAATTGTCGCCCTCAGCGGTAACGGATTTCTGACTTTCACACCATGCTTCTCCGCGATGCTCTTACCTCGGCCGTGGAACGACTTACCGCCGCCCATGCGCCGTCCCCGCGAATGAATGCCGAGGTCTTGTTAATGTTCGCCCTGGACTGCGACCGATCTCATCTGTATGCCCATCCGGAGCGTCGGCTCACCTCGGAAGAGGAGGCCCGTTACGACCATGAGATTGCAGAACGCGCCAGAGGCGTGCCGGCGCAGTACATTACAGGCCATCAGGAATTTTGGGGCCTGGACTTTTTAGTCTCTTCGGCGGTGCTGATACCGCGCCCGGAAACCGAGCACCTGATTGAGACCGTGCTGGAACTGACTGCGGGAAAAGAGAATTGGCGGATGGTGGACGTGGGGACGGGCTCGGGAGCGATCGCCATTACGCTTGCGCACGAACTGCCCGGCGCCAGCCTCGACGCGACGGATAGTTCATTCGCCGCACTGGCCGTAGCAGAAATGAATGCCGCACGCCTTGAGGTCAGTTCGCGCATTCAATTCCATCAGGCTGATCTGCTGGACGGACTGCCCACAGCCCACTTTGATTTCGTGGTTTCCAATCCACCCTATGTCGGCGAATCTGAGGAAGACGAAGTCCAACTCGAAGTACGTAAGTTTGAGCCGCGCAGTGCGGTCTTCGCTGGGCCGGTGGGAACCGAGGTCATCGCCCGCCTCATCCCGCAAGTCCACGCCGCGCTGCGCCCCGGTGGATGGCTTGTGATGGAGATCAGCGGAACCATTGCGCCCGCGGTACGCGAACTGCTAGCCGGATGGACGGAGATCGAGATCACCCCCGACCTGCAAGGCATCCCGCGCATCGTGCGGGCGCGCAAACACTGACCTGGGCCACTGCCAGCTCTTTCCTACTTCACCCGTTCCCAGCGAATGGTCCACACCAGTTCGACCTTCTGGCCTGATGGCTTGATGTCGGTGCGAGTATCACTGAAATAGAAACTGTCAGGGCCGGTGATGCGATACGGCCGGTTCTGGACCGTGGCCACCCAGTTCGGACTCCACGCGGTTTCGGGATGATGCACCATAATCTGTTGCGGCTCGCGGACCTCGTACGTCCCGCAATACGACAGAAAGCCATTGGTTCCGGAGAGCGCTTCCTCAGCGGTGGGATGGCGGTCGTTCTTCCAATTCGGACGGGTCGGATTCATTAACTGCGCGCACATATGACCGGTGCGGTCGTACATCAAATAGCCCAGCCCCTTGGGTCCGACTTCGACATAGGGCTCAGTCGTGCCGTCGGCGTAACGGTTCTCGGTCGAGACCAGGCGCCAAGTTCCGGCGAAATAATCTACGCTCGAACCCTTCGGCGCAGAAGGCTCTGATTTCGGGTCCGTAACTTGCGCGGCCAGTGCCGCAAGCAGGCAGATTACGGACAGCAACAAAATGGAAATGGACTTCATTGGTTTCGGCTCCCCGGTCCGGCGGAATCTGAGTTGATATCCGCCGCTCAGGAATTGTACGCGCTCCGGGGAACCCCGTCTCAAGCTGCAGTTAAAACGTCACCCTCACTCCAAACTGCGCTGCGAACGGAATACCTACGGTTGTTCCCGGCCCAAAGAAGTCTCCCACGGCCCCGGCCGGTTGCCGCAATTGATTGAGGCTGGTGATGGGGATGAGCCTGGTGCAAGTGGCGTCGCCGCAGGTGTGCGTCACATTGCCGGCGGCTACTTCGTCCTGCGGCACGTTGAGGGCGCCGATGTCCGCGATGTAGTTGTTCGCCGGATTATTCCGGTTGAACAGGTTAAAGAATTCAACGAAGGGATCTACGTTGACCCGTTCTCCAATGTGGAAGGGCCGGCTTACCCGAACGTCCGCTTGAATAAACGGCGTGCCGCGGAACTGATCGAGCGAGGTCTGCACCCCGTTGACCACGGCCCGATTGTTCCCTGGATCACCCAGCCCATTCACGTCCACGCCGGTGGCCAGCGTATAAGGCCGCGCGCTTTCCACCTGAGTCAGAGTGCTGAGTTCAATTCCCAAGGGAGCATGCAAGACGCCCGCCAGCACGAAGCGATGGCGCACGTCTTCGCCGGACGGGCCATAGTCGCCGGGCCCAAAAGGATTTAAAGGATTGCACAGGCCGTCGACGTAATCGAACAGTTCTCCAACCACGCAGCCCCAGGTCTTGGCGCTGGCCATGGTGTAGTGGGCGATCAGGTTAAAGTGCTGCGACACGTTGCCCTGCACCTTCACCGAAAACGCGTCATAGGACGAGCGGTTGCCCGTCTTGTAGAGGGTGACGTTGGGTACCAGACTTTGATTTGCCGGATCGGGCGCGAACAGGGTGGCGCCGGCCACGAAGTTGAGCGCCTGATAGGCGTGGTTGCCCTGCTCGTGGGTCCAGTCGGCGCTCACGGTCCAATGTTGGTTGAAAGCATGCTGCACCCCTGCGCTGGCGTGGATGGCGTAGGGCGTCTTGTAATTCGAATCGATCAGTGCACCCTGGCCTCCGCCCGGAATGCAGCCTGCATCGCCCGGATTCACGCAAGGTGCAGGCGCCGCGTTCACCGCTTGCAACGCCGGCACCCAGCCATTCTGCGCTAGGTCGTTGTAGTACAAGCCGAACCCGGCGCGAATCACGGTTTTCTCGGACGCTCCCGGCGCGTACGCAATGCCCAGCCGCGGACCAAACCCGCGGCGATAGTCATGCGGCGCACCTTGAGACAGATTGATCCCCAGCGACTTCAACGTCAGATAGGCCGGATTTTGCAGCTGGCCGCGGCCTGAGGCATTGAACAGTCCGAAGGTCGTGTCCCAGCGCAACCCATAGTTCACCGTCAGGTTGTGGCTGACACGCCACGAGTCCTGCGCATACAGGCCCAGGCGCTTTACGTTTTGACGGAAGCTGCCGTCCCCCGCAGGAGTAAAGGTGCAGGAGGCATTGCCAGTGCACGAAATGTCGGTCGCGAACTGACTCGGGTTGCCGATGTAGTCCGTCGGATTGATCGGAAAAGCAATCAACGTCTCTTGCTTCCCCAGCAGCGCTCCGCTCAACACCGGCTCATGAATAAAGCTCACGCCAAACTTGGGCGCATGCTTGCCTGAGGCATGGCTCACGTCGTAACGGAATTGGTATTTCTGCTGATCGCGTAAGACCGGGAATGCAGTGATAGGGGTGGCGAACTGGTTGTCACCAAACGTTTCAAAACCGGAGATGGTGTGAAACGTCGCGCTGAAAGGAAACGCCAGCCCAAATCCCAGGTTCGAATTGGGCGACTCGGTGTGGTGCAGAAAGCTCGCGCCAATCGTCAGCGAACCAACCCAGGTGGGCTCGAAAACAAACTGATTGCCCAGAACAAAGTTTTCATATTTCGAGCCGGAAGTTGCGCCCGTCGATGACAAGGTCGCCTGCTGCACCAGGTCGTTGCGGGTGGTGTAGTTGTCAATCGCCCCTCGCAGAAACCACTGCGAGCGCGGCGACTGCGCGTAGTCAAACCGAGCCAGCCCCAAATAGTTGCGGAACGGCACCGGCACATTGTTGGGCACCGGAATCGAACTCACTCCCGGAATCAGCCCTTGCTGTGCAAACCCGGCCAGCGCGTTGAACTGGGTCAGGCTGCTGGGACTGTAGCTGATGCTAGCGTTTTCGCGCACGCCTTCGAACGAAGTAAAGAACCACACCTTGTCGCGCTTCACCGGGCCGCCCAGGGTCGCGATGTAGTTCTGCCGCGAAAACGGTTGCTTGGGCTCGGGCGCGGGGTTGTCAATGGGATAGCGCGCGGTCAGTGCCGAATCACGTCCGTAATACGCAGCGCTTCCGTGCCAATCGTTGCCGCCGTGCTTGGTGGTGATGACCACTGACCCGCCAACGGTTCGTCCGGTGTCGGCATCCTGCTGCGATGTGCGCACTGCGAACTCTTGGATTGCGTCGGGCGAGAAATTTTGCAGGAAGCCGCCGATGTAGTCGTCGGTGTTGTCGGCGCCGTCCACAGAAAGATCCACGTTCAACCCGGAACTGCCGCCGAAAGCCACCGCCGTGATGCGGGCCTTGGTCGGATCCGACGGCTCCACTGGCTGGGTGCCGGGCACGAGATAAGCGATGTTGGCAAATGTGCGAGAAGCCAGTGGCAGGGTATCCAAGTCATGCGCCGACACTGCGCCTTGATGCACTGCACTGGCTGTGTCCAGAGGCTGGGTGGTGATGGACGAGGCCTGCGCTTTCACGTCCACCGTCTCGCGCACCCCCTCGGGCTTCAATTGCACCGCCACATCTCGGACGGTGCTGACTACCACCTCCACCTCGGCGCTGGCTTCCCCAAAACCCTTGGCGCTGACCACCAGGCGATAAGTTCCCGGCAACAGACCGTCAATGCGGAATTCGCCGCGCTCGTTGCTGGTCGCGTCGCGCATCCCCGCCGACCCCGCCGACAACAGATGAATGGCGGCCGACGCTACTCGCCCACCCGCCGCATCTTCCACTTCCCCGCGCAAAGCTCCGCGCGGGTCTTGTGCGAACAGCAGATTCGACGCCAGCAAAAACATTAGCAATGTGAAGGCCGCCGCACAGCGGCGAGCCGATGTAGACGCAACATTAGACATTCAGGACTCTCCCCAGACCGGCCAAGCGGCTTCAGCCGCTCAAGCCATTGCGGAACCGAAGGAAAACTGCTTTACCAATCTAGGAGGTTCGGTAGGGTTACTACCACTAAGTAGTAGCGAGGGTCTCAGCTGGGGAGATGTCTTGCACCTCAATCAGCGGCGTGGGGTACTTGCCGGTGTAGCAGGCGGAACAATACTTCATGCGCTCGTTCTCATCGCACGCTTTCTTTAATCCCGCCAGCGAGAGATAGGCGAGTGAATCGGCCCGAATGTACTGGCGGATCTCCTCGACGCTCTTGTTGGCGGCGATGAGTTCTTTTTTGGAGGGCGTATCCACTCCATAGAAGCAGGGGGAGATGGTGGGCGGGCACGAGACTCGCATGTGCACTTCCTTCGCTCCCGCATTGCGGATCATGCGCACAATTTTCTGGCTGGTGGTGCCGCGCACAATCGAATCGTCAATCAAGATCACGCGCTTGCCTTCCAGCAGGCTGCGGACCGGATTCAGCTTCAACTTCACTCCGAAGTCGCGAAGTTTCTGCGAAGGCTCAATGAACGTCCGGCCAACGTAGTGGTTTCGGATGAGGCCAAAACGGAAAGGGATCCCGCTCTCCGCCGCATACCCCATCGCCGCCGTCACGCCCGAGTCCGGCACTGGCACCACCAGGTCCGCCTCTACAGGAGCTTCCAGCGCCAGTTGCCGCCCCATCGTTTCCCGGCTCTGGTTCACCGAGCGGCCAAATACCATGCTGTCAGGCCGCGAAAAGTAAACATGCTCGAAAATACAACTCGACTGCGGTCCCGCCGGGGCATAGAAGTGCGACGAAACCCCCTCCGGCCCGACTATCACCAACTCGCCCGGCTTGACATCGCGGTCGTAGGTGGCGCCAATCAAATCAAAGGCGCAGGTCTCGGACGCGAACACTACCGTATCGTGCCTGTCGCCGCGAATATGGCCCATGGCCAGCGGTCGGAAGCCATGAGGGTCGCGCGCCGCAAAAATCTGGTTGGGACTGATCATCACCAGCGAAAACGCGCCTTCCACCCGGCGCAGTGCATCTGCCATGGCTTCGGGGAGCGTCTCTTCTTTCGAAAGCGCAATCAGGTGCACCAGCACCTCAGTGTCGCTGTTGGTCTGGAAAATTGAGCCGTGCGCCTCCAACCGGCGCCGGATCTCCTGCGCATTTACCAGGTTGCCGTTGTGCGCCATCGCCAACGCGCCTTTGTTGGACTGCACCAGAATCGGCTGTGCGTTGAGCAATGCAGAATCGCCCGCCGTCGAATAGCGCGTGTGTCCGATGGCCGAGCTTCCCAACAGCCCCGCCAATACCGCAGGAGTGAAGATATCGGCCACCAACCCCATCGCCTTGTGTTGGCGCAAACTCGACCCATTCGAGGTCACCATGCCCGCCGACTCTTGCCCGCGATGTTGCAAGGCGTGCAAGCCGAGATAGGCAAGCTTCTCCGCCTCCGGGTGGTTGAAGATCGCCACCACGCCGCACTCGTCGTGAAATTTGTCGGAAGTTGTCATGGGCTCCTGTTTTTCGCGAGTGTCTTATCAGCCTGCCCTACTCGGCCCGCAAGGCGTGTTCCAATGCGCTTTCGTATGCCAGCCGGAGTTCTACCCCACTGGCGGAAACCGCAAGGCCCCCATCCACTTGGATCTGCACCCCATCTCCGCCGGTTGTGCCGAGCTCGGTCACGGGAAGGCCGTATAGCACCCCTATATCTTTGATTCGCGGCAAGTTCGATTTGACGCAAGAGATTACAACTCGGCTAGCATCCTCGCCAAACAGCACGAATTCCGCCGGAAGACCCGCCGATTTCAGGTCAACCCGGCAGCCCACGCCCTTCGCAAAGGTTGATTCGGTTAGCGTCAGGGCAATGCCGCCGTCGCTGCAGTCGTGTGCCGATTCCACC
>JBBQVN010000016.1:0-41624 GCA_038211475.1 Terriglobales bacterium | reverse complement strand
CGACCGCATGCTAGACTCCGAAAAGGCTTCGTCGTAAATGCGCATCCTGACTCGCTACATCCTGGGAGAAGTAGTATCGCACGCGTTGATTGCCGTGGCGGTGCTGACCTTTGTGTTGTTCACCCGGGACTTGGGGCGTTTGCTCGAACTGGTGGTGCGCAACAGCGCACCCTTGCCCAGCGTGGCGGAAATCTTCTTCTTCACTGTCCCAGTAGCGCTCACCTACACCGTTCCCATGAGCGTGCTCATTGGCATCCTAATCGGTCTCAGCCGACTGGCTGCGGATAGCGAAATCACCGCGATGCGGGCTAGTGGGATTGGGATTTGGACATTTCTGAAGGTGGTTTCCATCTTCGTGGTTTGCGCGTGGGTGCTGGCGTTGTTCAACAGCGTCTACCTAGCGCCCCGGTCGCTAGCCGCGTTGGGACGACTGGAAGACAAGCTGAAGACTTCGCAAGCTTCCTTTGAAGTGCAGCCGCGCGTGTTCTACGAAGGATTCCCCAAACTAGTGCTGTATGTGCAAGACGTAAAGGGCGCATCGGGAGCGGCGCTATGGAAAGGCGTCTTCATCGCGGATGTCAGTGTGGCCTCGTCGCCGCGAATTACGCTGGCGGAACAGGGGCTGCTGGTGAGTGAAGGGCCCGACATTCTGCACCTGCGCCTGAAAAAAGGCTCGACTCACGAGGTGGATCCGAAGAACCCGGGCCAGTACCAGATCTCGACTTTCGACTCTACCGAAATTCCCATCCAGATTCCGGCGCCAGCCAAGCAGGAACGGGAGCGTGCGTCGCTGGGCGAGCGGACAACGACCATGCTGCTGGAGCAATCTCGAAGCGCCGAGCCCATCTTGAAGCGGTGGGAGTTGATCGAGTTTCACCGGCGCTTTGCACTTCCCACCGCGTGCCTGGTGCTGGCTATGGTCGGAATTCCGCTGGGGCTATCGTCGAAAAAAGGCGGCAAGTCGACGGGATTCGTGCTGGCGATGATTCTGGTTTTCAGCTATTACTCGGTGTCGCTGATAGGAGTGTCGCTGGCGCGGCAGAATCGGGTATCGCCTGCCCTGGGAGTGTGGCTGGCAGACGCAGTGTTTTTCGTGGTTGGGATGGTGCTGCTGTGGAGGGCAGAGCGGCGGCCGATTAACTTGCATTGGTTGCGCGTGCTCAGCACTTTCGTCAAGGGTATCGGGGCAAGAGTGGAACCTATATTTGGCGCGGCGGTGAGGCAGGGGGCGTATGAGCGCGCCTCGGGGCGATTCCGCCTGCTGAGTGCGCGATTCCCGATGATTCTGGACGATTACGTTCTGCGCGACTTTAGTATTTATTTGTCATTGATCGTCTCGACCTTCTTAATGCTGCTGCTGGTGTTTACTTTGTTTGAATTGCTGGGCGACATTTTGCGCAATCAGATCTCGCCGCTGGTGGTGGCGTCCTATCTGCTAAATGTCACGCCTTACTTTCTCTACAACACCCTGCCTTTGAGCATGCTGTTGGCTGTGCTGGTGACCTTTGGACTGATGGAGCGTTCGAACGAGATCACCGCGATCAAAGCCACGGGAATCAGCATTTACCGCTTGATCGTCCCGGTGCTGCTGGCCTCAGCGGTGGCGTCAGGAGCGCTTTTTTTCTCAGATCAGTTTTACCTGCCTTATGCCAACAAGCGGCAGGATGCTTTGCGTAATCAGATTAAAGGCAAGCCGGCGCAGACCTACCTCCGACCGGATCGCAAGTGGATCTTCGGACGACACTCGGACATTTACTACTACCAGGTGTTCGATCCGGAACAGAATACTTTTGGAAACATTTCGGTGTTCGAGTTTGAGCCCAAGACGTTCGTGATTAAGAAGCGAGTTTATGCGGAAAACGCCCGGTGGTCTGACGGCATTCAGGGTTGGGTATTTGAAAAAGGGTGGGAGCGCGACCTGAATCAATCGGCGATCGCTCAGTACAAGGAATTCAACGTCACGACTTTTGCCGAAGTGGCCGAGCCCCCCTCTTATTTCAAGAAAGAGATTAAGCAGTATTGGGAAATGAATTTTGACGAATTGCGGCGGTACATTCAAGACTTGCAACAGAGCGGATTTGATGTTGTGCGTCTGCGCGTGCAGTTGCAGAAGAAACTGGCGTATCCGGTAATCACGCTGGTGATGGCGATTCTGGCCATTCCATTTGCCTTGTCAGCCGGGAAGAAGGGCGCGGTGACGGGAGTGGCGATTGCGGTGGGGATTGCCGTGGTCTATCTCTCTGTCTCAGGATTGTTTGAGGCAATGGGAAATTTAAGTTGGTTGCCGCCTGCAATGGCAGCGTGGTCACCCGATGTTTTCTTCGGATTGATTGGCGGGTATTTGATTTTAAAAGTACCGACGTAGCGAAGTGCCAGGGAGTCTATTTTTTTCTATTCCACATTGAGCGACATCCCCAGGTCGCTGTCGTAATATTTATCCCTCCAGCATTATGCGTTGCTATTTCACGGCCAGGCCAGCCGGCTGAGGGTCGCTCGATATGGGCGTCAAAGCGGTCAGCGCGCCGTTCTGAGTCTGAATTTTGTAAGCCGAAATATTGGACGAGCCGATATTGGCGGCATACATATAGAGGCCATCGGGATGGATCACCAGCGCGACCGGATTCATGCCGGTGGAGACTGTGAACGGGCTCAGGTTGGTCAGGCCGCCAGTGGCCTGGTTGATACGAAAGCCGGAGATCTGATTGGAAGTCTTGTTAGCGACATACAGGAAATTGCTGGTGGGATCCACCACGATCGCTGCCGGGCCGATTCCAGCGGAAAAAGCGGACGTCGGGGTGGTGGCTTGCAGGCTGCCGTCCGCTGCCGTGCAAGGGGTAATGTTGGTCAGGCAAACCAGGAATGCGGTGACGTTGTTCGAGCCGGAATTCGCAACGTACAAATAAGTTTGCGTGGCAGTGGTCGAGCTCTCGGGCGGTGCAATGGTCGAACCGGAGGGTGCGGTGCCGGTGGGGAAAGGCGAACCGGGAATCGGGCTCAAGTCTCCGGTGCTGGCGATGTTGTACACGGTGATGGTGTTGTCGGTCTGATTGGTGACGTAAAGGTAACTATTTGCCGGTGACACCGTCACCGAAGATGGCAATAATCCCGACGGGTACGGCGAGTTGGCCAGTTCCGAGAGGGTGCTCCCCTGAACCGAAAACACCGAGACGTTGTTCGATCCCTGGTCTGCGACAAACAAGAATTTGCCTGCATGGTCAAGGGCCAGCGCAGTCGGTGTGCTGCCCTTCACCGCGAAAGTGCTGCCTGCGGTGAGCGTGCCATCGGAATTGACGGTGTAAGCGCTGATGGAATTTGTTCCGCTGTCGGCGACGAAAGCGTTGGCTCCAGAGGGGTCGATGACGATCGCCGATGGGGTGGCCTGGGCGGCAGCCCGCGTCTTGATTTGAGTCAAGTTGCCAGAGCCCAGATCGATGCCGAACGAATCGACGCCGACCGAACCCTGAGTGGTGGCCAGCAGGACGCCGGCAGGACGCGAAGACCCGCCGCAGTTGAGCAGCAGAAAAGCCAGTGCGAAGAATGACAGGAAGGCGGCAACTTTTCTCAAAATTCTCTCTCCGGAATTTGTGTCAACGCGCGCCGTCCGAGGTTCTGCGGGGGCCGCATAGAGGTTAAGGGCTGAATCTATTTGTGTATCAGGAATGCGCGTGAAGAGCAAACCCCGAGGGCTGTGGGAGCCGAATTTCGATCGCAAGACCGCCATCAGTACGATTGGATGCAGTTACCGTGCCGCCGTGCAGCCGGATAGCACGATCCGTAATGGAAAGTCCCAAACCCACTCCTCCGGTTTCGCGGTTGCGGGCGTCATCCAGGCGGTGGAAGGGGCGAAAGATATTCTCTAATTCACCGGGGGGAACACCGGGGCCGCTGTCCAGCACACGAATCACAGCTTCATCTCCGGCGCCGCGCGTTACCGTGACTTGGACCACGCTGCTATCTCCGGTGTAGCGAATGGCATTGCGCACTACATTCTCCACGGCGCTGCGAAGAAGAGCTGGATCGCCTTGTACAGTGGAATCGTCCGCCACCTCGCAGCGCACTTCGCAGCCGCGGGACTGGGCTTCGAATTCGGCATCGCGGGCAACTTCGCACACTAAATCTCCCAGCTTTACGGTCACTCGAGCGGGAGCCTCCGCACTGCCTTCCAAACGCGACAAGGTCAGCAACCGTCCGATGAGATCGTTGAGGCGAGTGCTCTCCAGTTCAATGCGGTCGAGGGACGTCTGTACTTCGGGGCCGGTGCGCTGCCGAATTAATCCGAGGGCCACACTAAGGCGCGCGAGAGGAGACCGCAACTCGTGGGAAATGTCTTTGAGCAAGCGGGATTGGGCGTTGACCAGGCTCTCCAGACGTCCGGCCATAGTGTCGAAGTCGCGCACCAGTTCGGCGATCTCATCGCCACCGCGGTTCGAGCCGGTACCGGCGCGGGCGCTCAACTCGCCTGCCGCCAGACGTTGGGTTGCGGAACGCAGGCGCACGATCGGTTTGGTCAGATAGTAGGCAAGCAGAAACGACACCAAGCCTGAGGACAGGACGGCGATGGCGATCCCCAGCCCGGGAGGGCCATGAGATCCTCCCATCATGTGGTTTTCTCCGGGATATTGCACTAACAGACCCATCCCATCGCCACTCGCCTGGCCGGCAATCTTGATGGAGCGAGGCGGCATGAAGCGATCCATCCAGCTGTGGATGTGCGGGGCGCCAGTGCGAAACAATTGCACGGCCCAGGGAGGTACGGGCCGTCCGGTGACTTCGTTTCCGTCGGCATCGAATAGGAAAATACGCAGGTGGCGCGGCGCGGCTACATTATCCAGATACTCCGCCGCATCCTTTGGCCCGCGAGTCTTGAAAACCTCGCTGGCTTCCGGCAAAACAGTAGACCGTAAAAATTCAGGACTTGCCGAACTGTCGCGCGCAGGGCGCCCGGCGTAGGTGACAAGTATGGCCAAAACTAGAAAAAGCGCATGGGCGAGCCCGAACGAAAGGAAGATCTTGAGGAAAAGGCTTTTCACTTGGCGCCTTTTTCCTGGGGACGGGAAAACAGGTACCCCACCCCGCGAATGGTTTTGATATGTTCGCCAACCTCATCGCTGTCGCCGAGCTTTTTGCGCACCTTGCTGACGTGCATATCGATGCTGCGATCAAAGGGCATGAATTTGCGGCTCAATACCGCGTTGACCAAACGCTCGCGCGGCACCACGCGTCCAGCTTCGCGGAGCAAGACTTCCAGTAGGTTAAATTCGACCGAAGTCAGGTCCACTGATTTGCCGGCGCAGCGCACGTTGCGAGTGGCAGGGTCGAGCTCAACGTCGCCCACGTGTAGTGCCTCGGCCACCCCTGGGGTGACTTCGCCCTGAGTTCGCCGCAGCACGGCGCGGATCCGGGCTACCAATTCGCGGGGATTGAAGGGCTTCGCCAGGTAATCATCCGCGCCGATCTCCAGTCCCACAATGCGATCCACGTCTTCGCCGCGCGCGGTTAACAACAGCACCGGAATCTTAGAGACGCTGCGGATCCGGCGCAGCACGTCAAAGCCGTTCATCCGCGGAAGCATAACGTCGAGCACTACCATAATGTGCTCGTTCTGGGTGGCCCGCTTGAAGCCGGCCTCGCCGTCGTGGACACATTCCACCTGAAAGCCTTCGCCCGCCAGGTATTCGGTGACCAAATTGCACAGTTCGACGTCGTCGTCTACTACCAGAATGCGATCCATCACTCTCTAGTTTGACACGCAGGTGGGCCGGCAGTGGTAAAGATTTGTCACGAGCGGCCGAAGCGGATGGTGGACATTCAGCCCGCAAAGGTTAAACAATAGAAAGTTAAACAGTAACAATACCAATAGAAACTCGCTAGAGCCGCTGGCTATGCTGGCGGAGCCTTTTTAGGGGAGTCATATCATGCGCGAAGTCGTAGTGGTTTCCTCGGTCCGGACTGCGGTCGGGCGGGCCTTCAAAGGGACATTGGCTAGCACTCGGCCGGATGAACTGGCGGCCGTCGCTATTCGCGGGGCTCTGAAGCGTGTGCCTCAGCTCAATCTGCTCGAAATTGAGGACGTCATCTTGGGTTGCGCGATGCCTGAGGCCGAGCAGGGAATGAACGTGGCGAGGATTGCCTCGCTGCGGGCGGGTCTGCCAGTGCAGGTTTCCGCCATTACTATCAACCGCTTTTGTTCGTCCGGCTTGCAGGCAATCGCCATGGCCGCCGAGCGCATTGCATTCGGCGGCGCGGAAGTGATTGTCGCGGGCGGAACCGAATCGATGTCAATGATCCCCATGGGCGGCCACAAAATCTCGCCCAACCCCTGGCTGGTGGAAAATTCTCCCGGCTCGTATTTGACCATGGGTCTGACGGCGGAGCGCGTTGCTGCCAAGTACGGGATCACTCGTGCGGAGTGCGACGCATTCTCATTGCAAAGCCATCAAAAGGCGCTGGCGGCGATTCAGGCAGGTAAGTTTGAAGACGAGACAGTACCTGTGCCGGTCAGCTTCACCACCCCCAATGGTTCCAAGCCCAAGCGAATGGAGGTCGTGTTCAGGGTCGATGAAGGGCCGCGCGCAGACACGTCGCTCGAAGCTTTGGCGTCGTTGAAGCCGGCGTTTCATGTGAAAGGTGTGACCACTGCGGGCAACTCGTCGCAGATGTCAGACGGCGCCGCGGCGGCGGTCGTGATGTCAGCCGAACGCGCGAAAGCCCTCGGTCTGCAGCCGTTAGTAAGGTACGTGGCATTCGCGACCGCGGGATGCAGTCCGGAAGAAATGGGATTGGGACCAGTGTTTGCGATTCCGAAAGTACTGAAGCTGGCGGGCCTGAATCTATCGGATATGGATGTAGTCGAACTTAACGAAGCTTTCGCGTCGCAATCCCTGGCGGTGATTCGCGAGTTGGGCATAGACTCGGCGAAAGTGAATCCCAATGGTGGGGCGATCGCCTTGGGACACCCGCTGGGATGCACCGGCGCGAAGCTGACCGCGACGGTGATTCGCGAGTTGCAACGGCGCAAAGCGCGGTATGGCCTGGTGACGATGTGCGTCGGTGGTGGGATGGGAGCGGCGGGAATTTTTGAACGGTTGGCGTAGGTTAATCCCGCGCGGGGAGGATTTTCTTTCGCGACAGCGGCAACTCCAGCAACCAAGATTACGGGCGGAAATTTCTTGCTAAAGGAGCGGCGTAGCCGCCAGTGCGGGATAGAAAAACCGCCCGCACAGGAGGTGAGTTACAAGGGGAGAAGCCTGTGGAGGGCGGTTGGTTGTAGAACTGACCGAAGAGCTAAGCGGCTTTCTTCTGCTCAGCTTTCCACTTCGCCCAACGAACTCTCTGGGCTGCCGCAATCCGTTTGCGCGCCGCGACCGACATATGCCGTTTTGGTCTTGCTCCGGTAGCCGGGGTCGGCGTTTTGGTAACCTTGCTATCACTGCTGTTGAGGCCACGCAACGCTTCGATCGCAGCTTCCAGATGTTTGACCACCTGCAAACTGGCCGCGCGTTGTCTATCTAATTCACTGATTAGATCTGTAACGTTGGTCATTAGACCCCCTCTTTGTAGGTGCCCACATTCTAGCAGAGGCCCCGGCGAAAAGACTCGATCTACGGTCTGGTATTACCAAGAAAGGTGCAGGCCGGGACGATGGATGATTTTGAATCCAAGAATTTCAGCACAAGAAAACGTGCCTGTGAGGGCAAAGCGGGAATCCGGTCAGATGAGCGATGGCGGGGCAACGAGCGGAGCTAATCTAAGGGTTGCTAGAGATACGGAGCGCCTCCACGGCATCCCACTGACTGGAAAATAGAGATCGTGAGAATCCTTCAATAATTAGCCCAGCCACCAGCCCGGAGCCCCATCATTCAGGGCAAAACAAAAGCGTCCCAGACCGGTAAGTCCTGGGACGCTTGTCGAACAGCCCTCCCCCGAGAAACTGTTCAACGCGATACTAGCCGGAAGGGTACGGAATCGAAATGGCCCGATGGTGCCATCAAGGGCCACGAATGGGTAGGGTAGGCTCGTTGCGGTCAGCGCAACAGGCGCAAGGTGGAGAAGCAAGCTGGGCTCCGGCCAACCATGCTGTTTGGCAGATCCGCTGGTCTGCTAAATTATGAGCAGAGGCCCCGTAGCTCAGATGGATAGAGCGTCGGTTTCCTAAACCGTAGGTCGGCGGTTCGACTCCGCCCGGGGCCTCCAGTGTCCAAACGTCGCTATTTCTCAGAATGCCAGTCACATAAGCCTTGCTGCTCCATCGGAACCGGGGTTGGTCGTCCCATAGAGGCGAGCGCCCTCAGGAGACAAGCGACTGAGCGGCATAATCGACATTGCAAACGCCTGCCCCCTGGAGCCTTCAGGCAGATGAATTATTCGCATCGAGTGGCGCAGCATGGCTTGCACAGTTGAGGGATTCACTCCACGACTGTTCACGAGCCAACTCGAGGAAATGGCGTCGCTTTTGCGATCAAGGGTGTAAGCTGTCGATAACCCCGCTAATTCGCCGCGAGGACCAATCGAGTTTTGACACAACACGAAGGCGAATGGGTGGGCACCCCCGGCAAAAACAATTTTCTTCAGCTCGCGGGCGTCGGCTCGCAGAAAACAAGCAGGTAGCCGATGAAACTTAGCCGAGTAGTTCTGTTGCTATCCATCATCCTTTCCATGGTGGCGTTTGTTCTAGGCGGACAGCCTCCCGTGCAGGCGAACCGGCGGGTTACTGCCGCGGTCAGCGGCAATGCTCTGTTTCTTGATGCCCCTCAGTACGCCAGCGGCGACGGCCCGAATGGGGTCGCGGCGGGAGACTTCAATGGCGACGGCAAACCCGATATCGTGACTGCGAACACTCCTAACACCGTGAGCGTACTGCTGGGTAATGGCGATGGCACGTTTCAGAAGCGTGTGGACTATGGGACCGGGGCGCTTCCCTTCTCGGTCGCCGTGGGCGATTTCAATGGCGACGGCAAGCTCGACCTGGTGACGGCGAACTCTCAAGACGCCACCGTCAGCGTACTGCTGGGCAACGGGGACGGCACTTTCAAGCTGCGTGCGGACTACGGGGCCGGGTCTTTTGTCGTATCCGTTGCTGTGGGCGACTTTAATGGCGACGGCAAACTGGACCTGGTGACGGCGGACGATGGCGGCAGTTCCGTGAGCGTGCTGCTGGGCAACGGCGATGGCACCTTTAAGGCGATGGTGAGCTACGCGACCGGTTCCGGTCCCGTGTCGATCGCGCTGGGCGACTTTAACGGCGATGGCAAGCTCGACATCGCAACAGCAAACGTCGGCAGTGATTCCGTCAGCGTGCTGCTGGGTCATGGGGATGGCACATTCAAACCGCATGCGGACTTCGTCACCGGAACCGCTCCGCTATCTATCGCGGCCGGAGACTTGAATGGCGACGGCAAACTCGACCTGGTCACGGCGAACAACTCGAATATCTTCCTGAGCGTTCTGCTGGGCAATGGGGACGGCACGTTTCAGGCCCATCAGGACTCCCAATCAGAACTGGGAGGGTCGGCTGTGGCGCTGGGGGACTTCAACGGCGACGGCAAACTCGATGTGGTAGCGACCAACTCGAATAATTCCGCTGGCCTGCTGCTGGGGAATGGGGATGGCACCTTTAACACGGCAGCGGAGTATGGGACCGGCACCAATCCGTTTGCGATCGCGACGGCTGACTTCAATGGCGACGGCAAGCCCGACGTGGTGACAGCGAACTACTACAGCAGCAACGTGACCGTGCTGCTTGGCAATGGCAATGGCACGCTGCAATCGCATGTGGACTACGCGACAGGAGGGTCTGCCATAGCGGTCGAGGTGGGCGACTTCAACGGCGACGGCAAGGTCGACGTGGTGACCGCGAACTACTACGGCACCTCGGTCAGCGTGTTGCTGGGCAACGGAAACGGCACCTTTCAGCCGCATGTGGACTATGGAACCGGACTTTTTCCTTCTGCCGTGGCGGTGGGCGACTTCAACGGCGACGGCAAGCTCGACCTGGTCACGACGAGCTCTTCCAACACCGTGAGCATACTGCTGGGCAACGGGGATGGAACCTTCCAGCCGCACGTGGACTACTTCACAGGTGCGATTCCTACTTCGATCGCAGTAGGCGATTTCAATCACGACGGTAAGCTGGACCTGGTGACGGCGAACGCTCAGGGCGCCGCCCTAAGTGTGCTGCTGGGCAATGGGGACGGCTCCTTTCAGAAGCATGTGGACTACCAGGCAGGTATGTCTACCAACTCTGTGGCGGTGGGCGACTTCAACGGCGACGGCAAGCTTGACGTAGTGACCGCGAACTACTACAAGAACAACGTCAGCGTCCTGCTGGGCAATGGAGATGGAACCTTTCAGACGCACGTGGACTACGCGACTGGAGGGCTTCCCAATTCGGTGGCGGTAGGCGACTTCAACGGCGACGGCAAACTCGACCTGGCCACCGCCAACAACGGCGGCAATACCGTGAGCCTGCTACTCGGCAATGGCGATGCCACTTTCCAAAAGCATGTGGACTACGCGACCGGGTTGTTTCCCTATTCCATCGCCTCGGGCGACTTCAACGGCGATGGCCATCTCGACCTGGTGACCGCCAACATCAAAAGCAGCTCGGTGAGCCTGCTGCTCGGCAATGGGGATGGCAGGTTCCAGAAGCATGTGGATTACGGGACCGGAGTTTTCCCCGAATCCATTGCAGTGGGGGACTTCAATGGCGACGGCAGACTCGACACCGTAACCGCGAACTACTTTGGCTCCACGGCAAGCGTGCTGCTGAACACCTCAGGCACCCGGGTGTCCCTAACCAGTTCCCCCAATCCCTCAACGCCGGGCCAACGGGTGCTGTTCACCGCCACCATCACCCCGACTGTGGGCGGTTCTGGCATACCCACTCCGTCAGGCTCGGTGACTTTTTTCGTTGGCGGGAAGGCCCTGGGCACCGCCACTATCCGCAACGGCGTGGCTACTTTTTCAACCACGACCCTGCAGGCGCTGGGCTCGTACCAGGTGTACGCCAGGTATTCCGGCGATAGCAGCTTCGGGACAAACACATCCGCCTCCATCACGCAGCGGGTAAAACAGTAGCATAGAGCGTTCGGTGGAGACCGGGGGAACTGTACAACTGTTTCGGCGGCGGGGTCGGGGCGGTGGGCTACTAGTGGCTCCGGTCACCCTCCCTGCCGGGGCCCATGCAGTGTCCCAAGTGGTGTCCCGAAACTGCACATGGGTGCTGTTTGGTGCGGCAGGGCTAGTGTAAGTAATTGAGATTGCTAGACACCCTATCGGAGTCGATTCCTAAAGCGTAGGTCGGCGGTTCGACTCCGCCCGGGGCCTCCATCTTCGGCACGCGTCGGAGCGTCCTTCAGCGACTTTACAAAGCGCTGCAGACTGCCTTCACTTCGGTGTAAAGCTCTAGCGCATCGTGACCCATTTCGCGGCCCCACCCTGACTGCTTGTAACCGCCGAAGGGAAGCGCAGCGTCAAAGATGTTGTAGCAGTTGATCCAGACCGTACCAGCCCGCAGTTGCGAAGCGATACGGTGGCCCTTCTTGATGTCGCGCGTCCAGATGCCGGCAGCCAGGCCGTAGGCAGAGTCGTTGGCCTTGGCGATTAGTTCGTCAGTATCGGAGAAGGGAATCGCGGTCACTACCGGCCCAAAGATTTCTTCCTGCACCACCTTCATCTTGTCGTGGGTGTTGACCAGGACAGTAGGCTTGACGAAGTAGCCCTTGTCGCCATGGCGAGAGCCGCCAACTGTGGCCTTGGCGCCTTCGGCGAATCCGGATTCCAAATAGCTGCATACCCGATTCATTTGCTCGGCTGAGACTAGCGGGCCCATGTCAGTAGAAGGCTCCATACCAGAGCCGACTCTGATTTTCGAGGCATGGTCGGAAACCCCCGCGACCACCTGATCGAAAATTTTGCTGTCTACGTAGAGACGCGAACCGGCGCAGCAGCATTGCCCATGATTGAAGAAAATAGCGCTGGCGGCGCCTGCGATCGCTTCATCCATGTCCACGTCGCCAAGCACGACGTTGGGCGATTTGCCGCCGAGTTCGAGCGATACCTTTTTCAAGTTTCCAGCCGCGGCCTGCAGAATCAGCTTGCCTACTTCGGTCGAACCGGTGAACGCGATCTTGTCCACATCCGGGTGGCCCGCCAGCGCAGCCCCCGCGGTCTCGCCAAATCCCGGGACTATGTTCACTACACCGTCTGGGAATCCCGCTTCCTGAAACAATTCGCCGAGGCGCAGACAAGATAGAGGTGTCTGTTCAGCGGGCTTCATCACCACCGTGCAACCCGCAGCCAATGCGGGGCCTAGCTTCCATGCAGCCATCAGCAGGGGAAAGTTCCATGGAATAATTTGACCCACCACTCCGACCGGCTCACGCAAGGTGTAAGCCAAATACTTTGCACCCGGTGTATAGGCAACCGAGATCGGGATAGTGTGGCCCTCGATCTTGGTGGTCCAACCCGCCATGTAGCGGAACAGATCCACGGCGAGCGGGATATCCGCCGCGCGCGCAACCGTCAAAGGCTTGCCGTTGTCCAGGCTTTCCAATTGAGCAAACTCTTCGGTGTGCTTCTCCAGCAGGTCGGCCAGTTTCCAGATCATGCGGCCGCGTTCCGAACTGGTGAGGCGGGACCAGGGACCACTGTCGAATGCGGCGCGCGCTGCTTTCACTGCGCGGTCAATGTCTTCGCGGTCGCCTTCAGCCACGCGCGCCAGAACTTCGCCCGTAGCGGGATTAAATGTGTCAAAGGTTTTGCCGGACGCCGCATCGCTCCACTTACCGTTGATGAGCATTTTGCGGGTCTTGGCTATGAAACTGGTGACGCTGCTTTCGAGCTGAATGCCGGACATGGTTGTCGCCATTACTGCCTCCCGAAATGTTCGCGCGAATTTGTTTGCAAGCGGCGGCGTGTTTGGGCTAAGCGCCGATGCCAGCACAGACTCTAATCCCGCGGCGGAATTAACTCAAGAGGTGCGCCTACTCCTAACGAATGCGGGTGCCCCGTCCAAGCTTCGCTTGGGCGGGATTTTTGCCTCTGTTCGCCGCAGACCGCCTCGAAACCGGGTCGGCGTTAACCCACCCTCCCCCAGACCTTCTCTCTTCCGCGCCCAACGAATCCCCCCGGACGTTATATCCTTTAGCCAGTGCGAGTTCTTTTCGAAATCTTCGGTCAGACGCTGAGCAACTTGTGGGCTCACAAGTTGCGTTCCTTCTTGACCATGTTCGGAATTGCCTGGGGTGTGGGCTCGCTGTTGCTGCTGGTCGGCCTAGGTGAGGGCTTTCGTTCCGGCAACCGCAAGCAATTCGACGACCTCGGCGAGAACGTGATGTTTATCTGGTCTGGAAGTGCTCCGGCCGTCGCCGGCAGCTTCAACAGCCGTCGCCAGTATTACCTGACCGAAAAAGATTTTGCCGACGTCAAAGCAGAGTGCAAGAGCGTGAAGGAAGCTGCTCCGGTCATCATGCGATCTGACGTACGCGCCGTGAGCGACTATTTCACCTCTAGTGGCCAGTTAATGGGCGTGCCCGCGTATTTCAACCAGATCCGCAACCTGCCCATCAGTCAAGGACGCTGGCTCAATCAGGAGGACGACGACCAGAAGCGGGCGGTAATCGTTCTAGGCGATGAGGCGCGGCGCCTGTTATTTCCCGGGCGGCCTTCCGTAGGAAGCACCATTCTCCTGAATGGCATCCGCTACGAAGTGGCAGGGACGTTAAAGCGCATCGGACACGGCGACAACAACACCATGAACCTGCGCATCTTCGTGCCCTTTCAGAATATGCGCCAGAATTTCCCCTTGGCGGTGGATGTCACGGATGCCATCTCGTTCATCAATTACCAACCGTTGGCCCGGGACGGCCATGACGTTGCGAAGCTCGAAGTCCACAAGATCGTCGCTCGCAATCATGGCTTTGATTACCATTCGCCCGATGCCTTTGACGAGTGGGACACCATCAAGACGGCGGAAACGGTGGGCAAGATCTTTGACGCCATGAACATGTTTTTGGGCAGCGTGGGGCTGGTGACGCTGGCGCTCGGGGCCATCGGGATTATTAACATCATGCTGGTGGCAGTCGCCGACCGCACTCGCGAGATTGGGTTGCGGAAAGCGGTGGGAGCAACCAACTCCAGCATTATGTTCCAGTTTTTTGTGGAAGGCGCATTCCTCACGCTCATCAGCGGCGGCATCGGCATTGCTGGAGCGGCGGGGCTGATGGCGGCGCTTTCGAGTTTGCCGTCACCGCCCGGATTTGATCCGCCCAAGCTGGTGGCTTCCACTGCCGTCTTGGCCGTGATATCTCTTACCATCGCGGGAGTGGCGGCGGGATTGTATCCAGCGCGACGGGCGGCACGATTGCAGCCCGTGGACGCGCTGCGCAAGGAATAACGAATGAATCGCGATCTGCTCGCACAAGCTTTCAGCGCCATGCGTCATGACCTGCGCAAGACCATCCTCACCATGTTGGGAATGGCCTGGGGCATCGCGACCGTGGTGCTCTTGCTAGCATACGGCGACGGTTTCGGACGCGCCATCAACAATATTTTTGAGAGCTTTGGGGCCAAGGCCGTAGGTATATTTCCCGGGCGCACCTCTCAGCAAGCTGGCGGAAACCGTGCCGGCACTCCTGTGCGGTTTACTAATGACGACATCGAGTTGCTGCGCAATGTCGCTCCGCTCATCCGGCATATTTCGCGTCAAAGCGAAAAAAGTGTCATCGCACAGAGCGGATCTCGTAGCTTCAATCTGGACGTCACCGCCGTGGACCCTCCGGTGCAGGATATCTGGAACCTGGCCATCGCCGAGGGACGCTTCATCAACGACGAAGACAATCTCACTCATAGTCGCTATGCCGTGCTAGCGTCGGAAGCCAAGGACAAATTGTTTTCCGGCGCCAATGCGTTGGGCGAGAGCGTACGCCTGAATGGAGTTAATTTTCAGATCGTGGGAGTCGCCGCCCCGCGCATGCAGGAAGGCGACAACAATATTAACCGCCAGATTTACATCCCCTACAACACCATGGACTCATTGCAAGACAATCACTACCTGGGCGGGATCTGGCTCAATTTTGAAGGCATGGATCACAACAAGCTGACTCAAACCGTGCGCGAGGCCTTGGGAACGGCCCACAACTTCAAGCCGGACGACCTGAGAGCGATTTTTGTGTTCGACGCCGAGAAGCAATTGGACCAATTCAATATCATTTCCCTGGGCCTGAAGATCCTTCTGGCATTCATTGGTACGGTGACGTTGGGCATCGGTGGCGTGGGTTTAATGAATATTATGCTGGTGTCGGTGACCCAGCGCACCCGCGAGATCGGGGTCGAGAAGGCCTTGGGCGCGCGTAAGAAAGACATCATGTTCCAGTTCCTCGCGGAAGCGCTGGTGATTACCGCGGCAGGTGGGATTCTCGGCGTATCGCTCTCCTACCTGGTGTCATTCTCGGTCGGCTCGTTGACTCTTTATAGCGCGATGGCAAGCCATGCTGAGGCAGGAGACATCCGCCTGCTGGTCGCGCCCCAGACTCTGCTGATTGCGACCTCAATCCTCGCAGTAGTCGGCGTAATCAGCGGCATGTTCCCGGCAATGCGCGCCGCCAATCTAGACCCGATTGAGGCTCTGCGGTATGAGTGAGGGCGAGCCTGATCGTGATGTAATTTGTCCATGCTGCAAGTATCGCGTGATTCCCCAGCGAAGCCGTGGTCAATGCTCTTTCCGCAGGCAGACCCACCCCGCTAACCGAACCCAAACCCAAGCGTCCAACTAATTGAAGAAGTGCGCTTGCACACTGGCTGGAAATCCCACTGGTACAATTCAAAGTTCTCTCCGGCGCACAATTGAAATGTTCCTAGGAGCGTGGCATGACATCCACCCGCAGGTGGTTTTTTCTTAGTGTGTTTGCATTGATGAGCCTGGTAGCAGTGGCACAGACGACCACCGAAGGCCGCCTCATGCGCTTTCCCGACATCCACGGCGACAAACTGGTTTTTGTTTACGCCGGCGATTTGTGGCTCGCCTCCTCGCGGGGCGGCGAGGCCCATCGCATCACCAGCCAGCCTGGCCGCGAGTTGTTCCCCAAGTTTTCGCCCGACGGCAAATGGATCGCCTTCACCGGCCAGTATGACGGTAACTTCAATGTGTACGTGATGCCCGCAGAGGGCGGGCAGCCCAAGCAGTTGACCTTTCTGCAGGGCGGTCATCCCTTAAGCGATCGCATGGGAATCCACAACGAAGTGGTCACCTGGTCCGCCGACTCCAATCGCATTTACTTTCTGTCGCGCCGCGATGCCTCAAACGGATGGACTCGCCGTCTCTACAGCGTACCGCTGGAAGGCGGCCTGCCTGAGCCCATGCCGATGATTGAGGGAGGCCTGACTTCGTTCTCGCCCGACGCGACCAAGATCGCCTACAACCGCATCTTCCGCAACTTCCGCCAGTGGAAGCGCTACACCGGAGGCATGGCGCAAGACATCACCATCCTCGATCTCAAGAACAACACCATGGAGCAGGTGCCCCACACGGAGTGGACCGACACTTTCCCCATGTGGCATGGCAACACCATTTACTTCAGTTCCGATCGCGGGCCCGAGCACCGCTTAAACCTCTACAGCTACGACATAGCCTCAAAGCAAATCGACCAACTCACCACTTTCAACGATTTTGACGTGATGTGGCCCAGCCTGGGGCCTGACGCCATTGTGTTCGAGAACGCTGGGGACCTGTATACCTTCGATCCGGCCACGAAGAAATCCAAAAAGCTGACTGTCTTCCTGCCAGGAGACCGCGGTCAGGCGATGAAGCACTGGGCCAGCGTCGCCAAGAACGTTACGGATTTCGATATTTCTCCCGATGGCAAGCGCGCGGTGTTTGCAGCGCGCGGCGATGTCTTTACCGTTCCTGCCAAAGAAGGCAGCACGCGGAGTCTGACTCGCACCCCGGGCATCCGCGAACAAAAGGTCGCTTGGTCGCCCGATGGCAGATCCACCGCCTATGTTTCTGACCGCACTGGCGAGGACGAAATCTACATCCTGCCTCAGGATGGCACCGGCAAAGAACAACAGATCACCACCGGCTACAAAGGTTTCAAGTTTGGGCCGCAGTGGTCTCCAGACAGCAAGAAGATCGCCTGGGCTGACAAAGATCTGAAGCTCTGGTACATCGACATCCACGATAAGCAACCGATTGCGGTGGACCACGGCTCCTACGGCGAAATCACCGACTACGCCTGGTCTTCGGACAGCAAGTGGATCAGCTACTCCAAACTTGCCGATGACGGGTCGGCCGTGTTGCAACTCTATTCCCTGGATAACGCCAAGATCACTCCCGTGACTACCGATTTCTTTAATAGCTTCGGGCCCGCGTTCGACCGGGAAGGGAAGTACCTCTACTTCATCTCAGACCGCGACTACAACGAAGTGCTCGGCAACTACGACTTCGAATTCGCCAATCCCAAAACTTCGCGTGTGTATATCGTCACCTTGCAGGCGGACCAGCCCTCGCCTTTCCCCGCGGTCAGCGACGAAACCACTGTCAAAGCACCCGAGCCCGATGTGCTGCCGGACGTGGAAGCGCCCAAAAACAAGGGCTCCAAGGTCAAGCCTCCGGCAGTCCCGGTGAAGAAGGACAAGGACGCGAAGAAGGAAGACGACAAGCCAAAAGACTCCAAAGAAGCGCCGAAGCCACCGCGAATTGATTTGGACGGCATCCAGGATCGGGTGGTCGCACTTCCCATGCCGCCCGCTGCCAACATCGCCACCCTGCTCGCCGCCAAGGGAGAAATTCTATACTCCACCAACCCGATCACCGGCCTCTCTGGCCCGCTTGCCGGAGAAGAGCCGACCATCCACGTTTACGATTTGAAGGAACGCAAAGACAAAGTCTTGCTGGAGGGCGCGCAGCGATTTGCCTTGTCCGCCGACAACTCGAAACTGCTCTATGAGGGACCGGCCGGTCCCGATGGCCCATCCTACGGCATCATCGAGATCAAGGCCGATGCTCCCAAGAAGCCCGGCGACGGTTCGCTCAAACTCGATGGTCTTCGCGCCGAAATTGATCCTCCCTTGGAGTGGAAGCAGATGTTCAACGAAGTCTATCGCCAGGAGCGCGATTACTTCTTCGAGTCCTCGATGAATGGCGTGGATTGGCCCAAGATGCGCGACAAATATGCCGCGCTATTGCCTTCCGTCTCCAGCCGCTATGACCTCACTTACATTTTGGGAGAAATGATTGGCGAGTTGTCCAACTCTCACACTTATGTCGGCGGCGGAGATTATCCCAACCTTCACCCGGTCAAGGTCGGATTGCTCGGCGCGGATTTCGAGGCTGACAAGGCCAGCGGCGCCTACCGCATCAAGAAGATCTATCGTGGTGAAAATTGGCAAGCAGATTTGCGCTCGCCCTTGACTGAGCCTGGGGTCAATGTGAAAGAAGGGGAGTACTTGCTGGCGGTCAATGGCCAATCGCTGCGCTTGCCGCAAAATCCCTACGCATTGTTTGCCAACACGGCCGGCGAGAATGTCGCCTTGCTGGTGAACTCCAAGCCCACCGAAGATGGCGCCCGCACCGTTCTGGTCAAGACCATTGACGATGAGTCTCAGCTCCATGAACTGGCCTGGGTCGAAGGCAATCGCAAAAAAGTGTCCGACGCAACCGGTGGACGAGTGGGCTATGTCTATATCCCGGACATGGGCGGGCCCGGCTTGAACCAGTTCGTCAAGCAGTTCTTCCCCCAAATCCGCAAACAGGGCATGATCATCGACGTTCGCTATAACGGCGGCGGCTTCGTCGACCAACTCATCTTTGCGCGCTTGCGCCGTATGCTGGTCGGCATGGATTCCGCCCGCAACTGGGATAGCCGTGGTGGCGGAGGCACCGTCCCTCCCAACGTCTTCCACGGTGCGATGGCCTGTATCACCAACCATATGGCTGCGTCCGACGGCGATATTTTCAGCTATTTCTTCAAGGTCTATAAGCTGGGCCCGCTCATCGGAGAACGCACCTGGGGCGGGGTGCGAGGTATTCGCGGCGAAATCCCGCTAATGGATGGCGGCTATATCACGCGCCCGGAATTTGCCCGCTATGACCTCAACAGCAAGTGGGTGGTAGAGAACAAGGGCGTTCAGCCGGACATCGAAGTGGATCAGCGGCCGGATCTCGTCATCAAGGGTCAGGACCCGCAGTTGGAACGAGCCATCCAGGAAGTGCTGAAAGAAATGCAGGCCAATCCCAAGAAGCTGGCGCCACGGCCTCCGGATTTGCCCGCCTACCCGGATGGCCCGGGGTTGTAGGGTCGGAGCTTGCGCGAGGGCCGAGGGTGGCTCTCGCGCGAATGGTTTGAACGGTTGAAATGAGGGATGTGGGGTGAAACCTTGTTTTCTTACCTCAGGCCGTTTGATAGACCGCCCTTTTCAGGGCTGTCTTCAGAGCATATCCGCTACGCCCGTAAGTGAGGACGCCAAGGAACCTCCGGTTCGAACGGTGGTTTCCCGCATTTTATGACCAATCATTGTCTTGATTGGTCTAACCCCGCGCCTGATCTGCGGCCAGCGCCAACTGCTTACAGAAGGCCGGCGATAAACGGCGCCACCACCTTGATGGCGATGCCGGCCGCCGAAGCAATTTTTCCGAGTGTGCCCACGATGCCCGCTACGTGTCCACTGGCAGAATCCAGCGCCTTCAGGTGATCGTCCATGCGTTCCAGTCCGGCGCTCAGCCCCGGCTTGGGGTCCGGCGCCGCGGCTGCCTCTTTCATCTGCGGCACTACTTTCTCCGCGAGTACCTGCTTTGCTCCCGCAGAGAGATCGGCCTGTTGGACTTGCTTTTGCAGTTGCTCCAGCAATGCTGCGATTTCGTCGCGGCTGGCTTGCGAGATGGTCACCGTTGCCTGGTTGTGGTCTCCGAACTGCACCACTGTTCCAGAAACATTGCCGGTGTGGATGCTCTTGTCGGCCATAGGAAACCTCGCTATTGAATGGGTTGGGTGGGTGGAGGAGCGTTGCTATCAGAAACTTTGGAAATGTTGTGGTCGCCAAACTGGACTGCCGAACCGTTCACATTGCCTGCAATATAGGTCCCGCCCGCTTCCACGTGTACCTGGTACACCACCTGGCCGCGGACTTGAGTCGGCAGCGCCATAATCGACGCGACGCTTCGATCCGAGTTGACCAACTGCATCTCAATCTGGTCGGGACGGCTCTGATCCACGATGGAGCGCACTTCGCTCGTGCTTTGAAAAGTTCCGTTCAACCGCACGGTAGCTACAAACTGCAGGCTGACCCCGGCAAACTGAACCCACTGATACAGATTGGTCCCGATCATGACTTGTACGGCCGACATCGGCCCCTGCATTAGCATTCCAGTCATCCGCATGGGTTGCCCGTTGCCTGACATGGCGTCAAACTCTCGAATGTGCGTAATCGCGCCGTTGATGTTGGTCTGCCGCATGGGCGCAACCTGCAAGACGTTGATTAGACCCAGGCTGTAGGCGTTCTGCAATGCCACCATCGGGTTGTCGAAGTTGTAGTAATTCTGCATTAACACGGGAAAGAACTGCGGGTTGATGGGTTCAATCCAGATCAGCGACGGACTGAAAGGCGGCGGGTGCGAGCCGGGAGGCACCACCCAATACCCACCGATGGCGTCAATCGGAGTGGCGGTGAAGCCAGGAGGAAGTTGCGCGCTGTAGCCCAGCCCATTCAAGGCGTTAAACATCCAGCGCTCCTCCCGAAGCATTTTACGATACCATGAATGCCTTCGCACTTACAGGACAGAAATGGATTCCCGACCAGCCCTCAAGAGCCAGTGTTTTACTCGATCACGCTGTTGTTGCCGGCCCGACAGACCACGCTTTACAACAGGTATACTCTAGGTCTATGGATGGGGTGCCTCAGGCGATGACGGACAAGACTTTCTATTTGGAGACTTTCGGCTGCCAGATGAACGTCCACGATTCCGAAAAAGTCATCGGGACTTTGCTGCAGGAAGGGTATCGGCAAGTAGAAACTGTCGAGGATGCCGGTCTCATTTTGTACAACACCTGCTCTATCCGCGATAAAGCGGAGCAGAAGGTTTTTAACCGTTTGAACGATTACAAAAAGCTTAAGAAGCAGGGCAAGAAGTTTGGCGTCCTGGGTTGTGTCGCCCAGCAGGAAGGGGCCAAGATTTTCGAGCGCGCTCCCTATGTGGACATGGTGTGCGGCTCCGCTTCCTACCGCAATCTGCCGGCCATGCTGGTGCAGATTGAAGCCGGGATGCGCGCCACTGGACTGGACGACCGCGAAACCGACGAGTGCTTCGAAACCGCTTTCACTGCCCGCACTAATCCTCACCGCGGATACCTGACCATCATCGAAGGGTGTGACAAGTTCTGCGCCTACTGCGTGGTTCCGTTTACCCGAGGCAAAGAACGCAGCCGGTCATCCTCTTCGGTGCTCGCGGAAGGGCGGCAGATGGCTGATTTGGGCTACACCGAGATCCAATTGCTAGGGCAGAACGTGAATTCGTTTCACGATCCGGAAGGCAAGAAGACTTTTGCCGAATTGCTGACCGCGGTGGGCGAGATTCCCGGCATCAAGCGGGTGCGCTTCACCACTTCGCATCCTCGCGACTTTGGCCGCGATATTGTCGAAGCCATCGACGCTTCCCCCGCGCTCTGCAACCACGTCCATCTGCCGGTACAGAGCGGTTCGACTCGCGTGTTGGACGCAATGCAGCGGCTTTATACCCGAGAGCAATATCTGGAACGCATTTCCTGGATACAGTCGGCGCAGCGCGACATCAGCATCACCAGCGACATCATTGTCGGCTTTCCCGGAGAGACCGAGGCCGAGTTCGAACAAACGTTGTCGCTCTTGACCGAAGCGGAGTACGATAGCGTCTTTACCTTCAAGTATTCGCCCCGACCGAATACTCCGGCAATCCATCTGGACGATGCCATTCCGGACGAGGAAAAGGCGAGGCGATTGGCCGTGGTGAACGAGCATCAGAAAGCGATTGGACTGGCGCGCAATCGCAAACGCGTCGGGATGGTCTTGGATGTGATGGTGGAAGGGAAGAACGAATCGCGCGGCCAGTGGATCGGACGCACGTCGCAGAACATGACCTTGAATTTTGTGGCGCCTGGGGGCGCCGAGTTGGCAGCGGGGCGGTACGTAGACGTTCTAGTTACGACCAGTTTCCCGAACAGCCTGATGGGAGAGATGTCATGGAAGTAGAAATGAAGATTCGGGGTCTGATGACCGATCCGGTCACCAATATTCCTATCGTCGTGCTAAAGGATTCTACCGGAGATACCGTGCTGCCCATCTGGGTTGGACCCGCCGAAGCCAGCGCCATCGCGCTGGAGATAGAAAAGGTGGCGACTCCCCGGCCCATGACTCACGACCTCATCAAGAATGTCCTCACCGGTCTTGACGCACACGTTCACAAAGTAGTCGTGACCGAACTGCGGGATGACACTTTTTATGCCGTGATCTGGCTGGAAAACCACGGCTCCGTCATCAGTATTGATTCGCGCCCCTCTGACGCGCTGGCGCTGGCGCTGCGCGTGGATTGCCCCATTTTTGTGGACGAGGAAGTGCTCAAGAACTCCAAGCGCGCCGCAAACGCCGCTGACAACATGAACGGCGAGGACCTCCGCAAATATCTGGAAGGCCTGAACGACGACGACCTCGGAAAATACAAGATGTGAAGCCATGCGGGGTAGGCGTCTGCTCACCCTCCCGCGTGTAGCAAATGGAAATGGACCTCCTTTGGACCCCGCAGAACAGCTGCAACGCATCTATCTCGCTGGCTTTGAACTCCAGATCTTCGATCGCTATCCCAAGTGCATTGGCGTAGTGCGCGACGACTGTGTCGCCTTGTTGGTCCCTGGGATCGGCGGATTGCAAATGCTAGGAACGCCCGGCTGGCGCATGGGCGAGGTCATGGGCGTTCTCACACAAATATCAGGGCAGCCAGTGTTTCAGGCCAAGGCGGAGATCGTGGAAGCCACGACGGAGCGGCTTGTGGCGCTGCAAAGATTCCGTGAAGACTTGAGTCTCTTGCTTCGCGAGTAACGGAGCTGCAGATCCCTTAATGCGGGCCAGAGGAAACGCCGGGCAGGGGACCTTTGAATCACGGCGGTGTTTTGCGCGGCTTCCTTCGGCCAATCGCGCAAGTTAACATAATACATGTTATCGGACATTGTAAATAACTCCCAATTTGCCTTCTCTCAAGGCCCTCCATGCTTTTCCTACCCCGCGCTGAACACTATCTTGGCATGGAACAGACTCCCTGCGATGCGCGTCGCAATCGCGATCAAATCCCTCTGTCCATAAAAGACTTTGACCAGCGGTGCCCGCGACAACTCGGCCAGATTGACCGATTGACCGTGCCGTATGCGCGAGGCCTGCTCGTCGTCGGCCGTCACGCTGGGCATGGATGGCAGAAGCTGCCGAGGATGGATAAGCAAGTCCGAAGTGCGGCCACCCGTCGCTGCGTTCGCCAGCGCCTCCAGCGTGTGAGCGTCGCCGATCTTGAACTCCCCCGCAGCTGTTCGACGCAACGACTCCAAGTGGGCTCCGCAGCCCATTGCTTTCCCCATCTCGTGCGCTATGGATCGAACGTACGTGCCTGCTGAGACCCTGGCCCGGAACGCGGCTTCGCAGCCAACCACGCTAATGATCTCCAATTCCTTCACCTCGACGTCCACCGGTGCCAGCTCGACGTCCTGCTTCTTCCGCGCCAGTTTATAGGCTGGAACGCCATTCACCTTCTTCGCTGAAAATAGCGGCGGGACCTGCTGAATATGGCCTTGGAACCTTGTCGCCAATGCCTTCAATTCCTCCAGGGTCAACTCCACCTCCTGGGCTTCTCCCGTCGGGCCGCCGTCACGGTCATAGGTATCGGTTGCGAACCCGAACCGGATCGTCCCTTCATAGCCCTTCTCAGCGCCGACATAGAACCGCGCCAGCCGGGTCAGGCTGCCAGTTAACAGCGGTAAGACCCCCGTGGCCATGGGGTCCAGGGTCCCCAGGTGCCCTACGTCGCGCTGCTGCAGGATGCGCCGCGCCCGGTTCACCACGTCGTGAGAAGTGAGACCTGCGGGTTTGTCTATGACGAATACACCGTTCATGAGAGAATCCAGAGTCCGAGCAGCGGCTTCCCCTCCGCTGCGGGCCTGATTCACTAAACTATCACCTGAACGGCCTGCGCTCTGTTGCGGTTCCGATATGATCCCATTACGTGACGATCAATCTTGCCGTAAGACTCCTATAATCAATTACTTCCTCATTATTCTAAATGTTTTGGTTTTCATTTTTGAATCGACTGCCGCGCAACCCCCTGGCGCTCAGCAGATGCTGCTTTACCAGTTCGGAATCGTGCCTGTGCGGACCCTTCATCTTCTAGTTGGCACTCCTGTGTTTGATCCTGTAGCGGCGATCCTCCCGATCTTCACCTCGATGTTTTTGCACGCGTCGCTGCTTCACTTGCTCGGCAACCTGCTATTTCTCTACATCTTCGGAGACAACGTAGAAGACGCTTTAGGGGCTTTTCGATACTTAATGTTTTACTTGAGCTGTGGTTTCGCCGCGGGCGTGACCCACATCCTGTTGAACCCCGGTTCCCAACTTCCCAGCATCGGCGCCAGCGGGGCAATTGCCGGTGTCATGGGGGCATATTTTTGGCTTTTTCCGCGGGCTCGCGTGCTGATGTGGTTCCCACCCATCTTCTTCTTCCACCTGCCGGCCTGGCTGGTACTCGGCTACTGGTTCTTGGTCCAACTGCTAAGTGGCGCCGCAGCCCTTTCTCCCTACTTGGGACAAGCCGGAGGCATCGCTTTCTGGGCTCACGTGGGAGGCTTTGTGGCGGGCGCGGTGCTGATCAAACTCTTCCCTTCCAGTCCCCGCCGCTACCGCTACACCCGCCCCTAATCCTCTTGTTGAGGTTGCGCGCAAACGGCGAAACGATCGGGGGAGTTACTCTCTCCCACCGGAGGAGATTATGAAGCCTCGTCGCTTTGAAGCATTGCATCGGATGGAAAGCTGGAGGGAGTGGTTATGGAAAATCGTTCCGGCGACCACGCTAGTTGGGAGCGCCATGCCTTGATGAGCGCCAACCAGCAGCAACGCTTCCAGCATTTTGAGAAGCGGCTGAACCGCTCCTTGCAAGGTTTCACGTTGCAGTCCGCCGATGTCGAGCACCTCGACCAGAATCAGCAGGATCTGTTACTAACCCTGCGCTTTACCTCGCCGCGATACGGCCAGGTTCGCGGCCCTCTCATGTTAGTGCGCCCGCGTGTGCTGGGCGACGAGAGTTTCGCCATCGACCGCAAGCCTCGCAAGTATGCCGTCTTACTTGGCGGAGCTTCCCGCATCACGGACACATATGAGATCGAGATTCCCGCCGATTACGCTGTTGACGACACGCCCGAGCCCGCCCGTCTGGACGTCGGGTTTGCCAGCTATCAAAGCAAGATTGACGTAACCGGCTCCAAGGTCCGCTATTGGCGCGAACTGATTGTCCGCGACTACCAGGTCGCTCCCGAACACATCGCCGACCTCCGCAAGCTGGAAGGGCTGATCGGCGCGGATGAAAACGCCGCCATTGTCTTGAAGCGCACTCACTAGCCGCTCCAAAGCACAACGCGGCCAGAATGCGCACCTGCATCAATCACTCTTTCTCAGTAGCGCCAAAGCAAGTCACTAGCCGTGAACACAAAGTACACCACCGAAATCACCCCGTTCATGGTGAAGAAGGCGGCGTTGAGCTTGCTCAAGTCGTGGTGCGACACCAGAGAATGTTCATACGCCAGCAGCAACGCGACCATCGCCACCCCAGCCATCGCCAGCTTTCCAAGTCCGAACGCCACAATCACAGCCACCAGCAGCCCCAGCATCAGCAAATGCAGCAACCGTGCCATGCGAAGCGCATTGCGGATCCCAAAATGCCGAGGTACCGAGTGCAGGTCCGCGCTCCGGTCGAACTCGTAGTCCTGGCAGCTGTACAAAATATCGAAACCTCCCACCCAGAACGTTACCGCTGCCGTGAGCAGCAGAATGCGGGCATCGAGCGATCCGCGAACCGCAATCCACGCCGCTGCTGGAGCAATTCCCAAAGCGAATCCCAACACCAGGTGCGACCAGCGAGTGAACCTCTTGGTGTACGAATACAGCAGCACCACCGCCAGTGCCACCGGCGACAACCAGAACGCCAACTGGCTCAATTGCCACGCCGCTAACACCAGCATCGCACTCGTCACCACCACAAACAGGCTAACGAACCCGCCGGTTAGAATCCCCGCTGGCAATGCCCGCGTTCGAGTACGCGGGTTCGCCGCATCAATCGAGACATCGGCCAGGCGATTGAACGCCATCGCAGCGGAGCGCGCCGAGACCATCGCTACCATGATCCAAAGCGTCTGATGCAACGAGGGTAGCCCTCGCGCCGCGAGCATGGCTCCGCACAGCGCAAATGGCAGCGCGAACACTGAGTGCTCCCACTTGATCATCTCCAACGTGGTGCGAAGATTCTTCAGAAATCTCACGGTTAGATTCTATCGGAGAGCGCCCGAACCCTTGGACCGGAGAACGCCGGCAGCGCAAACTGGAAGCTGGAACAAAAAAGTCAGGCACCGGAATCTCACTGCACACGCAAGAGCCCGTTACCGTTGCTTCCTTCCGGACCTGGCGGGGTTGGCGAGAGTGCGTCGCGTAAGACCGATACCTGACCTCCATGATTTTAGCAGGACCGCGCCTGTGGAAGCCCGCCCGCAACCGATCACAACCCCTTGTACAGTCCGCCATCCACCAGAATCGTCTGGCCGGTGATGTATGACGCTCGTTCCGAGGCCAGCCAAACAATCGCGTCCGCCACCTCACGGGCTTCGCCTACTCGCTTGAGCGGAGCATCCGCTGCCCAGCCATCGAACAACTGTTGCGCCGTCTTCCCCACTGCCTTCGCCCGCGCTTCCGCCAGGCTCTTCAAGCGCTCCGTTGCCGTGTACCCCGGACCCACATTGTTTACCAGAATTCCGTCTTTTCCGAATTCATTGGCCAGGCTCTTCACCAACCCCGCCACGCCGGTACGGACCGCATTCGACAAAACCAGATCGGCAATTGGCTGCTTTGATGAAATGGAAGTGATGGTCACAATCCTTCCCCAATGTCGTTTCTGCATGTGGGGGATAACTTCGTGGGCAAAGTACACCGTGCTGAGTAGATTCAGTTCAACTGCGTTCTGCCACTCGTCGTTGGTGGTTTCAAGAAATCCTTTGGAAGGCGGCCCGCCCGCATTGGTCACGCAGATGTCCACGCGACCAAATCGTTTCGCCACCGTGGCGACAAACTGTTTCACGGCTTCCGAGTCGCGCACATCTAGGGGTTCGGCCAGAACCTGCACGCCACTGCGCTTACGAATTTCCTCGGCCGCTGCCAGAAGCGCTTCTGCGTTCCGGGCGCACATGGCCAGGTGACACCCCTCGGCCGCCAAGCCTTCCGCTGCCGCCCGCCCAATGCCCTGGCTCGACGCGGCAACAATTGCAACTCTGTCTCCAAGTCCGGTTTCCATGGCGGCGATTATAAATGGCGCCCGGGTTTGCCGCCCTCATACCTTCAGGCCGTCATCAACAGATACGAACCAGCGTTGCTCTCGTTCCCTCGACCGGCCGCAAAACTAGAAAATAAACTTCGCACCCAGTTGCAGAATGCGGGCGTTATGCGCGGTTCCGATATGAAGAAAATTATTCGCTCCGAAGCTGTTCGTTCCTGAGCTGAGGCCCTGCGTCGAGTTCGATGCCGCCGATCCCCCATCGCCCCCCAGGAACCCCCATTGCGTATGGTTGAACACGTTGAACGCCTCCGCTCGGAACTCCACGCCCAGCCTCTCCTTGAGGGCAAAATGCTTGAACAGCGCCATGTCAAAATTGATCCGCTTGGGGTTGTTCAGCACGTTCCGCCCCGCATTGCCGAAGCTCAGACCGCGCGGGTCGGTGAACGCATTGGGGTTGTACAGCAAAGGCCCGAACCCCGCCAGGGGTGTTTGCACGATCCCCGACTTCGGATCGCCAATCCGGTCGGGATATGCCGGGCTGCTGGCCAATCCATTGCCCGCGCCCGTATTGTCCCGCGTGTAAGTCACGCTGAACGGCGACCCGGTCGAGAAGTCCGCAATCCCCGAGTACTGCCATCCCCCGATGAGCGTGTGGCTCAGCCCCGGCTTCTTGAAGAACGGCAGATCCCAAATATATCCGGCCGTCAGAATATGCCGCTGGTCAAAATTGGAACTGGCTCGGTATTGGCTCAAGTGGTAGGTATCCAAAAAGCCGTGGTCTCCCACGCTCGACGAATCGTCAATCGAGTGGCTGTAGGTGTAGGAGAGATTCAATTGCACTGCGCCTACATTGCGCCGAACGGCCAACTGCAGCGCGTGGTAAACCGACGACGCCGCGTACTCATAGTGGTCAATGCTCGAATACCCCTGATAGGGGCGAAACGGATCGGCATTGACTCCGCACGCCGCGATGCCCAAATACACCGCCGGACTCAATACTCCCGGGCCGCCATACCCAATCGGCACGTTGCCAACCGGTGTAGCCGCATTCGTCGGCACCCCATACTGATCAAACTGCTGGCCGCAATCAATCGGAAATCCCGTTGCCGGGTCGGTCGTACTGCTGATCGGCTCGCCCGGTGCATATGGCGTCGCCGCCAGCGGCTGCAACTGGTTCTGTTCTGTGCGCCGCGAAAGATGCGTGCCCTTGGTCCCCACGTATGACAGCGTCGCCACCGTGTTCCGCAATACCTCACGTTGCAGGTCGAGATGCCATTGCTGCACATACGGCCACACTGCCCGGTTCGGAATAGCCACCACACTCAACGGAAGCTGCGCCGCCTGTGCCCCTCCCACTGAGCCGATGTTGGTGTATCCCACAATATTGTTTTGCACCAGCGCCGTGGCCAGCGGCGGCGAGTTCTCCAGCGATTCCGTGGTGCCCTCAATCCCGTTGCCATGTTCGAAGAAGATCCCATATCCTCCGCGAACCGCCATTTTCCCATCGCCCCGCGGGTCCCACGCAAAACCGATTCGCGGCGCCGGATTGAACAAATGCCCTTGCATGCAACTCACCGGCACTCCCTTGGTCACCCCGCACTGCACAATCCCATTTGGCAGATTGTTAACACTCGGCGGCAGCCCGTTCGCGGTCAGCCCCGAAACCGTTCCATCTGGATTCACTGCCGTTTGTCCTGCAATGTAATGCGACGGATCAAAATTAAATGCCTGATGAAACTTTTCCCGATAGGTTCCAAAAAAGCTGATCCGCAATCCCAGATTTAAAGTGAGGTGGGGCGTCACATGCCAATCATCCTGAACGTACGGTTCGAATACCTTGTACCGGTTGTAGTACTTGATGAACTTGCTTTGCTGCCCGTAGCTGGCGATATATCCCAGCAGCAGATCCGCGAACGGATTTCCCGTCGTCGTCGAAGATTGTGTTGGATCGAACGTCAGGAACCCTGGCACCGATCCTGCTGGCGCCGCCAGTTCTCCCCCGAACTCGTTCTTCTGCGCCGCCACAAAATAGCCGCCATAGGTCAAGTTGTGCTTGCCGATAATCTGGCTGATGTTGTCGCGGTAGGTATAAGTCGGATTCGCGTTGTACGGGCCATTCGGGATATAACCGGGGTCCTCCCCAAAGCCCTGCCCATAAGCATTGCCGCCATTCAGTTGAATCCCTGGCAGGCTCCCGTTGAAGGTGCTTCCCGGGAACAGCGATCCAATCGTCACGTTCGAACCGCGCCTAAAGTTCCCCGCGTTGGTCAACACAATGTGGTCGGTCGTGTAGCTGAACACAAATTCATTCAGTAGCGTCGGCGAAAACGTCGACGTCAACCGCGTCACCAGGCTCACTCCCGGCCCTTGGAATTTTGTCTGCACGGTGGGAAAACTCCCCGAATTCGTCCACAGTGGGGTGGCGTTCAACGTGTCCCAGGAATCGTGGATGTAGCGGAATGTCGCGCGATGTTTCGAACTCAGGTTGTGGTCCACCCGAATCAGTTCTTCTCGCCAGTTCGTGGGCTGCGTCGGCGCTGATTGAAAAATTTCCGCCCCGGGCGATCCAGATGTCGGCGTGGGAATCAGCGCCAGTAAAGCTTGTGCATTGGTCTGATTGCCGACGAAATCCGGCAGTGTAGTCAGGTTTGGAGTGTACACGCCGTTCACCTGCGGGCAATCCGAAAAGTCTGGGCTTCCTGTCGTACTGGTTGTAGGGTTCGGGCACAGATCGCTGAAGTCTCCGCTGCGCTCTGCATTCGACGGCACCGGTTGAAAGAAAGTCTGTCCCGGCACTCGGTCGCGCCGCCATTCCTCAGACCAAAAGAAGAATGTCTTGTCTTTCGCTCGGTTATAAACTCCGGGAATGTACACCGGCCCGCCGATGGTGTAGCCAAAATCATTCTTCTTGTACGCCGGAACGCTGCTCTGGAAGTAGTTCTTGGCGTTGAAAATATCATTGCGCACAAACGAATACACATTCCCGTGGAATGCATTCGTTCCTGACTTGGTTTCCACCTCGACCGTTCCCGACCCATTCCGTCCGTACTGCGCTCCATAGTTCGACGTCAGCACCTTGAACTCGGCAATCGCCTCCAGACTGGGATACACATTCAACGTCGTGTTGCTGCCGTTGTCCATGTTGTCGCCGCCGTCCAGTTCCCAGTTGTTGTACTCAGTTCGTCCGCCGTTCACGCTGAACGCCACATTGCCGCTAATGCCCACGGTGCCCTCATCCTGCCCCGTCTGGTTGCTCACTCCCGGCACCAGCGTCACCAGTTGTGTAAAGTTTCGCCCGTTGAGTTCCAGTTGCGTGATCTGTTTGCCGGTGACCGTGCCCGACAGGTCAGACGATTGCGTCTCCACCTGGGCCACGCTGGTTCCTTCCACCGTGATTACAGTGCCCACGTCGCCCACCTGCAGCACCACATCCACCCTGGACTTCTGCGCTACCCGCAGCACCACGCCCTTGGCGTCATACTTCCTGAATCCTGGAACCGTTACCCGCAAGTCGTATGATCCGGCAGTCAGCGCTGGCAAGGAGAACTCGCCGTCCTGGTTCGTAACGGTTGTGCGGCTTAGACCGCGCTCCGGGCTCACCACTTCAACCGTAGCATTCGCAATGGTCGCCCCACTCTGATCCTTCACCGAGCCAGCCAGCGTCGCCGTGTCCTGAGCGTAAAGTGCCGTAGCAGACGCCAGCGCTACAACCAGACACACCATTCGCAATCTCATTGCTTCCCCCTAAACCTACGTCCCCACTACGTTGCAGAACCACGAAACCCCAGTATTAAATCGTATCAATACGTGACTTCAACTCTAAATGTCAAGCACAAAATTCCATCCAGAACGACGCTCCAACCTCCACAGACTCGGCCTACAGCACACTCCGAGTAGACTCGCGGACTACCAGCTCGGGCGCAACGATCCGGTGCGTGGCACGGGTCTTTCGCTTCTCCACCACTCCGTTGATCCCCTCGACCACCAAGGTCGCCGCTGCCGCTCCCATCGCCTCCATCGGCTGGCGCACCGTGGTCAGCGCCGGGGTATACCACGAAGCGGGCGCCACGTCGTCAAATCCAATCACCGAACACTGCTCCGGAACCCGAATGCCCGCATGCGTCAGCGCCCGGATGGCCCCAAAAGCCGTCATGTCGTCAAATGCCATTAGCGCGGTGAACGGCCGCCGCCGCTTCAGCAACTCTTCGGTCAGCTTGTACCCGTCTTCAAATCCCGATATCGGATCGCTCGACTCCGGCAAGTCCACCACCAGCCGCGGATCCACTTGGAGTTTGTGCTCCGCCGCAAAAGCCTTCACCCCCTTCCAGCGTGGCAAACTGTCCACCAACTGCGCTGGCCCCCGCACAAAAGCAATCTTGCGATGCCCCAGCGAGTGCAGGTGGTCGAGCGCGGCATGCGCTCCCGCTTCGTTATCCACCAGCACCGAACTGATGGAATCGTTCTTCACTTCCCTTCCGATCATCGCTGTAGGAATGTTGCTCTTCTCCAGATCGGCCAGCAGGTCAATGTCCAAGAAGAGCCAGTTCGCCAGCACGATCAGCCCTTCAATGCGGCGATCCAGCAACATCTCCAGGTAGCGCTCGAAACGCCCGCGCTCGTTGTGAACATCGGTCAGGATGGGCAGAAACGACGACTGGTACAGCGTGTTCTCAATCCCCCGCAACACCATCGTGCAGTAAGGGTCTGTCATGTCAAACACCATCACCCCGACGGTTTGGCTCCGCTTGTTCCGCAGCGATCGCGCAAAAATATTTGGCCGGTATCCCAACTGCCGCGCTGCGATTTCAATCCTCTTCTTGGTCGTCGCCGGAATGTAGCGCGACAGCGGGGCGTTGTTCAGCACGATGGAAACCGTGGTCGGAGAGAACCCCGCCTGCTTCGCCACGTCCCGAATCGTGACCGCCGCAGATTGCGATGCCCCGGCCTTGCCCGTTTTGCGCAGTCCCGCAACCGCGCCCTTCTTTCCGCCACCGGGACGCTTGCCGCTTTCGCTTGGGACCAAGGCTCAGACTCCTCTTCGCGCTCTCCACTTTGCGAGTTCGCGCTTTTAAATTTAGGCTGTTGCTGGCGGACACTACAGCACCCGTGAAACCTCTGTCAAGAATATCGGTCGGATGGGCGCTTGCCTTTTCCCTACTGGCGGCAGCGCCGGACCATGTCCGCGCCCAGACCAGCGCCGCCCCTCGCGCATCGAAAGCCGCCCTGCCCGACCCACAGAAGTTATTCGCAACCGCAGAAGCCGCCCTGCAGAAGGGTGACCTCGCTCTCGCTGAAAAGGATTTCCGCCAGGTGCTCGCAATCAACCCGGGGACCGCTGGAGCCTACGCCAACCTGGGAGTCATTTCCATGCGCCGCAAGCAGTGGTCCTCCGCCCTGCAGATGTTGCAAAAAGCCCAGAAGCTCGCGCCCCAGGTTTCCGGCATCCGGCTCAACATCGGCCTTGTCTACTATCGCCAAAATGATTTCCGCTCCGCCCTCGCGCCATTTGAGTCTGTGCTCCGCGACGATCCCAATTCCTATCAGGCCCGGTACCTCATCGGCCTCTGCTACTTTTTTGTAGAGCGCTATGCCGACGCGGCTGACGCTTTGCAGCCCCTCTGGCCCCAGGCCTCCCTGCAAATGAATTACCTCTATGTTCTGGGTATTGCCGCCCACAAGGCCCAGCGCGATGCCCTCGAGCAACAATCTCTGAACCGCTTGATCGAGGTCGGCCAAGGCTCTGCCGAATTTCATCTGCTCATGGGCAAGGCCCACCTCAATCGTCAGGAATATGACCAAGCCATCGTTGAGCTACAGGCAGCTGCCAAGTCCGAGTCTTCCCTGCCCTTTGTACATTTCAACCTCGGTCTCGCTTACCTCCATCAGCAGCAGTACGAGCAGGCGAAGCAGGAGTTCGAGCGTGACATCGCTATCGAGCCTGACGTTGCCTTCGACTACGACGAACTCGCCTCAGTCTTTGCTTCCCTTCAGGATGACCGCGCCGCCGAAAAGAATTATCGCCACGCTCTGCGCCTCGATCCCAATCTTGTGAGCTCGCATTTTGGGTTCGCCAAACTCCTCGTGCGCCAGCAGAAAATCCCCGCCGCACTCGCCGAATTAGATCAGGCCCGCGCCCTCGATCCCCAAAATTCCAGCATCCTTTACCTGCGCGGGCAGGTACTGCTTCGTCTCGGACGCAAATCTGCGGGTCAGGCCGAACTGGCGGCCGCCGCCGACATCCTGAATCAGCAGCGCGCCCAGCGTCGCAGCGAACTGGAAGGCCCCGACGTTCCGACCCCAGAGTTAACCCAAGAGCCTCAATAACGGCCCTCAATAGCAGTCCTCAATAACAGTCCTCAATAAATAACCGCCCCCAATAAGACCTCACAGGAGGGTGCTACACTGGCGGGGTAAATTTCGTTTGTGTCGCGCTGTCGTGCGGGTTTGGCATCTGGTTCGAATCGAATTACCTGCTGTGAAATCGCTGCGGAGGAAAGCTTGCCCAAGAACCGATTGGTCCGTATCGTTGGAGGCGTCGTCGTCCTCCTCCTCCTCGTCCTCGTCGCCGTCCCGTTCTTTTTCGACGCCAATAGTTTTCGGCCCCGTCTCGAGTCAGAGCTTGGCAGCGCCCTGGGGCGGCAAGTAAAAGTTGGCGACCTCCGTCTTGCGATTTTTTCAGCCAGCGTCACCGCTTCCGATGTCTCCGCCTCCGACGACCCGAAATTCAGCTCTGCCCCCTTCCTTACCGCCAAGTCCTTAAAAGTTGGCGTCCAGCTCATGCCCCTCATTTTCTCCAAAGAGCTGCACATTACTGGCATCACCATCGAGGGTCCGCACATTAACTTGCTGCGCGCCCCAGACGGCCGCTGGAATTATTCCTCCATTGGATCCACCCAGACAAAACCCGCGGAACCCGACCCGAAGTCATCCTCCACCATCGATCGGGCCAACGTTTCCGTGGCCAAGCTCGACGTCGTCGATGGCACCGTGACCGTGGGCACCGCGCCCTCCACCGCCCCGCCCCACACCTACACCAAAGTCAACATCAAGATCCGCGATTTCTCCTTCGCCAATTCCTTTCCGTTTGAACTCAACGCCGTCGCCGCCGACGGCGGTGTCATCAAAGTGGACGGCGCCACCGGTCCCATTAACGCCAGCGATGCCTCCGATACTCCACTCAAGGCCAAACTCCATATCGCCGCTTGGAATTTAGCCAAGAGCGGCTTTCTCGATCCGAGCTCCGGCATTGACGGCCTGGTTGACGTGGATGGCCAATTGAATTCCGACGGCAAAGTTGCCCAGCTCAACGGAATCCTCAAAGCCGCCAAAATAAAGCTCTCGCCTAAAGGCGCTCCCGCCGCCCGCGACGTCACCGTGCAGTACGCCTTGAACCACGACCTTAAGCGCCGGTCCGGCACCATCACCCAGGGCGACGTCGCCATGGGACGCGCGGTCGCTCACCTCACCGGGTCCTATCAAACCCAGGGCGCAACCACTTCGGTCAACATGAAACTCAACGCGCCCGCCATGCCAGTGGACGAGCTCGCAGCCATGCTCCCTGCTCTGGGCGTCATCTTGCCTTCCGGTTCTCAGCTCAAGGGTGGCACCCTCTCCGCCGACCTCAGCATCCTCGGTCCGGTCGAGAAACTCGTCACCACGGGCCCCGTTCGTTTGGCGAATTCCGAACTTGCCGGATTCAACCTGGGCTCAAAAATGTCCGCCATCAGTGCCCTTACTGGAAACCAGGGCGACGGTTCCAACACCACCATCCAGAACCTCAGTTCCAATGTTCGCAACAGTCCCGAGGGAAGCCGCCTGGAAAATATCAATCTCATCGTTCCTTCTTTCGGAACCGTGACGGGAGCCGGAACCGTCAGTCCTTCCGGCGCTCTCGACTTCAAGATGGCCGCCAGTTTGAACGGCGGTGCCATCGGCGGCGTCACTCAGATCGCTGGGCTCGGCACGGGTGGTGTCGGCAGCTTGCCTTTCAAAATTCAAGGCACCACGTCGAACCCCACCGTTGTAGCCGACGTGAATGGCATGCTGGGCGGCCAACTCCAGAATCTCATCAAGGGAAACAATCCAGTGAAGCTTCCCAAAGGCCTCGGCGGCCTGTTCGGCAAGAAGCCCTTCTAGCGCGACCCTGCTAGCACCAACCTCTGATAACAACGGCCCCTTCTACCACCGAACCCTCGCCGCCAGGAATGAAGGCTCCTGGCCGACCCTGGGCCGCGTTGGGAAGAACCGCACTCCACGCCGTTCCCTATGTCCTGATAGTTAGCCTCATTGTTTTTTCATGTGCTGGCATTGTTTTTTCTTGGTATGATATTTATCATTGAGAACATGTTGTTCACTGTGAGGACAACCTATGGTTACCAAAGTAATTGAAGACGGTCTGCGCCCCTACTCCATCGGCGAGAAACTTCGCTCCCTCCGACTCCGCAAGGGCATGGGCCTGGTCGAACTCGGCAAGCACACCGGCCTCTCCGCCGCTCTCCTGTCGAAACTTGAGCGCAGCAAGCTTTTCCCCACCCTCCCCACTCTGCTCCGCATTGCCATGGTGTTTAATGTGGGCTTGGAATACTTCTTCAACGACGAGCGCAAGCGCCGCGTCGTCTCCATCGTCCGTCGCAACGAACGCATGCGCTTCCCTGACCGCCCCGGCACCAACGACATCTCCTACTTCTTTGAATGCCTCGACTATCCCGCCACCGAAAAAAAGATCAATGCTTTTTTCGCGGACTTTCAGGATCTGGCCGTCGATAAGGTCAAACCTCATCAGCACGCTGGCGTGGAATTCCTTTATCTACTCGCCGGTGAGTTGAATCTCAAAATCGCCAGCGAAGAATTTCAGTTGGAGACTGGCGACGCCATCTACTTCGACTCTGCAGTCCAGCACAGCTACCGTCGCCTCAGCAAAAAGGCCTGCAACGCCCTGATTGTCACTGTCCCCTAGCCCCACTCCAGTTGTTCTTCGGCCGCGCCCATCACCCGCTCCTAGTAGCCCTCTTGACATCCATCTGTATTTCCGGTAGTGTCGAAACATGGCTGCCTCCACTGCGCCCCGCACCCCCAATCTCGTCACTCGCTACGCCGACATGTTTTCTGCCATGGGCACAGCTCCCCGTCTGCGCATCATGCAGCTGCTTCTCTCTGCCCACCCTACCGGAATGGTGGTCGGCGACATTCAAAACGAACTCGACATCCCCAACTCCACGCTGTCCCACCACCTTGACAAGCTGAAGAATGAGGGCCTGGTACAGATCCAGCGCGAGGGCACCTTCCTCCGCTACACCGCCAACGTCGACGCTCTGCAAGACCTGCTCGGCTTTCTCTATGCCGAGTGCTGCACCCGCAATAAGGCAATCAAACCGTCTGGCATTCTTCAAATACGTAAAAAGGAGACTCGATCATGAGCACCACTGAATCCAATACCTTCATCAAGGACGCCGTGAAAGAGAAATACGCCCAAGCCGCGTTGCGCGTCACCACCGGCGGCAGTTCGTGTTGCGGCGCTTCCCCCGCTCGCGAATTCGCTGACCCCATCACCTCCAACCTCTACGATGCGGCCCAAGCGGGGCAGATCCCCGAGGAGGCTCTGCTAGCTTCGCTCGGCTGCGGCAACCCCACGGCGCTGGCTCAGCTCCATGCCGGCGAAGTCGTTCTCGATCTAGGTTCCGGCGGCGGCATTGATGTGCTGCTCTCCGCCAAGCGCGTCGGGCCCACCGGCAAAGCTTACGGCCTCGACATGACCGACGAAATGCTCGCCCTCGCCAATCACAACAAGCGCAAGGCGGGCGTAGACAACGTCGAGTTTCTCAAGGGCGAAATCGAGCACGTCCCTCTGCCCGACAATTCCGTCGACGTCATCATCTCCAACTGCGTGATCAACCTCTCGGCAGACAAAGACCGCGTTCTGCGCGAAGCCTTTCGAGTATTGAAACCGGGGGGACGTCTCGCGGTCTCCGACGTCGTCACTCGCGGCGAGATGCTGCCTGAAATTCGTCAGAGCATACTGGCCTGGGTAGGCTGCATCGCCGGAGCGCTGGAGGAGAATGACTATCGCAGCAAGTTGGCGGCGGCTGGATTTGAACAAATTGATTTGCAGCCCACTCGCATCTACCGGGTGGACGACGCCCGCGAATTCCTCGCCGGCCAGGGCATCGACGTCGATGCCATCGCTTCGCAAGTGGACGGCAAGTTCCTAAGCGCATTCGTACGAGCGGTGAAGCCGATGGGTGGCTCGCAGAAATCCTGCTGCGCTCCCACTTGCTGTAGCTGAGTCACGTCCTGAGTCAGAGGATGCAGGCGGAGGCGTGATCGAGGGCTCCCGGACCCCCGTTCACACCGCCAGTTTCTGTCCTCGCTTCAGTTGCGCTCGCAGCACTCCTTTAATCAGCTTGCAGGCTTGTTTCACTTCCGGGATGGCCAGCATGCAATACACATGCTTGCCTTCCCGGCGGGTCGAGATCACTCCCGCGCCGCGCAAGATGGCTAGATGTTGCGATAGGTTGGGCTTGGAGACTTGCAGTTCCTTCTGCAAATCGCCCACCGGCCATTCTCGATGCGCCAGCAGGTCCAGCATCTGCAGTCGCGTTACGTTGGCAAATGCTTTGCAGATTTGCACTTGCCGCGCGTAAATCTCTTTGTCGGCCCCAGATAACCGGGAGCGCTTCTTCACTGCCACACTCCTCCTGACTGGCCCCAAGCGGGGGAGGAGTGGCCGATAATCATAGTACCAGCATTGCCGCGCAACTAACTACAAAATGCCGGCCCGCCCCTGGAAGTCCCTAAGTAGTTACACTCGAGTGAGAAATGGCTTTTGGCTGACTGACGCGATGTCCCGTCCGTCCACCGCCACCACTGCGCCGTCCGTCACGAAGCGATAGCTACGGCCCGTCCCTGCCCCCACTACCGTCGCTCCCGTCTTGCCGGTGTACTGGAACCGTGCGACCTGCAGAATCCCCGGCAACGAAACCATTCTTCGTGCTTCGGGCTGTCCCGGTTTACTGATCTTTTGAGTTGATGTTCTCGCGCTGCCACAACACATGGGTTACCTTCCTCTCAGAAATACTTCTTCAATCAGAAAGGCAATTCAATGACCACAGCCCGCCAGTCCGCAAGTCCCTTGATTGGTTAGCTCAGCCAGTTCGCTCTGCGGTCCGCCGTGCGCTACAGCCCTTACCGTTCCGATAGCCCACTATCGTTTTGGATAGGCCGCAATCCAAAACTCAATCGGCACGCGTACAGCAGTTAAGAGCACTTGGTTCTGGCGCACGATTGCCGTTGGACGATCGAACGTCCGGGCCACTGGGAACACCAGGCCGTATCCCTCGGGGGAGGGCGGCCTGGATTTACAATGCAGATTTTTCTTGGGGACCGACAGGTTCGCAACGAAGTGCACCTACACTACGCCGTTCTTGTCGCGAATCAGCGCCAGAAACTCACTGCGCGTTTCCTGCTCGGCGCGGAAACAGCCTAGCATCGATGACGTCACCGCCGCCGAGTGTTGTTTTTCCACGCCCCGCATCATCATGCACAGGTGCCGCGCCTCGATCACCACGCCCACCCCTTGCGGCTCGATCGTTTTCTGGATCGTCTCCGCAATCTGCATGGTCAACCGTTCCTGAATCTGCAAACGCCGCGAGAAAATCTCCACCAGCCGTGGGATCTTGCTCAGCCCAATCACTTTCCCATTCGGAACATAGGCCACATGCACCCTCCCAAAGAAGGGCAGCAGGTGATGCTCGCACAGGCTAAACATCTCGATGTCTTTCACAATGACCATCTCGTCGTAATGCACAGTGAACAGCGCCTTCTTCAGCAGCGCCTCCGGATCTTCCTGGTAGCCTCGTGTGATCTGCGCATAGGCCTTCGCCACCCGCGCCGGTGTCTGCTCCAGTCCCTCGCGCCGCGGGTCTTCTCCCACCCGCACAATAATCTCCCGCACCAGGTCTTCGAACGTCGCACTGGTCAACGTAGTTGGTTCAACTGTTGGTTTCATAAACGCGATCCTTCCTAACCCGCGTACTCAAACGAATTCATCATGGTCTCTTCGATTCTTACTTTATCCAGATGAGCAAACCGAATTCCTTGTTCCAAAATGTCATACACCGCGATACACAAATTTTCCGTGGTGGGAACATTTCGCTCGAATTCTGGCAGCATATTCAAATTCTGATGGTCGTAGCGCTCCACAATTTCTTTCGCGACCACCCGATCCAGGTCCACCAGATTGCACACCATCCCTGTCCGCGCGTCTACCTGGCCTGACACCGTCACTTCAACCATGTAGTTGTGCCCGTGCCCATGCGGGTTGTTGCATTTGCCAAAGATCTCGTCGTTTTTCTCCGGCGAAAACTCGTCGCTGTGCAACCGGTGCGAGGCCGAAATCATGTACCGCCGCGTCAAGTATGCCTTCATGCTTCCCCGTAAAAATCCACAAACAGGTCGGGCGTCTCATACACCCGCACCCGATGCAGTTGCGCCGCCGTCAACTTGGGCTCCAACCTCTGCCAGGCCGCAATCGCAATGTTCTCCGTCGTCGGAATCAAACTCTCGAACTCCGGCACTTCTTTATTCAGGAACCGGTGGTCCATCGCCTCCAGCACTTCGCGGTTCATGATTTCTTTCAGCTGTCTCAAATCCACTACGAACCCCGACGTAGCATCGACTGCACCCTTTACCGTAACTTCCAGCGTGTAGTTGTGGCCGTGGCCGTTGGGGTTATTGCACTTGCCGAACAGCTTCAAGTTCTCCTCAGCCGACAGGTCCGGACTGTGATAGTAGTGCGAGGCGGCAAACTCAGCCTTGCGTGTCAGATACACTGTGCCCAACTTTGCTCTCCTTCCCCGCACCGGGGGTCCTCGAATATTTTCTTCCCTTCCAGCTTACGCCATCAGTTCTGTAACAGATGGCCGAACGTACCAAAAGATACGAAAACATCGGCAGCCCTGCCCAGGTCGCCAGCAGAGTCGCATCCCACAAAAAATTTGCCCGCCGAATCCGCCACCACACTATGCTCGCAGGAACCAGCCCCAATCCGCCCACCCACCAGCGCCCGAATGGGAGCGCGGTCACAAAAAAGACCAGGCCCGCAATCACCAGCAGCGCGTCGAGCATTCGCCGCAGGGCCACGCCTACAGGCGAGGGAAACAACAACGCCAGATTTTTGGTCCATCCTTCCACCAGTTGCGCATAGCTGCGGTACATCCGCGTGCGTACCGCGTCGGCGCCGTAACGAAAAAGCAATTTTCGTCCCGATTTTTTCACCGCCCTCGCCAGCGCCACGTCCTCCAGCAAGTCATGCGCTACCGCCTCATGTCCACCCACCGCATCGTAGGCCTCCCGCCGAATCAGAATGTATTGTCCGTTGGCCGCGGCGACCTCCGAATCTGGATCGCTCACCTGCGCCGGAGGATACGCTTCCTCCAGTTCTGCAAACACCACCGGCATCACTGCCTTCTCCCAGAAAGTCTTGACCACCTGCTCCGGCGAATATGACAACATATCCGCCCCGGCTTGTTCCGCCTCGGCCACGCTTCGTGCCAGCGAGCCCGGCAGGTGCACCGTGTCGGCATCGGTAAACAGTAACCATCGCCCTGTCGCCTCGCCTGCGCCTGCCACCACCGCGTTGTTCTTGCCCGTCCATCCCGCCGGCAAAGGTCCTGGGCTGATCAGTCGCACCGCAGACTTTTCCGCGATCGCGCGAGTCCGGTCCGTCGAGCCATCGTCCACCACGATCACTTCAAACTCCACGCCCTCCTGCCCCATTAAAGAAGTCAGGCAGGCTCCCAGACACGCCTCCTCATTCCTCGCGGGAACGATGATCGACACTGTAGGAGATTTGTTGGGCATCATTATTTGTTTGGCTATTATTTCTTCTGCTGATGAAGGGAATGCGCGGCCCACTCCGATACTTTCCGCCTGCGTAGAGCCTGCGTGTCCATCGCGGAGGTGACTTCCGCTAAAATGGTCTGGTGAAACGTCTTCTACTTTTTATTGGATTGATTCTCGCGCTCGCCGGATGCAATCGCGCCACTCATCTTCCTCACCTGGGCGCCGCCGCTCCCGATTTCGTAGTGCAGGA